>DASZBM010000001.1:0-334398 GCA_035944135.1 Acidobacteriaceae bacterium
CCCCAAGGAGTGCTATGTCGAGCGAATACCGCAACTTTCTCGAGCTGTCGTATGAAGAGCTTGAGGAGATGAATCTGAAGGCCAAGGACCAGCGTAAGAAGCGTGTCGCGATCGACAAGCTGCAGGAAGAGCGTGTGAAGTGGCTGACCGACACCAAGGGCGTGAAGGCGGTTACGGTGCTGTTCTCGGACCTTGAGGGTCGGCTGCACATGCTTGACTACGACAAGAAGTTTCTGATCAAGAGCTTCGACAATCTGACCTTCGACGGCTCGTCGATCCGCGGCTTCACCGCGCAGCGGGAGAGCGATCTTCGCCTGGGCCTGGACTGGAGCGCGTTCTACTACGCGCCGGCCGACGTGTTCGGCCCCGGCAAGGTGCTGGTGTTCGGCGAGGTGATCGACAAGAACGGATCGCCCTACACGGGCGATGTTCGCGGCCTGCTCAAGACCTTCGCCAACGAGCAGTTCACCCAGAACGGCTACACCCTCAATGCCGCCAATGAGATCGAAGGCTTCCTGTTCGACGGCATCGACGCCGAGCGCAAGTATCACGAGACGGGCAAGTTCGAATACGTCAACCAGGGCGGCTACTACCACTCGCTGCCCGGCGATCCGCTGCGCGAGTTCATCGACCTCACCGCCGAAGTGCAGCGCTCGATGGGCTTCGAAAACGAGAAGGACCACCCCGAGGTGGCGCCCTCGCAGTTCGAGATCAACTACAGCTACGGCGACGCCATCGCGGCCGCCGACCAGATCCAGCTCTACAAGCTGATCTGCCGCCAGGTGGCCACGCAGATGGGCATGACGGCCAGCTTCCTGCCCAAGCCCGTCACCGGCGTGAATGGCTCGGGCATGCACACCAACGTGTCGGTCACCAAGGACGGCAAGAACATCTTCTGGGATCCCAACGGTCTCGAGAAGGTCTCCGGCTTCGCATGGGACTTCGTCGACCGCATCCTCTCGGCCGGCAATGACATCTGCCTGCTGTTGAACGCTTCCGTCAACGCCTATCGCCGTCTCGACCCGCACTTCGAGGCACCGAACCAGATCATGGCTTCGCCGGTCGACCGTGGCTCCATGGTCCGCATCCCCATCGGCAACGAGAAGTCGGCGCGCGTCGAGGTTCGCTCCGTCGGCCCGGACGCCAACCCATACCTGGTGATGCTCTCGGTCTTCAAGACGGGCCTCACCGGCAAGATCGCGCAGATCCCCAACCTGCGCCAGGCCAAGCGCTATCTGCCGGACAACATCTACACCGCGCTCGACGACTTCCGCAACTCCGCGTGGACCACGGAGCTGCTCGGCGCGGACGTGAAGGCGCGTTACGCCGACCTCAAGCAGGGCTCGGCGGATCGCTGCCCGCGCCTGCTCGGAACCATCGTCAAGGGCTGCGAAGTCCAGTTCCATCACGACGTCTACAACCAGCTCCTCTGGGGTCAGTTCTAAACCCCTGAAAACCGCATCTCAACGGAGAGACCGGATCGTTCGGTCTCTCCGTTTTTATCTCTCGAAACGCCGGAATTCGCGATAAGTCTTTCGGCCTGCAAAAGACTGAGTTCCTGTCCAATTCTTTCTTGGCCGCGACAACGTGCAGGTTTAAAAGAAAAAGGCGGTGAATGGGTTGCACCCACCCACCGCCCGAAGAGGAATTCCGGCGACTGATCCGCGCCGATTTTACCGGTCACACTTGTCAGCCATTCTGGCCGCCATCCGAGTGAACGGTGCGGTAGCTCGCGTTGCCTTTGGACCAGACAAGCAGCAACAAATCGCTACTGTTCGTGTCCTGGTGGATCTGGCTGGCGAACTGGTTCGCCGAGCCGGTTGGCTTGCGGTTTACCTGCAAAATCACATCGCCAGGCTGTAGTCCCGCATCATCTGCCGGGCTGGCCGGACGAACGTTCTCCACGACAGCTCCGTGCACGTTGTCGGGAACCTGAAGCTGCTGACGAACGTCCTGCGTCAGGTCTCCAACCGCAAGGCCGAGCTTGCCGGTCTGAGAGCCACCCTCGCCGTCGTTGTCTGCGACTTCCTGGTGGTCGCCACCGTAGGTTCCAATCTTGACGTCAATAGTCGTCGGCTTGCCATCGCGCAGCACGCCAAGCGAAATCGAGGTTCCCGGCGCAAGCTCGCTGACGGCAACCTGCAAAGCGCTGCTGTTGGCGATCCGCTGGCCATTGAGCGTGGTGATGACATCACCCTGCTTCAGCCCCGCGCGGCTCGCTGGAGAGTCCGGCGTCACCTGTGCCACGATCGCACCGGACGCATCCTGCAGGTTGAAGAACCTGGCGTTGTCCGGCGTCACATCGTTCATTGCAATGCCAACGTAACCGTGCTCCACCTTTCCGTGCTCGATGAGCTGCGTCGAAATCGCACGCGCCATCTGCGACGGAATCGCGAAGCCGGCGCCGGCAAAGGAACCGCTGTTGGAGATGATGAACGTATTAATCCCGACCAGCTCGCCGTGCGCGTTCACCAGTGGGCCACCGGAATTGCCGGGGTTGATCGCCGCGTCTGTCTGGATGTAGCCGCCGGGCTTCCGGGCGTTATCGGAATATGGATTCGGCCGATTGACCGCGCTCACGATGCCGCGTGTGACCGAGAACTGGAAATAACCGAACGGGCTGCCAAATGCGAGCACCGTCTCTCCGGGCTCCAGCTTGCTGGAATCGCCCCAAGAGATCGCCGGCAAATCGTGCGCGTTGACCTTAACCACTGCAAGGTCCGTCAGCTTATCCACGCCCACAACCCGGCCGTTCAGCACGCGACGATCATGCAGCGTTACCTTGATGTCCTTCGCGCCGTCGACCACGTGATCGTTCGTCACGATGTAGCCATCGGGCGAGATGATCACCCCGCTGCCGATTCCATGCTCCAACTGAGGCTGCTGCGGCTGCATGCGACCGCCGCCAAACCCTCCCAACGGTCCGCCAGGTCCAAAGAATTGCTGCAGTCCCGGAGGCAGTCCCTGCATCTGGCCTTCACCGCCACCCTGCTGCTGTACCTCGTCCATGGAAGGTCTCGAGGTCACCGCAATGTTGACGACCGCGGGCGTCACACGAGCGGCCACCGCCTCCATCGCGCTGTCCAGCGCAGTCAGCGCGGCAACACTATGGTCGTCCAGCGGAGAAGCCGTAACTGCCGAAGCATGCACCGCGTTGTGATTCACCAGCGCGACGGCTCCAACAGCCACGGCAGCGGATAGAACAGCAGGCGCCACATACCGGCCAGCGCCTGTAACTAAAGATTTAGTTGATAGAGACATGCAAATACCCCTCCGGGTGGTTGTGGTTAGAGTTGAACTAAGATCCAGCCGCCCTGCACCGGGAAGGCTGCGTAAAGTTGTTGCGAATCGTCAGCCGAAGTGAGCGTCACCACGGGCCTCAGGTTGGTCATACGATCACGCCACACGGGCACTTGCATCGTCGGCTCTGTCTGCCCGGCGCGCAACGTCCGCCGCCGGACGGAATGCTTGTGCATCACCGATGTTGTCAACACTGCATGCGCACCGCCCGGAACTGACATCACAGCCTTGGCCAGCGTGGGCCTCGCGCCCTGAATTCGATTAACTCGGTTCACTGCGAGTGCCGGCGCTTCGAACGAGCTCGCAGCCGCAACGGTCGCTGACGCGCTGCCAAACTGGACCAGGCGTGGGCTTCGCGCGAGCACAACCGAAAAAGCCAGCGCCCCGGCCAGTACAGCTCCGGTTGCAGCCCCCAGGAATTTCGGCGCCGCGCCGGGCTCAGCCGTCGTGAGAATCCGCCGGACGCGGGTCACCAGCTCGGACTCGCGCGCCCGATATCCAAACGCTCCCAACGCCCCGAGCGTGAGCGAGATCCCTCGTCGCAACATCGAGTCTTCTGCCAATCGCACGAGGCAGGCCGCATAGGCCTTCCGCGCCTTTGTGGCCCGCAGAACCCGGTCGTCGCACGCCAGTTCACGCTCAAAGCAAAGCCGGCGGTTCAGCCACAAGACAGCCGGGTTCCACGGCAGCAGCACCAGGCTCACCTGCTGCAGCAGGTTGGTCCAATGATCGCCGCGGCGAAGATGCCCCATCTCGTGCAGAACAATCTGCTCCAACTCCGGCTGAGAAAGACTGCCCAACAACTCTGGCGAGAGGAGGATTCGCGGCTGCAGGAACCCGACGACACTCGGCCTGTCCACAAGCTCGGACGCGCAGAGCGGCACTCTACGCCTGCCGAACTGCAAGAGAGGCGCGATCGCCGGATCTACCTCGACCGGTTGCGCACTCCGGGCCAGCACACGCAATCTCGCGGCGCTCAGGCAGAGCTGTATACACCGGAATAGGGACAACAGACCCCACAGGCACATGAGCCCAAAGCCCCAGGCATCCGCCAGATGCAATGCGCTGCCGCCGCCCGTTCCTGTCCGGGGGACGATCACTGAAAGGCCTGCCAGAAACAGGATGAGCACAAGGACTGCCGTCCACACGGCGGATCTCATGCGGGCCGGCACTCCGGGTACGAGCCGGAAGCAGAGCCCGACAGCTCCCGTCAGCAAAACTCCCTGCCAAACCGACGCTACAAGTACGCCGGCTGCAGCCGGGGAGACCCCATGAAGCACATCGAGAACAGGCGCCATCGCTTACGCCTCCTCCAGCGCATCTGCCGGCTGCTCGTGCTCGCCCGGAGCGGCCTCGGCAATGGCTTTCTTCAATCGCTCCAGCTCTTCCGGCGTGGCATCCGCATCGCCCAATAGCGATAACACCAGCCGTTCCCGGGAGTTCCCAAAGAACCTCTGCAATACATGCCGAATCTCGCTCTGCCGAGCCTCTTGTTCCGCGACACAGGCGCTATACAGGAAGGCGCGCCCTTCCTGCCGATGCCGGACGTACCCTTTCTTCTCGAGGATCCGAATGGTCGTTAGCACCGAGGTATAGGCCAGCCGAGTCTCCTTGGGCAGCGCCTGCACCAAGTCAGAGACTGCCGACTCGCCGCGCGCCCATAACAGGCGCATGAGCCTCAGTTCAGCCTCGGTCAGCGTGTTGGAGCGCTTCGGCGGCAATTTCGTCCCTCAAATGCTCAGACGAGCAACTAATGGATTAGTTAGCACTATGTCGTCGACGTCTTTGAATCCTCTCCGCCGGAGCCCACCAGCAGGGTCGTGTCCGCCCGTGGGTGGTGTCCCACGCTAAGTAGTGAAGCGCTAAGCAGGGCCTGAACCGTGAGCGCAGAGTTTTCCGCTCCGGCCGCGCTCGGCCGAGGCCGTAACACCAGCAAAGTCGGTTGACTCAGCGTATGTAATGCGCGGACCTTACGTTCGAACCCACGCGCCCGCCGCAACCACAGACGCGAACAGAATCGTGAACTCAAAGAGGGAATCAATCTGCGGCAAGATGATCGCCTGTATGCGAAGCCAATGACGCGTGCGCCAAGGATAATATCCGCAAAGCTGCGAGGCGAGGCGCCGGTATTGCCGAGAGCCGTGAGCACGCAAGTAAACGAGATAACAGGCGAGTGCGCTCAGCGTGCGAATCGCATGTGCTCTTTATTTTGTGAACGCGTCTGTTCAGAAAATCGCACAGCGGCGATCCTCGGCGGGTTTGGGCCAGAATGTTCCACGTGGAACATATCTTTGTAAATAAGAAATTTGGAAAGCGCAGATTTCTGGATTGCGGCTCGCGAATAGCCGATTACTGACCAATCCTCTCGTGCTGGCGGGGCCAGCGATTAGCGGCCCGGCGGGAGGTAACGAACGGCGTAGAGGTTGATTGGCTTGCGGAGCGGCCAGGGGCGGTATTGGACGGGAGCAAATGGAGCTTCGCCGTAGCAGATATCCCGGAAAAGCGAGACGCCATAGAGAGCGTGGATGTGAGGCGTGTAGGCATACCAGGTGGCGAGGCAATCATCTGCCGGCTGAGGAGGCGGGGGGATGTATCCGTTCGCGGGGACTTTGAGAAGCCGGTTATTGAGGTGAGTCGCAATGTCCAATTCGGTGTCGAAATTGTAGTCCCAGCTGCCGTCGATGGCGGTGAATGGCACGCCGCTGGCGTGAATCTCATTGGCGAGATCAACGCGTGCGCGGTCAAGGGCGAAGGTGTTGTGAGTGACGAAAATCCCGTACACACACGTTATGGCTACCAGTGGGACGGACGCTAATGAGAGATGAGGTTGCATTCGCTCCTGGTAGAGGCGAACGAGGACGATCATGGCTGGACCGAGAAGGTTGAGGGCGTAGCGGTCGTAGATGTTGTAGGTGGTTCCGACGGTGGCTCCCAAGAGGACCAGGTAGGCGACAGAAAACGGCAAGAGGAGAACACCGAGCTGTTTCCAGGTCGGGCCGCTGCCGGCTGTCAACGGTGCGGACTTAGCGGTTCCCGCCTGAAATGCAACGGCTATGACGCCAAGCAGCCCCGCAATGCAAAGGGCGGTCAGGATGACTCTTGGCTTTGTGTGTAGGAAGTCGGGGATGCCTGCGAGTCCCGAAAAGACTCCAGAGACATTGACGAAGCTGCCCGCACTGGCTGCTGTCGGTTCGAGGCGGATGAGTGGCTCGAGCTCCTTGCGCCAGTGGAAGGCAATGGCGACATACGCGACCAGCACAGCCAAGAGCAGGTAACCGACGTAGCGCTTGGTCTTGAAGATGCCAGGAACAAAAAGTGCGATGACAGGAAAGACGAGGAAAGGGATCTCGAGAAGGATAAGGCTCAACTGCAATAGTGCGACCCGCAGAGGAAACGGCCTGACAATGAGCGGTACGGGAACTGCATAAGGCTGCCTGGCGAGCCAGTGCATGCAGCCAAGAATGAAGAGGAATGAAATCGCGGTGGCTGCCAGACCTGGCAGCAGTACGCGCCTGCGGGCGCGCAGCAACCAAAGTGCGCAAGGCACCATGACGATGTCGCCGAGCCATGCTATCTGACGGGATGTGCCGAAAACGGCACACGTTAAGACGGCAAAACAGACCCAACCGATTGCGGATCGATCGGAGGATGCTTCTATCGCACGAACACAGCCGTAGAGACAGAGAGTTGTGGCAAAGAGACCGGCGATGTCGGTCATGAATGTGACCGACAACATTAGATAAAGCGGCGAAAGGACGACAGCAAGAGTGGCAAGAGTGGCGTTCCGGCCGGAGCCGCCGGTTCTGACCAGCGTGCGATGAAAGACGAAAGCCGTGACCGCGGCAAGCAACAGTGTGCTCATGCGGACGCAGGTGGCGGAAAAGCCGAAGAGCTTTATAAAGACGGCAGCGATGCAGAGCTGAGCGGCCATCAGCGCGGCGCCCCAACCGTTGTAAACGATATGACCTGTATTCGCGAAGGTGTGAGCCATACGAATGTATGGCCCGTCGTCGCAAATGCTCATCGTAGTGAACGGCTTGCTGATCAGTTCGCAGACCACAACGCCCAATGCGCAAAGCACTGCCTCGATGCGAAACTCGCGAACGGCCTTGCCCTTGGTTACGGGAGCGATGAGTGTCACGGTTTGGGCAGCGGTCTCGATAGACATCTTCTAACGGTTAGAACTTCACTCGCCGCTGGGAGTGTTGTCGCTTAATACCGGCTTGCGCCCGACGACAAGAAACTGGCGGCCGAAGAGTTTCCAAGCCAGTGGGAGCTTGAGATAAAGACCGACCTTCCAAAGAGCCGGCTGCTGCCCCATGGACATGGTGTATGGCAGAAATCGATCAACTAACTGCTCGACCTGCAAGCCGCTCAGATTCATCAGCTCTGCAATCGACAGTTCGGTTAAGGGGAGGTAATGATCGAAGAAATCCCAGTAACTTCCGGGAAGAAATTTGACGTTCGGCCCCAGGGCGATCAAGCGGCCGCCGCGTTTGAGGCAGCGGTGGGCTTCCATCATGGTGAGCAGCAGGACTTTCTTGGTCGGGAGATGTTCGAAGAAGTTACTAGTGAAGACGATATCGAGGGAGTTGTCCTCAAATGGCCAGGGCATGCTGCAATCCTGCTCCAGGAACTCCACATTGGGTCCGACCTGCTTCCTGGTCGCTGGATTGAGATCCATCGCGTACTTCTTGTCCGCGGTGATGTTGTTGATGAACTCGCCGTAGCCGCAACCGAGGTCGAGCACGGCATCCGCGGGCTTCACCCACTTCGAGAAGAACTGCGAGGTGAGCAGCTTCCAGATTCGGTTCCGATAGTTCTCGTGACCAGTGAAACGCGTCGTGTATAGCTTTTGAAGGTCTTCGGGCAGTTCTGACCCGGGCCTGATTGGTTTCAAGAAGCCTCCCAGACTGACGCGATTTTCGTCTGTTCTGTGATGTCAGTGAAGATGAACTCGAACTTGTCGTCCCTAGAGAGGCGTTCGAGAACGTTATTCACCTCAGTATAGAAGGGTTCTCAGCAATGGGCGAGCGACCAGGTGTAGCTCCGAACTGCCAATAACTTGCGGCCTAGCGAAGCGGACCGACGGGTGAGCCCGGAAAATCGCGGACACTCGATTCCCGGACAACCAACTTCGGTGGCAAGAGGATGGAGCTGACAGGCAGATCAGGCGTTGCCACAATCTGCAGCGCAAGTTCTCCCGCGCGTGATCCCAGCACTTCGAGCTGTTGATCAACACTTGTGAGCGGCACGCGCAGGTATTTCGCATAGCGCAGATTGCCGGTACCGACGATGGCAACATCTTCGGGAACAGCGAGGCCAGCCGACCTCACCGCCTCGATAGCGCCGATGGCTGTGAGGTCGTTGTAACAGAAAACTGCATCAGGCCGGGTGCGGAGCTTCAGCAACTCCTGCATGGCCTGGTAACCTGACTCGTCGCCTGATTCCTCAACGCGCTCTCGTGTAACGATGAGCTCTTCGGGCGATTCGATTTCATGCCGGTGAAGCGTATCCCGATAGCCTCGCCGCCGCTCAATCGCGGGGCTCATAGAGCGGCCGCCGATGTGCGCGATGCGTTTTCGCCCGGTGGTGATCAGGTGCTCTGTCGCAATGCGGCCAATCTCGTAATCATCCGATCCGACGAAGTGAGCCGACAGGTAGGGGAAGTTTCTGTCAACGAGGAGAAATGGTGTCTTTTCATCGCCAAGCTGATAGAAGCTTTTGAGCTGTGCCTGACAAGATGCGATGAGCAGTACATCGACGCTGCGCCCGAGAAGAGTCCTGATCTCCTGCTGCTCCAGCTCGGGGTTCTCCTCCGAGGAAGCGAGCAGCAGGCCCATCTGAGCATGGCGAAGCGTGCCGGCTAGAGCCTTGGCGAACTCCGCAAAGAATGGATGCACGAGGTCCGGCACAACCAAGCCAACGGTATAGGTACGGCCGCTAGCCAGACCGCGCGCGAGCATGTTGGGCTTATAGTTCAGCTCTCGCATGCGTTTGAGCACACGCGCGCGCGTTCGTTCGCTGACGTCGCGATTGCCGCGGAGGACCTTGGAGACTGTGACTGTCGATAGGTCCAGATCCTTCGCGATATCTTTGAGACGAATGGCCAAGAAAGCTCTCCGCGCGAGGCACGACGAACGCATTGCACGCCGTTCAGACACTCGCAGTTGCTTGGTTACAAAGTATTGACGTCCACAGCGATGATATAGATTCAGCCCCGGTTACCGAGCGACTGTAGGATGATGCTCTGGCGAGGGTACGCCTCCACTCTTTGCACCAGGGGCAAGCAAATCATCCCGGCAACCTGGCGGTGCGTTGATGATGTTGCAGCGGGCAGGCAGGCCACCCGCGAAACCGACGCTATACCCGGTCCATTTCGATGGCTCCGAGAGCGGATAGTCGGTACTGATCATCTGCGCACCGGAGTGTAGCAGCTCATCTCTTCGAGTTGTGTCATTGGTGCGTGCGGCCATTGTGTTCTCGTCGGCGCGCGCGCGAACGATATAGCCCTGGCGGACGAGTTGATCGATAACCTGCGGCGAGCCCTCATTCTCTTCGACAAAAGCAGCGTCCGGCTTACCGGGGTTGGAGTTGGTAAACAACACACGTCCCTGCAGAAGAGGATGACCGGTGGTATAGGGCGGTCCAGCGTTCTTCTGGTCCATCAAAAAGATCACTCGGCCGCGGGATTTTGCAAGCGTGGGCCAATTCCCTGCCCGGACGGCGGCGTCCAGCGTGGGATAGCTTCCACGAACTTCGTCGGGCAGTATCATTTCTCGATCCGGGAAGACCGAACGAATCTCTTTGTCGAGCCGATCAAAGGTCTCGGTCGTGAAGAGCTCGGCTTCTACGCTGTTCGGGATGGATTGCGTGCGTCCATGTTTGGTCTCGATCAACAGAAACAGGGGAACGTGCTCAGGGTGCGCTTTCGACCATGCGCGAATCTCGCGCAGACAATCTGTGAGTAGAAGGCAGGAGCTGCGCTGGTTCAGATCCGCGATGTGAATGACCTTGAAGCCCGGCTTGTCCATCTCGTGATTTGGATCGAAGTCCGGATCGGGCGGCAGACCGGCCTGCTTCGTCAGTTCAACAATCTTGGGATGGGCGAAGCGGCCGCCTTTGGGATCCTGGGCGATGTCGATCTCGAGCTGCCGAACGCCGCCATCGAGCTGGGCGGTTAGCGACGCGTGGTGATACTCGAGACCTTCATATGCTTTCGGGTTTTGCCTGCGCGCGTACTTCTCTTCGCTGGGCGCAAACCCAAGGTTATAGCTGTTGTGCGACCCGATTACCTGGATCTGGTTCAGGTGTACCAGCTTGTCCTGCGCAGCGGTCGTTTGCGCTGCCGCGAACGTCGCGATCCCGCTGAATCCGACTAGAAGCGCAGCCGGAACCGTCCAATTGTTGAGCCCCTTTTTCAGTCGATCTGCAGGCAACGATGCTCGTCCTTTCGTTGTTGATCCAGAGATGTGCCGTGCACCAAGAAGTTTGGGAGCAGAATACTGCTCCCTGAGGAAGTGAATGCAGTTTAGAAGATGATCTTGCCGGCGAACTGCATCTGGCGCGCCGGGAAGTAGCTAGTGATAGAGCCGAACGAGCTGCCATCGGTAATGGCACTGTCGGGCGCCTGCCAATTGGTGACGTTGAACGCGTTGAAAACCTCCGCACGGAAATCGAGCTTCAGCCGTTCGAAGCCGAGGCCGAATTGCTTGTGCAGGCCGAGGTCGGTGTCGAAGTACTTGAAGCCGCGCAGGTTGTTGCGCGAGACGTTGCCATACGCGCTGGTGTTTCCGTAGAGCGCATAGGATGGGACAACGTAGCTAGCCAGTGGGAGGTAGTTTTGGAGGCCGGTGTACTTCGTCGGCTTCGCCCACGAGGACTTCCCGTTGCGCCACGGTGTTCCGGGCAGGTGCTGTGGCCGCAAAGTCGCGAGGTCCGTTGTGAACAGCGGACCGGCCGCGGTAGAGCTCGACGCGGAACTCGAATAGGTGATGTTGAACGGAAGGCCGCTGGTCATGGTGTTGATCATGGTAAGCTCCCAGCCGCCGAGCACCTGCTGCATCAGGCCGTTCGCATCATGCCCCCAACGCTGACCGTGACCGTAAGGCAGATCCCAAACGATCGAGGTGGTGTTATCAATCGGCTGGTCATAGCTTGATGGGCCGTAGTCATTGCGCGGGTTGGCAAAGTTCACGCGCGAGTTGTCGCCGTTGCCGGTTTCCAGATGGCCGGAAGCAAGATCGAAAGCCCGGCTGTAGGTGAATGAATTGAGCAGGTAGAGCGCGCCGAATCGCTTTTCGACTTTGAGCTGTAGTGCGTTGTAGCTGGCAGAGCCTTCATTCAGCGCAATCTCGATGTCACCGAAGGTCGGCACGGGCCGGCGGGCCTGATACGTCTGACCGGCCGCGTTGCACGCCGTGACCGAAGCCAGAAGGCATGGGGCAGCCTGGTTGTAGTCCGCCAGAACCTGAATGTGGCGGCCCACGTTGCCAACATAGGCCAAATCCAACAGGATGTTGCCAGGCAACTGGCGCTGCACGCCTGCGAAGTAGCTCTGCACATAACCGGTCGCAAAGTTCGGCGGGATGTAGCGAGAGGTAACGTTCAGCGGATTGAAGTAAGCGGGGCTGGTCAGGCCGGCGGCATAACCCTGCTGGGTCTGACGGAAGCAGTTCGTCTGCACCTGCGTATCGTTCACGCAGAGGTTGGATCCCACTGGCGTAACGAACGGAGTTGGGTTGTTGATGGAGGCGTTGACTACATCAGGACCGTTGTAGGTCAGGTTATTTTCGCCTCCCTCACGGTTGTACTGTACGAACACCAGACCATAGCCTGCGCGAAGAGCAGTCTTTGAGTCGAGCGCATAGGCGAGACCCAGGCGCGGCGCGAGGTTCTTAGAGGGGACATGCACAAGCGCGCGGTTGTAGATGCTGCCGTTTGAGGCCTGCGTGAGCGTGTTCGTGACTGGATTGAAGTTGGCGAGGTGATTGTCGCGCTCGAACTGAGGGGTCATCACTTCGTAGCGGAGACCGACGTTCACCGTCAGCTTTGGTGAGAGTGAGACGTCATCCTGGAAATAACCAGCGAAGTAGCGCTGACGAAGATTCACAATGGTGTAGTTGGTGAGCGAGTAGGAACTGCGGTTGCCGAAAAGAAAGTCGGCGACCTCCTGAGCCTGGGCGATCTGAGTATCAGTGGAAGCGGCCGGAAGGCAGGCAACGGCGGGGTTCTGGGCGCAGGTGGGGAAGAAGGGATTACCGCCAACCGTCGGCCCCGCGGCGAACCTACTGGCATAGTTGTCCTGACCGTAGCTTGGATTGAAGTCGTTTACCTGGGTGTGTATAAGCTGCTGCTCGTAACCGAACTTCATCGATTGTTTGCCGCGTACCCAGGTGTAGTTGATCTTGGGGTTGAAGATGGTGGGATCCTGGAACTGCGGGCTCGCAGGCTGATTGCCGAGCTGCGTAAAGCCGCTGATCGACTGTGCGTTCAGTGTGCGGACGATGTTCGGATCGGTTGGCAGGCCATCCGTGATGCCGTACTTGGTGAGAAGCGAGGGCTGTCCCTGCGTGTACGGCGATTTGGCACCAATGTTGCGGGTCCAGCCGAAGCGAATGTCCAGCAGCTTGTTCTGGCTGATGATCCAGGTTGCGCCGCCGGCGATCTGGCGGTTCTGGACATTGACGTTTGAGTTTGCGTTGCCGCCTGCAGGACCACCTACTGTGGGAGGATCAAAGATTTCTTCGCGGTGCTCGGTATAACGAGCAAACAGTTGCCAATGCGCGTAGTGCTGGTCAACGCGGATATCACCTTTGTCGTCGTTGATGCTGCCGCGCGGAGCGTTTGAATAGTTGTTGGTGTAGTAGTTGGAGGTGGTCGGATCGGAGCTTACATTATTCGCGGGCAAAGCGGCAAGTACAGCCAAGGCAAACGGCGTTGAACCGGAAGAGATATCGCCGCTCGTGTACGTAACGCCGGTGACTGGATTGTAGAGTGGGATCGGTTTGGTCGGATCGCCGTTGTAGAAGAAGTGACCGAGACGTTGCTGCGCGTTGGGCAGCGATACTGGCGCGAGCTGATAATTGAAGATCTGACGGAGCCCCTCATAGTCGGCGAAGGCGAAGATTTTGTCCTTGATGATGTGGCCGCCGAAGGTGCCGCCGAACTGATTGCGGATGAGCTTCGGCTTTTGGTTCGTGATCGGCTCAATCGGTCCAACGGCATTCAAGCTGGTGTTGCGAATGTAGTCCCAGGCATGGCCGTGGTATTCGTTGGTACCGCTGCGCGTGGACACATTGATGACCGCGCCGGGCATGCGACCATACTCGGCGGAGTAGTTGTTCGTCTCCAGGCGGAACTCGCTGACCGCGTCGGGCGATGGCGAGATGTTCTCGTTTTCGAAGCCCTGGTTCGATGTGCCGTAGTTGGAGTTCTCGAGGCCATCGATCAAAAACTCATTGAACTCCGAGCGCTGGCCGTTGATGTTGAAGGCACCCTCACGACTGGAAGCGGTCTGATTCTCCAACATTGATTTACGCGTGCCTGGCGCTAACAGCACGAGGTCAGCATATGATCTGCCGTTCAACGGAAGATTTTCGACTTCCTTCGTTCCGATGACCTGGCTTCGAGAGCTGGTCTGCGTCTCGAGCAGCTCGGCCGCCGAGGTAACCTCGACGACCTGATTTACCGCCCCTGGCTTCACGTCAATGTCCAGGCGCTGGCGTGCGTCTGTCGACAGATTGAAGGTGTCGGTTTTCGTGCCCTCGAAGCCAGAGGCTGCGGTCGAAATCTGATAATTCCCGATCGGCACGGAATCGAATTCGTACTTGCCTTCTTTGTCGGTCTGGGCGGTCTGGGAGACGTTCGTGCCGACATTGGTGAGTGTCACGGTTGCACCGGGCACCATAGCACCGGTGTTGTCGCGGACATAACCAAGCACCGACGCCGAGCCGAACTGAGCAGACGCGGGCACCAGCCCGCATGCGAGGCACAGCAATGCCAGCACTACCGTCCGTAGGAATCCCAAAACCGGATGCACATTTGCGTCCATGACTGTCTCTCCAAAGAGGTTCATCGTTGAGGCCGTGACACGTCACCGCCCATCTGCGTCAAAGCGCAGCAGCAGGATCGAGCCGACTAAATGCGACGAAACTACGCGCGGCGCAATGCTTCTGTCAAGATGCTTTACCGGTAACGCACAGCCACGGCTGTTGTTTCTTAACCTAAAGAATATGCACGGCTTATAAAACCAATGCAAATTGGAAACCGGTTACAACATTTTCGTAAAAGAAGTTTCGGAGTTCACGCCAACCTGTGTTTGGGTGCATCGACGCGAGTACGACGTCGCCGGAGCGTTTTCTGGCGTCTCAGCAGCGGCGACCACTCTCTGTTCTTTAATGAACGAGCCTTACCGTTACCACCTCGTTGGGCTTCATCGTAAGCTGGATCGATTGATCCTTTACCGGCAGGCTGCTTAGGTCATCTTCCATGGCGTTGCAAAGCGACGCAGAACGCAGGCTGGCACTCGAGAGATGGAGCGCAACCTGTTCTTGTTTGCCTGCGATCTCCTCCAACCGGACGATCGTCCCTTCCCCGTTCTCCGCGAGCTTCCAGGTTGTAAGCAGTACGTCCGGGTTACTTATTTGGAGAAAGCTTCCACCTTCGGCGGGGAGTGATCCGGTGGCGGGGCCAGTTTTGTCCTGGTTCGCGATTCGTTCTGCCGATAAGGCGCGCTGACTGTCGACTCCGAGCCGCGTGAGATTGGCGGGCTCAAAGCTGTGGGCGCTCGTGAGCACGTAACGGAAGTGAAACTCACCGCCCTGACCGGCTCGATAATTCGTATGCCAATAGTTGTTCATCGCATACGAAAACAGCGTGGCACTCTTCGGAACGAAGTTTACTGGCCACAGACCACGGTTAATGTCTCCGAAGGTAGCAAGAGGAGCATTGATGGGAACGATCCCGATCTCTAGGTTCGAATCGTACACCGCCATCCAGTGCTGCACGCTGAACCACTCCGCGTCGCCGCCAGGGAGAATATCGTGTGCAGGGTCAACCCAACCCACCTGCGAGGAATAGGCGAAGTTTGGATGTGCAACGGCGGAGGGAAAGGCGAAGTAAACGCCCTCTTTCTCTGTGGTTCCCGTTTTATTGACGTGATAGTCAAATTCAATCTTCTTCTCGCCGTCGAAGAGACGGATTTCCAGGGAGATCGTTGGAGTATTCACATTCGACGCTTGCAGCCGGATTACATGGCCCCAGAAAGTCTTCTGCTCACCTAAATACTTTCCATTGACCGACTGGTGAACGGTAAGATCCGCTACCGGGAACGCCTTATCCGGGTGAATCATTTGCGATTGCCCGTTGTGGTTCGGATCGCCGCCAGTGACATAGAGATATTCGCCGAACCGGTAGGGGCTGGCTGCATCGACTAACTCACGCTTTAGATCTTTGTCGAAGATACTGCGGATGGCCCCGGTGTCCGGATCGACCACGATCCGGTAGTAGCGATTTTCGATAGCCTTGTCAGGCTCGGTGGCGACTGCGGCCACAGCCTGATTTCCAGCGTGAATCTGGTAGCACTTATATCCTAGCTCTGGAATATCGCTCGCAAGGAACCGCACATGGAGGAAGTTTTCCTGATTCGTCATAATCTCGTACGGGACATCCTGATGCGAGTTCAGATCTTCAATTGCGTCCCCTTTACGAAGATCAGCTTCCACCAGGCCTGATCGCTTCCAATTCAGCGGATTGAATACGACAAGTCCACCGTTCCCGATACGAATGGCTCTTGTGAGTTCGAAAAGCGATCGATGCTGGACATCATCCAGCTCGAAGTGTGCCTGCGTGACAAAGTTGTCTTTGACGGCGAGTTGCTGCACAGCCTCCATGCTGTCGGGCTGTCCGATGGAATTCCCAGCGCCCCATGTGTGTTCGGCGAAGAGAAGAATGTGATTCCATGCAGCCTGAACTTCCTCTGCGGGCGGGTGATACTGCGGATTGATCGTGTGGGCCGCGGCTGATGCGATCTCGGTAGAGATGGCTTCTGACTGATTTTCGCGATCGAGGCCGGCGTAGTACGCGTCAGAGCCGATGCCGTCTTCCCAGTACGATCCGAGGTCACCGGAGCGCACAGGGAGTTGGTCGCCATAATGCTGGTCGATGTAATTGAAATAATCTGCAAAAAGCGCGTACTGCAGCTTTGGATAAGCGTACGCACTATTCCATCCAGGCACGAAGGTCGCAAGCGCAGGATGAAGGGCGGTATTTTCGTCCTGGGCACCGTACATTAACACGGCATCGGGCTTGTAGGACGGCCGATCAAATTGGGCCAGGAAGATCGGGAGTTGTGCGCGGATAATGGTGTTTGTCGGATCGAGCGAGAAAAATCGCCCTATTTGCGCGTAACCCCAGGAGTAGGAGAACAGGACCTTTTCGCCGTCGCGTCCCTTCCACCAGAAGGGCGATAACTGATTCCATTGCTCACCCGACAGAACGGGCGCGCGGTCCTGGTTTCCGCCGACTGCCCAATACTTGATGCCGGAACTGGCAAGAACGGTTGGGTAAGCGCCGGTGTAGGACGGGACATCCGTCGTATCGGCGTAGTTGAAGGGGATGTGTTGCGTAGCAGAGAGCCGCTTTGTATAGAAGAGGGACCGGTAAAGAGATTCCAGTGAAGCGTAACCAGTGAGCAGGTTGAAGTAGTCCGCGGGCACACCGAGCTTACCTGCCCGAATAAGATCGAGCATCTGCGTCTGCTCTGGTTGAGGGCGCGTGTTTAGAAACTGTTGTAGATTCCATGAACCGTCGGTCGAAAAGCGAAAATCCGGATTCTGTTTTATAAATCCCGAGGCCTCCTCCAACGCGACCGCCTGGCCCTCCGCCACTTTGCCCTGGAAGTCGGTGTATCCGATGTCGACATGGGTATGCGGAACGATGAAGACCGTCCACTTTCTCTCAGGCGTCAGAGAAACATGGAATGTCCTACGTGTCGGCGCTGAAACATCCAATGTGGCTGCGCTTGTTCCCTGCCATTCAGGTATCTGGTATTCGACAGCGAAATCCCCGAATCGCGGCTGATCTTCGAATGTTGCAGAGTATGTGTGCCCTTGCAACTTTAAGTCGACATTGCCCGACGGAATCTCGCCATTGAAATGCAAATCGGCATCGACTAGCTCGACCAACTCGCCGTCCGCCGCGCGACGGTAAAAGACCGAAGGTGTGACGGCAGCTTCCACTTCATCCTTTGCATATTTCGCGCGCGGGTCCTGAACGAGGCTCAGGTAGTCGTAGTAGAGCGGGCCACCCGGCGTCACTGTCTCGCCTGTAGGCCGTTTGTGCTCGACGGAGGTAAGAACGAGGGTATTCGTTCCCTTCACAAGGTACTGTGTTGGAAGAACAATGGACTTGTTATCCCATACGCCCACGTTACCGTTGTAAAAGAGCTGCGGATGGATGATTGCGAGTCCACGGTGACCATTAATCTCGACCTGCAGGTCGGGATTTTCATTTCGGAGCAGCAGGGCGGCTCTTAGCTCGAAGCGTCCCCGTGGGGCATCGTTGAGCGAGAATTGGATCTCGTAGGCTGCGCCCAAACGCTGCAGGGTCGGCCAGTCCCGATTCCAATCACTCTCTCCGACTCGATAGAGAATGTGCTGGGCCGGAGTTGCGTGAAACTCGTAAGAGGATTGATCGGGCTTCCCGATCTCCCAGAGCGTGTGATCTTCAGCCTTCGCTGGTTGGACGGCAGCGAAGAGCAAGACAACGAACAATGCAATAGAAAGACGGTAAAGCATTCGTAACCTCGGTTGATGTTGGCCTTAATGGAAGTAGTCGCTGCTGGAGGCTCCGTTATCGGCTGACCAGCTTCACGACGAGTGCCGATGCGGGAGGCACGAGCACCATCGCTCGATCTTCTTTACACCGCCCTAGCCTGCTCCAACGACCCGTCCATCCGCTCGGTGTAATCGCAGCACCTCCGAAGGTGATGTCTTCTCGTGCGGTTACGTTGGCTTGTGGAGCTTCAAGTAACATCCCTTCGGCTTCGCCCGTGAAATGTCCACCGTGGAGGGTTACAGAGGCGCTTCGCGCTCCCGGTCCATGCTCCTTATTGATCAGCGTCACGAAGATTTCATGTTTGGCGCGAACAGCGTACGCCGTGAGGTTGACACCTTCATTGTTCGAAATCGACACCGGATTTATCCGTCCCCGACTGCCAACATCGAATGCTTTGAATGCATACGCCTTTGGATTGAAGTGGAACGTTCCATCGGCTGAACGGTAAATGGTGTCAGTGAAAATCCAGCTCTTATTGTGAAAATTGACACCGGCAGCGCCGTGGGCAGCGTGCCAATGCAGGTAATCCAATGCCCAAAGAGCGGAGACGAACGCATTGCTTGCGCCATCGACGCCGCCCGTGTAGTCGTTCGCCTCGGTCATTCTGTAGGTGAGGCCTTCGCTCTCGACCGGCTCGAGAACGTGGTGAACGAGCACCTCATACCGTTCTTTGGGCCAGTCGCGAGACAGCATCGACTCAACGGCGGTATCGACGCTGACGCCGGCAGCGCTTTGGCCGGGGTAGTCGTGCTGCGTGACGAACAAGATCTTGCCGGAGTTTTTTTCGTCGTGAGCGAATCGCTGTGTCCAGGATTGACCTTCGAAGTCTGTGTCTTTTGTGCCGGGCACCGGATAATCCGACCCAGTGTCAGGGCCGGTGAATTTTGCGGCGGCCGTGGTTCGCTCAATTTCAGATGCGAAGCTTCGCCAATCGTGCAAAAAGGATGGATAAGCCGTGCCCGGTGTGTCAGGCGTGGTCTCTACGATGCGCGGGTCTCGCTCAAGGCCCCGCGACGTATGAAACGAATGCCAGTCGGGTTCATTGCCGATCTGAAAACAGATCAACTGAGGCGCGTAGTGCTTTTCGATGTATTGGGCAATAGCGGCATCCTGCTGCATGTCTCCGTTCAGCAATCGCAAGGTGTAGATCACCTTCACATCGGCCGCCTTTGCGAAGCCGAACAGCTCATCGATATCTGCGGAGCCAGGGATTTTGAACTCCGGACCGTCTGCGGTGCCACCGCCGACGCGCAGATTGCGGATTCCAATTGCGCGGAAAAGCTCAATCAACTGCTTGTCGTCGGGACTGAACAGATGCTGTCCCCGTTTGTCCGGATTAAGGTTTGAAGATTCGAAGCTGAGTCCGGCGAAGTCGTGAGGGATTCGAGGTCCGGGCTGGTCTGAAATCTTAACGGTCACACGTGATTGCGCGAAGGCACAGAAGGCGCCCACACTTGCCCAAACGACGGGCTGTGCAATGAGCTTCAAATTAAAGCGCAAAGAGAACCTCAAACATGTTGGCACTGCCGCGACCAGCAAACCCTCGATGAAAGCATCGTAAGTTCGCGCAAAGACAATGTCAATCTATTGTGATCGATTTTCGCTCTCAATCTCTGCCTATTGGCGATCACAGAAGCAGATCTACGGGTTACTGAATTTCAGAGGTGGACGCTGACAATTGTTGCCATGATGAAAAGCGCTTGTGTCACTCCTCTTCATTAGCAATCGATTCGTCCCAGGTACTGCGGCTTTGGTCCCTGAATCCGTGAATTTATACGCGAGCAGGACCCACCTACAGATATCCGAATGATCGCGGCTTGATTGCGATGCTCATACCCAAACCACAGGTGACGTGTCGCCGACTCATCCCAACGATGTCGCCTCTCGTCACGCGCCTCTGCGGCACGTCACTTCCACGCGCCGATGCGCCCAATAGGCGATATACATGCACAGCGCTTACGCAGGCCAGTGACGGCCCTGCGTACAGCCGCCCCGGGGAGGGAATGGAGTGCTGCTCAACAAAGAGTGCCCAGAGTGCTGTACGCAGGGCAATCAACTGGTGCGTACCCGGAGGGGAAAGATGAAGCCTTCATTCAGAGCACTCAGCCTGCTTTTGTTACTCGCCGCTTGCTCCTTCGCAGCTATGGCGCAAACCAGCAAAGGGATTCTTGCCGGCGTAATCCGTGATAATACCGGCGCCGTGATTCCGAGTGCTTCAATAACCATCACCGAGCAGGCTACGGGAGCCGCGCGCACTTCCCACTCCGACGCGCAGGGAACATTTCGCGTCGACGCGATGAATCCGGGACTCTACACGATACGAGTGGAGATGAACGGATTCGTCACGAAGGTCGTTCAGGACCTCAACGTGCAGCCCTCGATCGTGACTGACTATGACCCTGTGATGATTCCTGGCGGTGTGTCAGAGTCCGTACTGGTTGAAGCAAACTCGAACACGATCAACACGGAGAATGGTCAGCTTGCGGGAACGATCAGCAGCGCAGAGCTTTCGAGTGTGCCGATCTTCACGCTGAATCCTATTGAGCTCGCGACCACGATCCCCGGCGTTCAGGTTGTGGATTCCAATCTTGGACTCGGCGGGATCGGCGGCAACTTTGAACAGATCGAAGTCAATGGCACCCGTCCGCGCGCGAATAACTTCATGATGGATGGGCAGGACATAAACGATACCGGCATCGGTGGCCAGTCTTTCAATCCGCAGATCCCAGATGCCTTTGAAACCGTGACTGCCATCACCAACTCCGCTTCAGCAGAATACGGACGCGCAGGCGGAGCGATTGTGAACCTGGTTACAAAGAGCGGTAGCAGTAAATTTCATGGTGATGCCTGGGAGCTCTATTCAGGTTCTGGGCTAGATTCTCTTGATGGCATCACGCGTAAGGGCAAACCATATCCGAATAACCCAAAGGCACGTTACGACGAGCACCAGCCAGGTTTCACCGCAGGTGGTCCGATTTGGAAAAATAAGCTGTTCGCATTCGGCGGCTTGGTTGTTGAACGGTACTTTGGGAATTCGCAGCCGGGAGCGTTTGAATATCCAGATGCTGCCGGTTACGCACAACTGCAGGCGATCGGCGGACCACAGGTCACGTTGCTCGATAGCTACCTGTATAACGGGTCTTACCTCACCAGCTATGTCAACGTCGGCGAGGCGAATGCGTACGCGATCACTTCACGCCCTGGCTGTCCGAGTGGTTGCACCATCACTACGGCGCTGTTCGAGCGACCTGCCGTTGCACAACAAGCTCCTGAGACACAGTGGATCTATCGCATTGATTTCACGCCGCGGCAACAGGATCAGTTTTCTTGGCGCTATCTTCACGATCGGGCCAACTTCGTGCCCGATCTGGGCGTAAATTTCTCCGGCCTTCCCGGGTTCGATGGCGAGGTCGGCGGTCCTACGGAGCTGGGTCAGGGTGCGTGGACGCACATCTTCACCGCCAAGCTCCTGAACGAGTTCCGTGCGTCGGAAACTCGGCTGGACATTCTGTTCCAGGGAACGCCGCAGTCCCAAGCTAACCCGCTCTATACAGCTCCGAATATCACATTCAATGGACAAGGATTCGGAGGGGCAGCGACGCCGCTTGGCTTCGCCCAGACAATTCTGCCGCAGGGCACCATCCAGGACCTGTATCAGTACCAGGATACGGTGAGCTGGACCCACGGTCGGCAGACGTGGCGCATCGGTGCCGATGTCGGTCGCGACATTGAGATCGACCTCGTGGCTCAAAACGCCAATGGTGGCCTTCTCTACACGTCGGGTGGAGGCGCATCGGCCCTGGACAATTTCCTTGATAATTATCTAGGTTCTTCCGGGCAAGCCAGCAAGACCTTCGGACCTACGCGCGTGGATCCGCACAGCTGGCGCACGGCCACATTTGCGCAGGATGATGTCAAGCTCACACCGGAGCTGACGCTCAATCTGGGTTTGCGTTACGACTATCTGACAAATCCCGAGAACTCTCTGCCATATCCAGCGGTTGATATCAACAACCCATATCAACCCATCACGACCGTCGTTCCTGTGATCAACGACAAGAACAATATCGCTCCGCGGTTCGGCTTCGCCTGGAATCCGCATGGTAGCGTCTTTGCAGACGGCAAGACGGTTTTCCGCGGCGGCTTCGGCGGATTTTACGACACAGACTTCACGAACATCGTCACGAATGGGGCTCAAGCGGCGCCCAATGCGCCCACGGGAACGCTGACCTGCACAGGCAGCACATGCCCACGAGGATTGGGCAACTCCACCGGCCTGCTCAACACGATTTCACCAACCTTGACCGCCATGTCTACGGTGCAAACCGTGTCGAACCATATGGTCAATCCGCTCACATGGCAATGGAACTTCGGGATTGAGCGCCAACTACCGGGCCAGTTTAGGATCGCACTAAATTATGTCGGCAATCGCGGTGAAAAGCTGTTTGCTAACCAGCAATTGAACTACGAGGTGAATGGTGTCCGGATTAATCCGAGCCGGGGCATCATCAACATCCGTTCAAATCGAGCCGACTCCGAATACAACAGTGCGCAGGTCGAAGTTTCGCGGCAGTACTCGCATGGATTGTTCGTACGCGCAGTCTATGTTTACGGAAAGGATCTGGATGACGCGTCGGAGGTGTTTGGCACCTTTGCATCACCGACATCGTATTCGGCAAATCTTGCACCCAACGGTCTCCACCAGGACTGGGGACCCTCCGTCTGGGACCATCGTCAATATGCCTCGTTTATTTACTCCTGGACACCTGGGGGATTCCACTCCAGCAGGAAGGGCGTGAATACGGCACTCAGCGTCTTTACGCGACACTTCACGATCTCGGGAACGACGGAACTGCAGTCAGGTCCTTATACGACTTTCAACTTCAACGGTCTGGATATGAACGACGACGGTAGTTCCGCGAACGATCGTCCGCTCGTTGCCAATGCCAGCCAGCCTATCGATACGGCCGCCTTTGACGGATACTATTTCGGGCCGCCGTATACTCCCGGCGTCTATTATGATGCCGCCACCGGTAACCCTGTCCCTCCAACACAAGAGCATTGGCTTGTGCCGCATGGCGCGCAATATATGCCATTTGAGATCGGTCGGAACAGCTTTGAGAACCCAGGCACACAATATTGGAACCTCAGCCTTGAAAAGGACGTGCCCTCGTCGTGGTTTCACCTCGACCGCGGCATGCTTGTTCTCAGAGTGGAGGCGCAGAACTTTACAAACCACGACAATCTCGGCCCGCTGGATATCAATCTTCTTGATATCGGCACACCCGCTTACATGAATCGGTCGAATGCCACGGAGCCCATGAACCGGCACCTGCTTCTATGGGCCAAGTTCCGCTTCTGACCATTCTGTCGCAACCGCTCAGTGGCCGAAAGAATCTCTTTCGGCCACTCGTGTTTTGTGACGAATCGACGATTGGCGGGGACGAGGCGCCGATCACTCTCTTACGGCGCAAACTTTAAGTGGCCGACTTAATTATTCTGCTATCCGATAGCATGTTGCGTTGGTGACAATGGCTAATCATTCAGAACTACTGGAGGCTCCGAAGGAGGGCATTGTCTGAAACTGTCCTATACCTATTCCGTTGCACGTCGGCCGTTGTATATGCATCCGTTGCTGTTTGCGGCAGCCTGGTTGTTGATGGGCGTTCTGTTCTCTGTGCAGGACTGGGCGGAGATCCATCGCCTCAACGTGCATCTGCATTTCGGACAGATTCTATGGGCGTGGGAGGTGATGTACATCATCTGGGCTGCATTCCTCTGGATTCTGGTTCGGTTCTGGGGGGAATGGCTTCTGCAGGTGAAAGTCCTCCAAACGCTCCTTTACCTTCTTCCGCTGAGCATAGCGCTTACGGTCCTGGAGGAAATGCTTTGGCTGCTTTGTTTCCCGCAATATCCCATCAGCCCATCGCATTTGAGCTATTGGGTTCGGCTCGGGCAGGTCCTTCGCCAGGAGATGATCGATGGCATCATCATCTTTTGGGTGGCCTTCTTTTTCTATCGTGGCGCCACCTACTATACCCGGCTTCGTGAGAAAGAAACTGCCGCGGAGCAGCTCAAGACCGAACTCGTCCATGCCCAGATGAGCGCCCTGCGCACCAACCTCAATCCACACTTTCTGTTCAATACGCTCAATGGAATCTCCAGCCTGATGCGGACCGACGTGGGAAGTGCAGATGAAATGCTGGAACAACTTGCCAGTCTGCTGCGTATTACGTTGCAACGCGAGGACGTTCAGCAGATTCGGCTGAGCGACGAGATCGGGTTTGTCGAAATGTATATGGCGATGCAGCAACGAAGGTTTGCTGGGCGCGTTCGCGAGCACGTGCGAATTGCTCCGGAGCTGCATGATGCCCTCGTCCCTGCAATGCTTCTTCAGCCAATCGTCGAGAATGCATACACACACGGCATCTCGCGTGTGGATCGTGATGGTTTTCTGGAAATCGAGGCGCAAAGGATCGGCGACCGCGTGTGCATCAAGATCACGAACAGCGGCAGCGGGATCCAGGATGTCTCGAACGGTGGCGGCCGAGGGCTGACAAATGTAAAGAGTCGCCTGCAGTTGCATTACGGGGAAAGACAGAGCTTCATTCTGCAGGAGCGGGTGCCTGGGGTCGTGACAGCCATGTTGACCTTCCCCTTCCAGCGTGGCCCCGCTGAAACAGAGATGGCCGTGAACTATGGTGCGTGATGATCCCAACAGTTTTGGCAGATGATGAGGTGCTTGCGCGTCAGAAACTACGCCAGATGCTGCGCGAAGATCCGGAGATTGAGATCGTGGGTGAATGCGCCAGCCTGACGGAAACAATCGAGCTGGTGCGCAGCACAAGACCGCGTCTCCTCTTCCTGGACATTCGGATGCCTGGCGGCGATGCGTTTCAGGTGATCGATGAGCTCTCGAACCGTGGCAATTTTAAGATGCCGCAGATTATCTTTACCACTGCTTATGATAGCTACGCTCTCCGCGCATTTGAGATCGATGCGGCGGACTATCTTCTTAAGCCGTACACAAACGACCGGTTGCAGGTAGCACTGCAGCGTGTCTGCAGGCAGATCAAAGCCGATCAATTTGGGGTTTCCGAGACAACTCACTCGCCGAGGGAAAACGGATATTCGAAGCGCATCGTATTCAAGTCACGAGGTCGCATCATCTTTCTTCCCGTTTCGCAGATCCGGTGGATCGGCGCAGAGGAAAACTACGTCCGCATCTCCACCGACAATGAGATGCACCTATTGCGCGAAACAATGGCGCGGATCGAGGAGAAGTTGGACCCGCAAACATTCCTGCGCATCCACCGTTCGTCGATTGTGAATCTGCAGTTTGTAAAAGAGGTCCGTACTGAGGGGAATGGCGAGTCCGCCGTCGTACTGCTCAACGGGCAAAAGCTTGTGATGAGCCGCAGCTATCGCACACGTATCAACGAGTGGCTCGCGCGAAGTTGATCTGCATGCTTTTGACGCTCGTCACAAAACCAAACGCCCTGTCACACAATGATCGACATAGCTAGTATCGCTCGAAGAAGATGCTTCGCAGGAAGCTTGTCTAGTGCGTGGGGAGCTCTTCGATGAATTCATTGGCGCTCGAGGCCGAATCGATTTCGACTTTTGCCTCCGACCCTCTTAGCAGGCACTCGTTCGCAATTCATCTGTCCACAGAGATCGCCGCCGCCCAGCGTTGCCTCTTCTACGCTCTTACTCTGCCCGAGTACCTTGAAGCGTGGCTGCACATGCCAGACACTACTACCGTTCGTGCCAGCCTGTCGGATTGCCCTGATGAATTTCGGCTTGACCGATACTGTCATCTGCAGCACGTCGGCAGCATCCTGATCCGTTTTCATACGATGTCGGAGAACTCGATACACCTTGCCTGGCGGAGCTTCACGGACGTAACCACATCGTCCACCTCAGTCCAGGTCAGACTTCGGGGTAGGCGGCGGCTTTGTAGGCTCGACCTAACACACAGCGGGTTTCGCAGCGAAGAGGAGATCCACTGGTACGACGACATGTGGACGCGCTCACTCACAGACCTTAGTCGCTTAATGAGCCGCTAGCCGGACGGTGACTCGGTACGTATCGGTGTTTGTGTTACCTCAAAGCACCAGATGCGTGCCTTTTTAATCTGCGACGGGGACCCGATCGTTGATCGAAAGGTCGAGCTCGCGCCGGGCAAGCCTATTAATACCTCAATCGAGCGCATTTCGATTCCGTGAGCATATAAGAAGTTGGAACCGGGATGTCCGTGCCGGAGGCTATAGTCGACGCAGTAATAGCTATTGTGTGCGACGGGAAAATGAAGAGATCGCCCGCTTAGCGTGGTCGGGGCCACTAAGATCACATCCGACGGAAGGAACGCCTGATATTGATCATGGACGCGCACAGCCAGGTTGGCCGACCACAGAAACATCTGAGCGAGCGGCGTGCGATTGTACAGCCGGACCTTAGCGCCAACGATCGCCTCGCCTGGTGAAAGGTGAAGCCCACTATCCCCTTCATGCGGAGCATCGGATCTTGGCTGGCCCGAGAAAGCGTTGACAAGATGAAGAGCGATGCTCTAACGTCCTGTTGCGCGGTAGAGACCAGATAGAACCGCCCACGGGGGCCCTTTTGGGCGCTCTCGTGGGCGGTTTTTCATGCATCAATAGTGTGCGACCATGCGAAGCTAGATCGACTAAGGAATCTTAGAGTTGAATCACGTAAATCGGCGTCAGCTCGTTCAAGGGCCGCTTCGCTGTTCTCCACACAGCGCCATGAAGAAAGATTTGGGCGTCACGGGTTTCATTTAGGCAAAACATTAGGGTAGGCGCGCTAATTTTGCAGGTCGGCGAAGACTCTCTTAGGAGCGTCTTTTCGACGGCATCTTGATTCAGGGGAATAACAACGAATTGCAAGAGGTCCTTTCATGTTCATCTCTCGATCATCGTTGCGAATAAAGAAGTTGAGCTTGTACGTCTTCTGTGGTTTCGTTGTATGTTTCTCGTTGCACTGCAACGTAATGGCGGCTACCCTTCCTCAGCCGACTGCAAAGACCGCGCAAGGAGAGGTCGCGGGCAAGTGGATTCTTGATGACACACAGAAGGCGTTCTTGGGACTTCCCTATGCGGCTCCGCCAGTTGGGCAGTTGCGCTGGAGGGCTCCCCAGCCACCGGCCACTTGGAAAGGGATGCGCGATGCGACGAAGTTTGCGGGGCGCTGCGAACAGTGGCACATCTGGAATGACTACATCTTCCTGGACCCTGGACCTACAGAGGACTGTCTTTATCTAAACGTGTACGCTCCAGCGTCGGCGAATAAAACGAGCAACCTGCCGGTGATGATGTGGATTCACGGCGGCGGATTTGCTGCGGGCGCCAGCTCGGAACCGCGCTATACCAATTCCGCACTTGTCCCGAAGGGTGTCATCCTCGTGACGATCAACTACCGACTTAATGTCTTCGGCTTTCTGGCGAGTGAGAATCTTGCGGAGGAGTCTGGAGGGCACTCCGGCAACTATGGCCTGATGGACATGGTGGCGGCGCTCCGTTGGATCCACGCGAATATAAGCAGCTTCGGGGGCGATCCGGAGAATGTCACGATCTTCGGCGAGAGCGCGGGATCCTTCGCAGTGAATGCGCTGACGACTGCTCCTGAGGCCCGCGGCCTGTTCCAAAAACTTATCGGGGAGAGCGGCGCATTCTTCGGCAGCGCGATTCCAATGATGTCTACCGCTCAGCGGGTGAAACGCGACCAGCAGTGGGTTGACTCGCTTGGAGTAAAGAATCTCGATGAACTGCGGAAGTTACCTGCCGAGAAGCTAATCGAGGCAGCACAGAGGAAGGGGACGATAGGCTTCGCGCCAGTAGTCGATGGAGCATTTCTTCCAGAGCCGGTGGCCGAAGCTTATGCTGCCGGCCGGCAGGCGCATGTGCCGGCAATCATTGGCTGGAACCGTGATGAGAGAAGTGGAACCTTATCCAAGGACATGACTAGCGCGAAATGGAAGGCTTATGCCGATGAGCATTACGGAGAGCACGGGGCGCAGTTCCTGACTGCATTTCCAGGCGACAGCGACGCGCAGGCAGTACGCTCGGCGGACGACTTGACGACTGATTCCTTCATCGCAATGGGTGCTTGGAAATGGGCGGAGGTTGACGCAAAGACAGGGCGGGTTCCGGTGTATCGATACCGTTTCGATCACCCTGCGCCAGCGGAACCGAACCATCCGCAGGGCAAATATGCGTTCCACTCGGACGAGTTGGAATATGTCTTTGGAACGCTCGACGCGAGACAAGGGGCGGCGTGGGAACCTGCGGACCGCAAGCTGAGCGAAGAAATGATTGCGTACTGGACTAACTTCGCCCGAACCGGTGATCCGAATGGACCACGGCTACCGCAATGGCCACGCTACGACAAAGACGGTTTTGTGATTCACTTGGACGATCCGATTACTGCAGGCGCAGATGCCTCACGTGCTCAGTTTGAGTTTCTGTCGCAGCAGCCGCCATCCATGAATACTCCGTCAGCCGACACGAGATAGATGGTATAGAGGACTTGCTGCTGCTATGGTTTACCGGTGGTTACGCGGAGGCTAAGTCAGGCCGGCCAATGCAGCGCGAGACCGCAGGGCCGGATGCATTCCACGATCCGGAATAAGCTTCTTACTCCGCACGGAGGAATAACGGATGGCAAAATATCTGGGGGCGCTCGACCAGGGCACAACGAGCACGCGATTTATCATCTTCGATCGGATTGGGCGCGCGGTGAGCATGGCTCAGAAAGAACACGAGCAGATCTATCCCGCGCCAGGATGGGTCGAGCACAATCCCTGCGAGATCTGGCAGCGCACCCAGGAGGTGATTGCCGAAGCGTGCTCGAAGGGATCTGTGGCGTCCGAGGATATCGCATCAGTTGGCATCACCAACCAGCGCGAAACTACGGTAGTTTGGGACCGCCGAACAGGTGAACCCGTGACCAACGCTCTGGTTTGGCAGGACACGCGTGTAGGAGAGTATGTTGCGGCTCTCACTGCCGAGGGCGGTCAGGATAGATTCCGCGAGAAGACGGGTTTGCCGCTGGCGACATACTTCAGTGGCCTGAAGATCCGCTGGATACTCGACCACATTGACGGAGCGCGAGCCCGCGCAGAACGCGGCGATCTTCTGTTTGGCAACATCGACACGTACCTGCTATGGAACATCACAGGCGGCATCGATGGCGGCGTACACCGCACGGACGTGACCAACGCGAGCCGCACGCAGCTGATGGATTTATCAACCCTTGCATGGGACGACGAGATGCTGCGGGAGTTCGAGATTCCGCAAGCGATGATGCCAGAGATCTGCCCCAGCAGCCACGACTTCGGCGAGATAAAAGTTGGCTGCCTCAGCGGACTGCGGATTGGTGGCATCCTCGGCGACCAGCAAGCGGCCCTGGTCGGCCAGACCTGCTTTAAGCCCGGACAACTCAAGAACACTTACGGGACAGGCTGTTTTCTGGTGATGAACACCGGTTCAAACAAGGTGCTGTCGCAGAACGGACTGCTCACAACGATTGCTTATCAATTCGGCGATCAGCCGGTGGTCTATGCGCTCGAGGGCAGTATCGCAATCACGGGCGCACTGGTGCAGTGGGTGCGGGATAATCTCGGTCTGATCCAGAGGAGCGAGGAAATAGAGCCGCTGGCGAAGTCTGTCACAGACAACGGTGGAGTCTACTTCGTGCCTGCCTTCTCTGGGCTTTACGCGCCATACTGGAAAGATGATGCGCGGGGTGTAATCGTCGGGCTGACGCGTTACGCGAACCGCGGACACATCGCGCGTGCGGTGCTCGAGGCGACGGCTTTTCAGACACGCGAGGTGATCGAGGCGATGGAAGCGGATTCGCATATTCGGCTCGACCAATTGCGCACAGATGGCGGCATGGTCGCTAATGATCTGCTGATGCAATTCCAGGCTGACCTGCTGGACCGGCGTGTACTCCGTCCCTCTATGCGCGAGACCACGGCGCTCGGCGCAGCTTACGCTGCTGGCTTGCACTGCGGCTTCTACAAGGACACAGACGATCTCGTTGCAAACTGGTCTGTCGATAAAACGTGGGAGCCACGCTGTGACGAGCACGAACGTGAGCGGCTCTTCCGCCAATGGAAGAAGGCAGTTACGCGATCTTTCAATTGGGTCGACTGAACCGGTTTGCAAGTATTAGCAACAATAAAAGGCAAGATCACAGGACGAGCGCACATGAGAAAAACATTCTTGGGTGAACTGATATCAGAAGCCGTGGCGGTGGGCATCATTATCGCGATCGGCGACTCTGTCGCTGCGATGTACGGCCTCTACGACCCAAGCCCTTACCAGCAGGCCTACTGGGGCGTCTGCATCGCGTGGGGTCTGGCAGTCACGATTGCAATCTACACAACTGCCTCGGTAAGCGGCTGTCACGCGAACCCGGCTGTCACGCTTGCGCTAGCCCTCTATAGGAAGTTCTCGTGGAGAAAAGTACTGCCGTACTTTGGTGCGCAGACGCTGGGAGGATTCGCGGGCGCGTGCTTCGTGTATGCGATCTACGTCCCTGTTATCAATCTCTTCAACGCGACACATCATATCGCGCGAAATGCCGGCGGGGCTGCAGGCGTGTTTTTCACGCATCCTGGCCTTGCGGTCACGCCGCGCCATGCCTTCATGGATGAGATATTGCTAACCGCGCTCCTCATCTTCGGGATCTTCGCGATCACGGAAAAGTACAATGAACAGGCGCCCGGAGCGAACTCCGGCGCGCTCATCATCGGCTTTCTTGTCGCGGCGATCGGCGCTTCGATGGGCTATCTCGAGGCGTGGGCGTTGAATCCGGCGCGTGATTTCGGACCTCGTCTGTTCTGTTTCTTTGCGGGCTGGGGCGCCGCGGCCTTCCCTTCCCCGCAGAACTATTGGTGGATACCAATTGCCGGGCCGCTGCTTGGCGGGGCGCTCGGCGGCATAGCCTACCAAATCCTGATCCATCCATATTTACCTGCACGTATTCGGGCTTCGGCGCAGATCATCGCAGGCGATCAGCCGATGGGGATTCCCGCAGGTACACCGGAATTAGCATCGGCAGCCCTGCCAGAAACGAAGTAGAACTGCTGTGCAAGTTCGATGAAGCGCCGCGTTTCCCGCTCGACCCATTCGGGGCCACGGCCCAACTCGGCTGCTAGAAGTCTGGCGACGGCAGGTGCCGATCGCTGCGCCGCCCTGGCGTCTAACAGCAATGCACGCGTTCTGCGCGAAAGCACATCCTCGACGGTGCGAGCCATCTCATAGCGTGCAGCGAAGATCACTTCCGCGTGCGTGAAAGGCAATTCTGGATCCAGAAGGGTCGCCATCTGCGGATCGGATACCCACATATCAGAGATCTCGGCGGCTTCAGTGCCATAGCGCGACAACGGAGAAGTCGATGGACTCTGTTCGGGCGCGCCGTGCAGGCGAACTGAACGTGTAACGCAGGGCCGATCAGGTAAAACTCCGTGACCGATCGCAGTGGAAAGAGTGTCTTCCGCCATCCGGCGATACGTCGTCCACTTGCCTCCAGCCACTGTAATGAGGCCGCTCGCTGCAACCTCGATCGTGTGCTCGCGAGAGAGTTTGGAGGTCTTCGCCTGACCGCCAGTGACGAGCGGCCGTAGGCCTGAGAAGACGCTGAGGATATCGGCGCGCTCCAGAGGACGCGCAAGGTACGGATTGATCGTCTCGAGCAGGAAATCGATCTCGCGTGCCTCGTGACCTGGTTCGATCGCAACAGAGGAAGCAGGCAGATCAGTTGTGCCGATCACGACTTTGCCCAGCCACGGAATCGCGAAGATGATCCGGCCGTCGCGAGTTTTGGGCACCATGATCGCATTTCCATTCCCAAGTACCTCACCAGGCACAACAATGTGCGTACCGCGGCTCACCGACAGCATGTGTGGACTCGATGGCTGATCCTGCCTGCGCAAGTCATCTACAAAAATCCCTGTAGCGTTGATGAAAACACTGGCGTGAACCTCGACGGAATGGCCTGTCTCGATATCCTCCACTGTGACACTGCTAAGCTTAGCGCCTTGCTTATGCAGCCCCGTACAACGGGCATAGTTGAGCACGGTAGCTCCGTGATCCTCTGCCGTGCGCGCGAGTGCCAACGCGAGCCGGGCGTCGTCGAACTGGCCGTCGTAATACAACAGACTTCCTCTCAACCCTTTTGTAGCGATGCCAGGCACGCGCTCGAGCGTCTCTCCTGCTGAAAGGACACGCGTCGGACCAAGCGATGATTTACCGCTAAGCACTTCATATGCCTTCAGGCCAATGCTGTAGTAGGGCAGATCGAACCACTTGTAGGCAGGTGTGACGAATGGCAGCGCGTGAACAAGGTGCGGTGCGTTCTCTAGCATGATCTTTCGTTCGCGAAGCGCTTCATAGACCAGGTGCAACTGCCCGCTGACGAGGTACCGCACACCTCCGTGCACCAGCTTGGTCGCGCGGCTGGAAGTCGCCTGCGCGAAGTCTCCGGCCTCGACAAGAGCGGTGCGAAAGCCGCGGGTTGCGGCGTCCACAGCAAGTCCTAGCCCTGTGGCCCCGCCACCGACGATCACAATATCCAGCTTGTCCTTATTCGACTCTTCCAGCCGTGCGAACTTTTCGGCGCGTGTGCTCATTCAACTCTCCGCAATCGCGTGTCCACGGAAAAACAAGAAAGCCGCCCGTGAATTCTGCCAATTCCTGCAGAACTCTCGGGCGGCTTTCAGAACTCTGCCGCAGCAGCAGTGAGGCTACATGCTTTATCCCGTGAAACGCAAGTGCTAGGAGATTGACCATAGTTGCGGATTACCGGTGGAGACAGCATCCAGTCCTTGTCGGATCAGTGAATCTGCCTCTTCCAGCCCCGAGATCAGCCCGCCGCCAACAGCTGCAATGTTTGGATAATCCTGCCTCAATGCAGGCAACATTCGTGGCGCGACGGGAGCCGGCAACAACTCTAGTGCGTCGGGAACAAACCTGTGCAGAGATCGCATAGTGCTGCTCACCGAGTCCGAGTCGATCATGAATGTTCGCTGCACGGCATACAAGCCGTGACTGCGCGCAAGGTTCAACACATCGGTATGCGTGGAGATGATGCCTGCGCAGCCGCTCGCCGCGACGTATGCGACCGACTCACTGTGACGCGAAAGGCCGGCAAACAGGTCAAGGTTGACCAGCACCTCCTTATCCTGCTCACGCAGCGTATGCAGATATTCATCCAACGTCGAAAGGGCCGCGGCCAGCAAGTAAACCACGCGAGACGGTGCGGCAGCAGCAGCTGACAGATCGGTCAGCGAGCGAAGCGCCGGGATCACTGGATACGTGCGCAACAAATGCCGCAGCTGGCCCGGGTCGTGCTCCGAAATTCGCGGGCCGATCGCATCTTTAGTTCGACGAGTCATATCCATTCCTTTTGCACCAAGGTAGCAGGACGACGAAGGCCCATTTGCCGCGCAACGAGCCCGACCTGCAATTCGGGCGCTAACATGTGACCAACGGGAACACATCCCCTGACAGACTAATGAAATCCATGCTCTTCACGTTCGTGCTCCTGCTTCAAGCTTCTGGAGCTCAAGAGCCATTTCGCGAGACCCACTCCGCCATGGGAACCATATTCACTTTGGATATTTATGCGCGTGACGAGCCTAGTGCCGCACAACTCTCGCAGGATGCCTTCGATGTCATAGATCGCATCGACGAGGAGTTGAGCAACTATATGCCGTCCAGCGAGCTATCGCGCATCAGCCGCGACGCCGGCTCGCATCCAGTCACTACTGATCCAGAGACCTTCGCATTCATCGAACGCTCCCTCTACTGGAGCCGCGAGTCGAATGGAGCCTTCGACATCACCGTGGGGCCGCTACTGCGCGCGTGGGGATTCTTCTTCCACAGCGGTCGTGTGCCTTCAGATGCGGAGCTCCTGGCACTTCGCGACAAAATAGGCTGGCGTAACATCATGCTGGATAGCACAACGCGAACCGTGCGATTTCGCAACGGCATGCCGATGGACCTTGACCCCGGCAGCATCGGCAAGGGATTCGCTGTGGACCGAGCTGTTGCGCGTCTGCGAGAAGATGGCGTCACAGCAGCACTGCTTTCGGCGGGAGGCAGCACGCTTTATGCCATCGGTGCTCCGCCGGGTGAATTTGGATGGCCCGTGCTCGTCCCCGATCCACACAAAGCAGGTGCCGTGGCGAGCAAAGTCTTACTCAAAGACGAGTCTCTTTCTACCGGAGCATGCACAGAGAAATTCTTCATCCACGACGGCCACCGCTACTGCCATATCTTCAATCCGCACACGATGCGCCCCGTCGAAGGCATGCTTCAGACCACTGTCATCGATCCCAGTGCGACGGACAGTGACGCGCTATCCACAGTTGCTTTTGTGCTCACACCGGCAGAGTCGAAAGAATTCTTCTCGGCCCTCCCGAGGACACGAATGCTTCTCTTCACACAGACTCCCAATCCTGGTTGCCTGGCCGTCCACTGGCCGGAATCTCCGTGTCCTGATGTCAAACTCCGACCGCACAAGAAAGTATCCCCTCGTGAGTAATGTAATGATCGACCGTCGCGTTTTCCTCCAGACACTCTCTGCTTCCGCCGTAGGAATGACTATGCCGGCAGCCCTCTCGGCCGATCCGCAGGCGAGCCTTCCAGCCGATGTTGAGACAGCGCGCCAGACCGCCATTAACAATGAGAAATCGCCCGTACGCCTGGGTATCATCGGCGCGGGGAGCCGTGGCAAAGAACTTGTGCGCAGTTTCCTCCGAACTCCGGGCGTTCGCATTGCCGCTGCGGCGGACGTTTATCCCCCACGCTTTGCCGAGGTTGATGAAGTTTGTGGGTACGAGGTCCCCCGGCACGCGGACCACCGCCATCTACTGGAACGTAAAGACCTCGATGCAGTCGTTATCGCAACTCCTCTCGGTCTCCATGGAGAACACGTACTCGATTCGATCGCTGCCGGCCACCATGTCTACGGAGAAAAAGTCCTGGCATATACCCTTGCCGAGGCGAAGCAGATCGTCGACGCCACCGAGCAGCAGAAGCGCATCTTCCAGATCGGGCATCAATACCGCTACTCGCCATGGATTCGTGCAGCCGTCGCTCGTGTTCAGCGCGGTGAGATCGGCGAAGTCACGCTCATCCAGGGCTATTGGCACCGCAACAGCGACTGGCGCAGACCCGTGCCCGATCCATCTCTGGAACGCCTCATCAATTGGCGGCTTTACAATCAGTGGTCGCTTGGACTTATCGCTGAACTGGGTTCACATCACATCGATCTAGCCAATTGGGTGTTCGGTGCTACACCGGTAACCGCGCTCGGCTCAGGATCGATCTGTCGCTATCATGATGGCCGCGAGACCGACGACAACGCACAGGCCATCCTCACCTATCCCGGTGGCCGGCACTTCGTCTTCACTTCAGTCACAGACAACGCCAAGATGGGCGACCAGATCTGGTTTTATGGCTCCAAAGGGTCGCTGAACATCACACTTCAGGATGCAACCTTCTTCTACGAGCCGAAGAAGATCGAACGTATCGCGCGGGATGCCAAGGGCGTGATCACCACCGCTTCCTACAATCCCAGCAATGAGATGCCTTATCGCGGTGCCGGCAGTCCTGTGCAAGTAACCAACGAAGATCCCACGACCGCGGCGACGCGCGCATTCATCTACTGCGTCCGGCATAACGTCGATCCAATTGCCAACGTGCACGTCGGATATAACTCTGCCATTGGCGTGATTCACGCCTGCGAATCAAGGAAGACGCACGCTGAGGTCACAATCACGGTTTGAAGCCATTCAGCCGTGTTCTTCGCGGCGGTTGAGCCAGGCGCACTACAATTGAATTAATGAATTACCCCAAAAGCCTTGACCTCGTTGGCGTGGGCCTGAATGCGACGGACACTTTGATCCGCCTATCCGAGTTTCCCCAGCGCGGGTCGAAGCTCGAATATGACGCAGAATCTCTTATGCCTGGCGGACAGGTCGCATCGACCGTCGTTGCGTGTCAGACCTGGGGCCTACGCACGCGCTATGTTGGGAAGCTCGGCGATGACGACGCGTCGCGTTTGCACGGTCGTGAGTTCGACCGGACGGGAGTTGAAGCCAAGCTCATCAACGTAAAAGGCGCCGCAAGCCCAAAATCGCTGATCATGGTTGACCCAGAGGGCGAACGAACCGTGTTGTGCCGTCGGGATGAACGGCTGATTCTTCAACCCGAAGAGCTGCGCCGCGATTGGATTACGGATGCTCGTGCACTCCATGTCGATGGGCACGATACGGCTGCGGCGATCCAGGCGGCCAGTTGGGCTCGCGAAGCTGGACTCGCTGTAATTGCCGACCTCGATGAAATCTATCCAGGTGTCGATGCACTAATCGAGAAGATCGATTATCTGATCGTCAGCCGCGACTTCCCTGCCCGTTTAACCGGCGAAAGAAATCTTGTTAAGGCTCTTCGTGAGATCCAGGCCCGCTATGGATGCCAGCTCACAGCAGCCACTCTCGGGCCGGGCGGCGTGCTCGCGTGGAATGGAGAGAGCGTCCATTACGCGCCTGCCTATCGCGTTCCGGTAGTCGACACGACTGGAGCAGGCGATATCTTTCACGCCGGCTTCATCTTTGCGCTGCTGCACGGATGGCCGCTGGAGCGCCAGCTCGATTTCGCATGCGCCGCCGCCGCGATGAACTGCATGGCGGAGGGTGCGCGAGGCGGGATCAGCAGCGTGGATTCTATCCTCAACTTTATGCAAACAACTCCGCACTATGACGAGAGCGTCGAGCAGGTCCTGCAAACAGAATTGTCATTCTAACTTGAGTTTGCCCGCGCCGACGCGATAACTCACCAAGCGATCTTGTTCGGAAAGAACTCTGCAAACAGCTCGTCGTAATACGGCTTAAGCTCCTGCAGGTTGGGCTTGGTGTGACCCTTTGAATAAAGATCGTATGGGTTGAACTTCAGCACCCACGGCAACATCGCCCGGTCCTGCTCATTGCAAAGATAGTCATACGCACCGTGCCGGTGCCAGGCATAGAACGAGTGATAGCGCAGCATATAAAGCGCTTCCATCGGAAGATAACTCTTCATTACCTCGTAGATGTAGCCATCGTGACCGAAGGACAGCTTTACGTTGTCCAGGCCACAGTTCGGCTCGTAAATGCCGTACTTAGTCTGATAGGCCGGATTGTTATAGTCCGGATTATCGCGGAAATACTCGGGAAATACGACAGCCTCGGAGTACGCGCACCCGGTCGGAAATGTGTCGCCTACAACACCCCACTGCGGCTCGCCATATAGGCAGAGACACTTGCCAAGATCGTGCACGAAACCGGTAGCCACCATCCACCGCGGATGTCCATCCCGGCGAATCGCTTCGGATGTCTGCAAGAGATGCTCGAGTTGCGTGAGATCTGTATCCGGGTCGCTGTCGTCAACCAGTGTGTTCAAATACTCCGCCGCCTCCCAGATGCTCTTCTGCCCTCGGGTCAGCCCGAAATACTCTTTCTCCTTCGCCAGCACGTACTCATGGGTTTGAAACGTGTGGTTCAGGCGATAGAACTCGGCCACGCCAGGATTCGCCGTTGCATCGTATTGCCGAAACTCCTCCTGCGACTTGCCTTCCTTGTATCGACCTTCAAGGAACTCGTCCCACTCCTCCATATCGGCTGACAGGGGGTTCTGCTTGGCTGAATCGAGCTGCGTTGCTGTGCTCATCGATCGACTCCAGGGGATCTCAAAAAGATCCTACGTTACCGGTAACTATAAGGAGTTTGCTCTATAATTGGCAAGCGCTAAATCGGCCCACTAGCGACCTGGGCCGTTCCATTGCGCCCCGAACTGTGCCTGAAGGAGGCTCCGGCTTGCGAACCAGGAACACCGCGAAAGCTGTACTGACTGACGTGCAATTCTGGATTCCTCTCGGCGTGCTCATCTTTGGCATCGTCCTCCTGGTTTGGCTTCATTAATCCGACGGAGCAGATCGCGAACACTCTATGCCGACTCAAATCGACACCTCCTCCTCGCGATTCGCCGGATCCACTCACGTACTTGGAGTGCTCTGCGGCCTGACCGCCGGCGTCTGGCTGGGCGCAGCTGAAGCCCCCACAAAGCTCGTTCACGCTGGTTTTTCTCCTTTCGCGATCTCGCTCTGCATGGTGACTGGCGTCTTCACAGCGCGCTGGACCTTCCCCACCCTGCTTAAGGGAACGAGTTATGTCTTCCGCGACCTGATGTGCAGAGCGCATCTTTTGATCTGGGCAATCCTTGCTGGAGCGCTCTGGGCAGTGGCCAACACACTTACCGTCTTCGCTATCCGCGACGTTGGCCTCTCGATAGCCTTTCCCATGTGGAATACGAACTCCCTCGTCGGGCTTCTCTGGGGACGCGTGCTCTTCCGCGAACTCGATGGCGCCGACGGCCGAACGATCGCCAAAGTCGTCACCGGTGCAGCGTGTATTGTTGTGGCCGCGATCATGCTTGGCTTCAGCACGGTTCACGGAGGAAGTTCAACCGGTCACAACGCAGTCGGCGGCATTCTCGCAGCGTTCGGAGCCAGCCTGATGTGGGGCACAATGTACGTGCCCTACCGCAAGGCGTATCTCAGCGGCATGAATCCTCTCTCCTTCGTGACGGCGTTCACCGTCGGCGAGCTCGTCACCATGCTTCTCCTCACCTGGACACTCGACGGAGGGCGCCACTCCTCCGCTTTCCAGATCGTGCACTCCGGTCAGGTTCTCTTCTGGCTCTTCCTCGGCGGATTCGTCTGGGTCATCGGCGACATGTTTCAGCAGTTTGCCGCAAAATATCTCGGCATCGGCCGCGGCATTCCGCTGTCCAACACCAACCAGCTTTGGGGACTCGCCTGGGGTGCGCTGGTATTCGGAGAACTGGCCGGCGCTGATCATCTCCACAAGCTGCTCGTCCTGGGCGGATCGCTCATCATGATCGTCGGCGCTCTGTTTATCAGCACTGCGAAAGCATCTGCGGGAGAACATTCATCTCGTAATGACGCGCTTGAGCGAGAATGCAATCGTTACGGCCTCAACTATAACGAGGTGCTCGTCGCCCAAAGTGGAGACGAGTTCGGCCATGGCCCCGATCGCCGCCGTTGGTGGGACTACGCCATCGTCATTTCGGCTACCGCCATCTTTATCTGGCTTGCGTGTAGAGCTTCCATCCCTCCGCTTGCAATGAACTTGCATTGGATCGCCGTCCTTGCAGTCATTCTGATCGCAAGTCTGATCGGCTGCGGATACCGCCTCTATACGCAGACCCGCTTCAGCTAAACGCTACCGAGCGTTCCCCGCCGTAACCCAATTCACGTAAATCGGATTCCCTACCAGCGCGACCTGCCCCGACGCATCGTGAACCTCAAGGAGAAACCAGCTTCGGCTTGATCCCGCCGTCACGGTCCAATGCAGCGAAGCGTGATCACCATGGATCGTTTGTGCGGGAGCACTCGTGCCGCCGCCCTCGACGAGTTGCGCCGAATCGCCGTCACATCCGTCGATCCGAACATCAACGGCGATCTGTTCGCCGGCCTTTGCGTCAAGAAGACCGCCCATTACAGCCGAAGCCGACGAAGTGTGGCCGGACATGTCCAGCATCCGATTGCGCGTTCCGGCGACATCAATGAACACTCGCCCTGAGCGAATACCCTCGAGAATCGCAGGTGTCGACAAGTCTCTCGCGTACACCACCGTCGTCGGGTGACCGACCGCGTTGGTCGCATCAGGAGGAAGCAGAGGTTGATGGTTGTCGCTGCCTCCGATCGCGGTCAGCCGATGCCCAAGATTCAACTGCTCCTGCCAGAATGGAATGCCTGACTCCGCCGGATCTTCGCCCCCGCCGTTCACCGCCTCTATACCGGTGAAGTAATGCATCTGGACAGGACTCTCCGGCGTCCACCGACATCCCATACAAATTTCACCGCCCGGCGCGTTCGGGTGGTTAATAGACAGCAGCGCCCCAAGCCTTTGCGCATTCTGGAGGAGAACGTCCAGTGTTGGAACAGCTTTGCTGCCGACGCGGAAATCTAGAAAATCTGTCGTCCCCAGAAAGTTAATATGGCCCTGAAATGTCGTAATCTCGCGCCCCGGGATCAGCAGCACATTATTGAAATAAGGCTGCAGTTCGCGCATCGCGTCATATTGCGACATCGCGTTATGGTCCGTGATTGCAATGAAGTCGAGGCCGCGCCGCTCTGCCGCTTCGACCGTCATGAAGACGGGGCACGGCACCATCTGCCCAGATTGATTCGGGCAATGTCCGTCGCTGTGAGCAGTGTGCATGTGCAGATCGCCGCGGTACCAGGCTGGTCCTGAGCGCAGTGGTTCGCGCAAAATCGCCGGTTCGTCGCTGACCAACCCCGAACGAGAAAGAAAAACCGTAGCCGTGTAATGTGCCGTCACGTGAGCACGGATGTTAGGAACGCCGATAAGAATGTTCCACTCACCCGCCGGAATAGGACCGGGAAGACATGATGGAGTCGCGTCAGCCAGCCCCACCGTGAGTGTAGATTTGTTTCCACCGCTCCAGCATCTCAGCTCGGACGGATCCTCCAGCCCGAGATCAAGCGCAGTCTTCTGCTCGCGCCCCGTGTAGCTAAAGGTTATGGTGACGCGGTGCACGCCGCTCGGAACGTGGAAAGGAACTTCGATGTAACTGTGGTTCTGCGAGCCCAACACCACGCCATGGAGCGTGATGTCCGGCTTCGAAAGATCAGTCGATGAGACCGATTGTGCAGTGGCGACCCGCGCCTGATGCCACGCGAGCGGAAATCCGAGAGCGAGGAGCCACGCTTGCTTTGTCAGGAATCTCGACGAGACAAACATGTTCCTCGCTAACCCGGCCAGGTACTCGTGACGCTTGTTAGTAGACCAGCTTCAACGCGAACTGCAACGTGCGTGCGCCGTTATTGCCGTTGCTGTTCTTTGTACTGGTGATGGGACTGAATCGGCTGCCAATCGTGTTCGAGCCCAGCTTCGGGCTGGTAAAGTTCAGGTTCCCCGGTGTGCGAAGTCCGGCGCGTTCGTTGTGTTTAATGCCTCCGCACGGAATTCCACACGGAAAGATTCCGTTATCGCGAACGACAAAGCCTGAAAGTGAGTGCCGCATCCGACGAATTCTTGCGTTCGCTTTCTTTTGGCAACCCGACCATTAAAAATGGGTCTATATATATATGACTGTCAATAGATTATTTTCTATTCGATTAAATCGAACACACTGACGCGCCGCCCGGCTCTCCAACAATCAATTCAATGGGTTATGCGCCGCACATTATCGGCGCGGAGAGGCCGATACACTTCCGTTTCCACGATGCTGAGGATCGGCGGCTCAGTCTTCCCCACAACTTGGCCGTTGAGCTCGACAAGCCCCGGCGTGGGCGAGTCAAGGATGGGCTTCGTCAGTCCCGCGAGCTTCGGATGCGGATCGTTCTTGAGCAGCTCGAAAATGACAACGTCGTTCTTCCCTTTCTTCAACCACACTCCTGGGACGTAGAGAGTAGCCTGCGGGCCGATGTTCCAGAATCTGCCCAGAGCGTGGCCATTAATCCAGACTGCTCCCATGCCAAGTGCGCGCGTGTCGAGAAACGTGTCACCCACCTTCTTCAACGAGAACGTCCCTTGAGCAAAGTGCGGACCCGCAGCAAATGGCTTCGCATGCGCGCTCACTTGCGGTGCCGGATCCATCGGCAACGAATAAATCTGCCATCCGCGTAGCGGCTCTCCATCGAGAAGCGCGTCGTGGATGCCCTTCGTCTCATCGCGCATCCGCTTCGTTGAGTTCAGCCTGCCCATGTTCTCCACCAGAATGTCGAGCTGGGCTCCAACGGTCGCGCTAATCGTCATCTCGTCCTGGTGATAGTGACGGTTGAGCGTTCCCACTTGCTTGCCGTCAACATACACGACGGCGAAATCCTCCATGTGCTCAAGCATGAGCGTCGCACTCTGCGCAGCCTGCTTTAATCGAGTTCGGTAGAGGATCAACCCATAGGCCTGTCCGATCTGCTCCATCGTCTTCGGCGCGTCGCTCGCAATCGGCGATGGCAGCGCATCCCATAGCGACTCCGTGCGAGTGAGCGTGAACGCCGTTACAGCCAGCACCGCGGGAACCGGAGGAACAGGCTGCGCCTTCTCATGCGTGTATTTCAGAATGACGTCACGATAGGCGAAGAACTTCGCGGTTGGATGGCCAGCTTCATCGATCGGTGCGTCGTAGTCATAGCTTGTGACGTTGCCACGATACGCGCCGGTGGACTCGCTTGCACCAGCCATGAAACCAAAGCTCGTGCCTCCGTGCACCATATACAGGTTTAGTGACGCGCCGCGCGCCAGAATCGTATTCAGGTCCTCGAGTTGCGGACCAATGGGCCGTGTCTGGTGCGGATGCCCCCATAGATCAAACCAGCCCGGCCAATATTCGGTCGCAAAAAGCGGCTGTCCCGGGCGCACACGTTCAAGCTCATCGAGCGCCGCCCCCGCTCTTCCCGTTCCGAAGTTCACTCCGGAGTACACTCCATCAATTTCTCCGCGCTCCAGCGCCTTCGATGGATCGACTGTGTACAGAAGCGAGTGCGTGAAGCCGTCGTCGACAAAAATCTGATGCAGATGATCCAGATAGGCTGGGTCGTTGCCAAAGTTCCCAAACTCGTTCTCGATCTGGACCGCGAGGATCGGACCGCCAAGCCCGATCTGCAGCGGCGCTACCTCCTGCGCGAGCCGCTTCATCCACCGCTCCACGGGCACCATATACGCTGGATCGTTGCTGCGCAGGGCCGTCTTCATGCGCGGATTGGCCAGCAGCCACGCTGGAAATCCTCCGAACTCCCACTCCGCGCATGAGTATGGGCCTGCCCGGAGCAGCACATACATATGCTCCTCCTGCGCTGTCTTGATGAATGCCGCGAGGTCGTTCTGTCCGGTGAAGTCATAAACGCCCGGTTTCGGCTCGTGCACGTTCCAGAAGACATACGTGGCGATCGTATTCAGGCCCATAGCGCGAGCCATTCTGATTCGGTCACGCCAGTAAGCGCGCGGCACGCGAGTGTAATGAATCTCTCCGGAAAGAACCTGGAACGGTTTGCCATCCAGCTCGAAGTGATCCCCGGCGACCTTGAACGTGTGGGCTTCCGTCTGACGCTGCGCAACACAAGTCGGCCCGAGCAGTGCAACCGACGCAAGCAGCGTAGCCAAACAAGTACAAATGCGAAAGATGGGTGGCCTCCCTATAGCGGGATGCCCATATGGGCCCGCGTATTCGCCAACTTCTTGAGCATACCGCTGACGAAGAGTCACGAGCCGGCTGAACGCGCGGCCACTCTATAAATGGCTGCCCACGTGATCGCATTACTGTGCGACCGTCCGTGACGGTCGTGGAATCGCTCCCATACTTCGCTCCGCTCGAATACGTTGCTATGATCTTTTGACTTCCGACCGGAAGCGTCACCGTTGTGTAGCTCGCCTTTCCGCTGCTATCCACTGGGACCGTACTCAGAAGCGTCGATCCGTTGTAGAACGACACGGCACCAGTAGCACTCGGCGGTCCCGGGCTGCACCGTTCCGATCTGCGCCGGCGTGCAAAGCGGCGAAGCCTTGCGGCGCATCACATGCAACAGGTTGTGTCCCCTCCACCCATAGAAAACAAATTCCGAAGGCCTTCATCCTTACCATTTAATAGTGAGGGCAGTGAACACTTAAGTCCGAGCCTAACCCTTTTCATCTGAAGATTTTGCGCAAAAAGTACGGGGAGGGGGTCCCCCTTACTCCCCAAACTTTTTCCGTATCCGGACCGTCCGCTCCAGCTCGTCCGTATTCTCCAGAACCTTCCGTCGCAGGTCCGGATCGATGTTCGGCTGCGACAGCCAGGCGTGCACATCATCCAGCGCCGCCGCGCTTGTCTGTCCGCCCAGAAACGCTCCCAGCCAGGCCCCTAGGAAGAAAATCTTCCGGTCCCGCTTGATCTCCGGAAGCTGATCGAGCGCCCGCCGCAGGTAAGGCTCCGTGAGCTCCTGCTGATTCCACGCATTGAACGGCCGCAGCGACTGGGTCAGCCAGTCCTCCGGCTCCGCGCCCGCATCCTTCGGCGACTCAACATAGCTCGCGAAGTACTGCTGCTTCGTTTGCGCGTCCGGCCGCCCCGCCTGAACCGCCCACGCATACTTCAACCCGTCTGTGGACCTATCCGCCTTCTGCTCGGCAGCAAACGCATCCGCCGCCAGCGGTGAGCCGGACGAAATCAGCTTCCCAACTATATTCCAGCGGTCGAGCGGACGAAGCTCGAGGCCTGGAATCTTTTCCTGTCCAGTCAGAAGAGCGTCGAGGTCCATCCAAGCGCGGGGTGCATCCGCAAGGGAGACGAGACTGCGGAAATTGACGATGCGCAGTCCGAGCGTAGGAGCGTTGAGCATACGATCACGAAGGATCGCGTAGGCGATCACCCGAAGATTTCCCGGCCGGGACATGTACGCGTGGAATGTGGTCGCAAGATGTCCGCCCAGGATCCGGCTGATGGATTCGTCTTCTTCGCCGTCGAGGTCGAGTAGAGCGAGCCGCGCATAATCACTCGGAGAGAAATCGGCTTTGCGGAGGTTCTCCCAAAGTGAAGTCAAGAGTTGCGAGCGCAGAAACGGTTCAGGAATTCGAGTCAGGGGCACGTCGCGCGCATCGGTCTTATCCGCCGGAGCAAGATAGCTCGCCGATTTTGGGTCGAGCAGAAACCGGCCATACGCATAATCGCCGGCATTGGCATACACAAACGCTGGACAGGCAGTATGTGCCGGAATCGGAATCACTGCCTCTGCAGTGTCAAGCGTCGCGTGGACGGTCTGATGAGCGTCACTCCGTCCTTGCAGAAGAATGTTCGTACTGATCGGCCACACGTAGTTATCTGGCAGCACGTCGTGCTGATGCAACGAGAGCTCCGTGAGCTGGCCGTTGCTGCACGTGAACGCGGCGGTCACCTCCGGCATGCCACGACGAAGCACCCAGGCGTCCGCCCACGATTTCACGTCCTGTCCGCTCGCCGTGTGAAAGGCCTCGATGAGGTCGGACCACTCAGCGTTTCCGTAAGCATGCTGCGCGAGGTAGAGCTGCAAACCTCGCCGAAACGCATCCGGCCCAATCCGGAACTCAAGCTGCTTGAGAATGGCTGGCGCCTTCTGATAGACGATCGCGCCATAGGCTGACTTGGCATCCTTTAGATTGGGAATGTCCTGAAAGATCGGCGTGGTTCCCTCAGTCTCGTCGATTCCATAGGCCTGTGGCTTGATGTCTTCAAAGAAGTGCTTCCATGGATCTGTTTCCGGATGAAGTGCATCCATCGCACGGTACGCCATATATTGTGCGAACCCTTCCTTGAGCCACAGGTCGTCGAACCAGCGCATCGTCACAAGATCGCCGAACCATTGATGGGTGAGTTCGTGCAGCGTGGTGATGTCACGGCCGAAGCGATCAGCGGCGGTAGGTGCCTGCCGGAAGAGCATTGCATCTTCTCTGAGGAAGGTTGCGCCTGCGTGTTCCATTCCGCCAAAGGGAAATCCAGGGATAAGCACCATGTCGTACTTGGGAAATGGAAACGGCTGCTTGAAGTACTCCGCGAGCCAGGTCATTCCCTGCTGCGTGATGGTCTGGAGTTCCGGAACTTCCGGCTCGGCCCGCTTCACTTGCGACTTCCGCACATAGACATCCGGCGATCCCGGCGTGTGATGAACGCTCACCCATGGACCGGCAGCGAACGCGAACAGATATGTTGAAATCGGTTTTTTCTCAGAGAAGACAGTCTGGGAAACGCTTCCACTACTCGTTTTTCTAAGCGGTGCTGTGTTGCTGATGATGGTCCATTCGGTAGGAGCATCGATGGTCAGCGAGAAGCGGGCTTTGAGATCCGGCTGGTCGAAGCATGGAAACGCCATGGAGGCGTCCATTGGCACGAAAAGAGAGTAGAGATATTCGCTTCCATCTTCGTTGTCTTCATAGCGCGTAATCGCCGCGCCCGCAGTGTCCACGCGCGATCTGAAGCGAAGTGTGACGGTATCTTCGCCTAAGTGCAACAAGCCTGCGGGCAACAGCAGGTGACCGTCCTTAATTTCGGGCGCGAGTGCATGCCCGTTGAGCACAAGCTGGTCCAGCGTGCCGTCTCGAAAATCTATTGGCAGATCGGTGGATGCATCCGCGAGTTGAAATGTCAGCGTCTCGGTGCCTTGCATCTGCCGCACGCCGCGTTGCAACTCAAACTCAACGTTGTAACGGAGATCTGAAATTCGCGCCGCGCGACTCCGCTCCAGTTCCCGGGACACGCCGGCACCGGGAGCAAGGGATGCGGAGTTCTGGGCGGTCATCGACGCCGTGAACATGATCAGCAGTATGGCGCAACCGATGCTCCAATGCCTGCCATGGGACGGAACAGATCTCACATTATGAGAACGCATTTGACCTGATGCTACTGCACTCTGACTTTAGGCAGATCGCAGACTGTCCGGTTCAGGCCAGATTCAGGTAGGTCGTATAGGGCAGCTCTCCGAGCGCGGTAAATGGCAACAGCGTCAACGGCCCATCGGCCGAACGCACTTGCCACTCCCGCCCACTTACGCGTTGCGCGGCAAGTAGCTGCTCGCGTGTGACCTTTGGATTTGGGGCCTCCTGTTCCCGCTTCACAAGCATCAAGACCAACGGCCCGCGCAGCAGCGCGACCGTGTTCGGGTGTCGCGCATCGAGCGATTCCAGTCGCAATTTCAGCGGGAGTTCGAGCTCCAAGCGGTCGCCGGTCCTCCATTCCCGTCGTACCGCTGCGAACCGGCCGGGCTCCACGGCGGTCTGCTGAATTCTGCCGTTTACACGAATCGCTGCCCCTGCCGCCCATTCTGGTATGCGGAATTGCAGCGTCAAGTCAGTGGGTCGCGAACATGTAAGCGTAAACGCGACGGTGTCTTCGTATGGATATTCGCCTTCCTGCGTCAGGCTGAGCGCAGTTCCACTTTCCGTCCACCGCAGTGTCGACGGGACGTACAGATTCACGTACACAGACCGGGGCTGCCGCAGATAAATATTGATCCGGTAATCCGCAGCGACCTGCGGCAAGGTTCCAGAGCAACACGGCCAATGCGCGGGCTTGTACTCCCGCTTGGCATTGAAGTTGTAGTCGGAGTAATAGAATGCCTGGCCATTGTTCTGCAGTGGTTTCGCGCCGAGAACGGTGTTGTACATGACGCGTTCCATGCTGTCGCCGTACCGGGCATCGCGCGTGACGCGCAGCAGATACCGCGTCAGCTTGAACTGAGCGTAAGAGCCGCACGGTGTCTCAAAGCTGGCGTGCGTATTGGTAAGGCTGGCGTAAAGCTCGTCGCTGTCCGGCTTACACAGCGTTTCATATGGTCCCCATCCGCCAGTGGCGTAGCTTTGCGCAAGGAGCATCGCAAACGCGTTCCGAGCCGCCCGCAAGTGCTTCTCGCTGCCCGCCACCATATATGCCTTCATCGCGGAGCAGAGCGAGTTCACATAGCTGTAGGCGTGCCGTCCGCCGAAGACGTTTTCGTTTCGGGATAAAGGATCAAACCACGTCTTGTCGTCGAGGTACTGAAGACCCATCTCGTAATAACGTCGGCCCGCACCGCGCTCATAGGCGAGAAACAGATTCTCCGGCGACGTGTAGGACTCATCCCAGGTCCAGGTTGGGTCGTCTGCAGGCTTATCATTCCTCCACACGATGTCGTGCTCGATCGCGCGCCCGGGCAAATGCGGCAGTGCCGTTTGCGTCGTCTGCTCGAGAATAGCCATCGCCTGCGGATCTTGAGCATAAGTATGTGAATCGAGCAGGCCGAGCAGAAGTTTGTCGTAAATATAGGCGGGGAACCGGCTCTTTGCGTACAGGTCGCCTGAAATGGTCTGCGCGTATAGACGGTTCAGCCGAAATACTTTCTCGCGGGTCTTCTGGTCTCCTGTGATGGCATACATCCGAGCCAGCGACGAAACCCATTGACCGAATGTGCATCCGGGCGCGCCCACGGCATCAAAGCCGTGCCGAAAGTCCGGATCGGGGTCGTAGTGATACCAGCCGCCAAGGTCTTCACCCGGTGCGGGCATGCCGCCCATCTGACGGAATGGCTTGAGTAGGCTGTCCTCGTTGAGTTCCATGAGGACTGCGTGAGTGTTCATCAACTGCGATTCATGCAGGTCGCTCGAGATGAAGACGTCCCCATATCCAAACTCGGAGAGCGGAAGGCTATTGAGAGTCAACGCTCTTGCGGTTCGTACTCCGGTGCCGGATATCGCGCCCGTTGCCAGTAGAGCCTGCTGAAGAAATCTTCTCCGTGAAGTCGTTCTCAATTGAAATCGCCTCGTCCCGTTCAGCCGGAATCCGAGAATGCCGGGTTCCGGTTTTTTCTTTCCCTTCAGGCAGTGCGCTCACGTGAGATCACCGCAAGGGGCGCCGCGAGAAAACGTTTACTGCGGTCACTTAGCAGTGTACTCTTGACTCGACCAAATGTGGCCCAGGTGCACTCGCATATCCATGAAGAACATCTCTCGCCCGCTGTTTCTTGCTCTTTCCATTCTGCTGGGGACATCGACTGCGGCCTCCCGCGCGCAGACTCCGGCTTCGCCTACGCCCGCTTCCCTGCCCGCTAGTGTAGATTTTCCGACGATTCTTTATGGCGCGGCTTACTACCACGAGTACGAGCCGTATGAGCGGTTGGACGATGACGTGCGCCTGATGAAGCAGGCGGGGCTGAACGTCGTACGTATGGGCGAATCCACGTGGAGCCTTTGGGAGCCGGAGGATGGTCATTTCGAGTACGCGTGGATGGACCGCGTCGTCAACGCGATGGGGAAGGCCGGCATCAAGGTGATTCTTGGCACGCCTACTTATTCCATTCCGACGTGGCTTTATCACGAGCACCCCGAGATTCTTGCACGGCCGCTGGGTGGCGCGCCTGTTTTTTATGGCATGCGCCAGAATATGGATATCTCTGATCCGACGTACCGGCAATACTCCGAACGACTGATTCAGCATCTCGTCGAGCATTATCGGGATAATCCTTACGTCATCGGATGGCAGGTCGACAATGAGACGTCTTCCTACGGCGCGTCTAACCCGGAGGTCTTCCAGGGCTTCGTCGACCACCTGAAGAGAAAGTTCGGAACGCCGCAGAAGATGAACGAGGCTTGGTTTCTCCATTACTGGGGCGAGGACATCAACAAGTGGGAAGACATGCCGACCCGCGACAGTGCGCAGAGTACGGGGTACAAGCTTGAGTGGACACGCTGGGAACAGATGCGAGTGACTGACTTTCTGTCCTGGCAAGCTGCACTAGTGCGGAAGTATGGACGCGCGGATCAGTTCGTCACAACAGACTTCGCGGGTGGCATGAAGCCGGATGTGAATGAAGAGGAGGTCAGCCGCTCGCTCGATGTTGCGGCGATCAACGACTACCACGGCACGCAGGAAAACTATGACGGTTCGCAGCAGGCTTTGGTTGAAGATTACACGCGGTCGTTGAAGCGCAGTAACTTCCTCGTGACAGAGACGAATGCGCAGACGACGGATTGGACGTCCGCGTTCCAGTATCCGCCTTATGATGGTCAGCTTCGCGAGGATGTGTACACGCATATTGCGAACGGCGCCAACATGGTGGAGTACTGGCACTGGGCGTCAATCAACGCGAACCAGGAAACCTACTGGAAAGGCGTGCTCTCGCACGACTACGAGCCGAACCGCGCCTACGCTGAGGTCGCTCGCACAGCACACGAGTTGCAGCGGATTGGGCCGCAGCTCGTCGGAATGCAACATCACAATCAGGTTGCGATTCTGTGGAGCCGCGACTCAATGAACGCTATCAAGTTCATGCCGTTTACGTCGAGCGGACCGCAGTGGAGCTTCGCGCCGCCGACTGCAGACTACGGTTCGCTAGTCAACCAGTTTCACCACTCGCTTTATTCGCTAAATACGGGTGTCGACTTCATTTTCCCTGAGCATGCGGACTTCTCTCGGTACAAGCTCGTCATTATTCCTGCTTTGTACATTGCCGATGACGCGCTGCTCCAGAAGATTTCTGACTACGTGAAGGGCGGCGGCCACGTCGTAATGACGTTCAAGAGCGGATTCGCGAATGAGAACTCAGCGGTGCGGTGGGTTCGCGCACCTGGGCCGCTCCGCGAGGCTGCCGGGTTCAGCTACCAGGAGTTCTCCAACCTGGAGAAGCCGCTCGCGCTGAAAGGTGATCCGTTCCATGTTGGTGACGACAACAAGGTCATGTACTGGGCGGAATTCCTGATGCTGGATCATGCGAAACCGCTCGCTTTTTATGACCACCCTTTCTTCGGCCGCTGGCCCGCAATCGCGGAGAATAGGTTCGGCACGGGGACGCTACTGTACGAGGGCACTTACCTGAGCGATGGCCTGCAAACCGCCATGCTTCGGCGAGAGCTCCAGGAAGCCGGCATTGCTGTTGATCAGTCGTTGCCTGCAGGTGTCCACAGTGTCGATGGAATCGACCGACTCGGCAAGCAGCTCCACTATTACTTCAATTACACGGGATCGCCTGAGACGATTGCGTATATTCACGGCGGCGGAACAGATCTTCTTACCGGCAACCGCATAGCCGCTTCAGAGAAGATCACGCTGCAAGCGTGGGACCTCGCAATTATCGAAGAGCCATAGCGACGACGCTCAGTGGGTGACGGCGTACGCGCGGCCTTTGATCGTCACTGGATCTTTTTCTGTTGTTCGGAATGTGAGCTTCACGGGAGTTCCCGACTTCAAATCGCGATGGCTGATCTCGCCCTCTGCCCAGGAGAGGCCAGCCCAGACGAGGCGGTCATAGTCTTCATGTATTGGAAGCTCGCGTCCATCCTGCTCGGCTTTCAATATGAACACTTTGCCCATGGTTGTTCCGCTTGGTGGTCCACCAGCCCAGGTGCGGCGCAGAGTTCCGTCAGGCGAATACTGCTGCATGATCAGCCGCACGTCAGCGCCTGAAGGCACTTGGACTGTCGCTTCAATAACGCCTTTGCCGATACTGTGAAACTCAGTTGGCAATGGCTGGATCGTCCGAGGAATGACGACATCGTTCTGAACGCCGAGATCGTACTCGGATGCCGCATATTTTCCTAAGCCTATGACGGCCATTTGTTCCGGCCCCAGCACGACACTGTCTCCTGTGAGCTTAGGGACAAAGCCACTATCCCGAAATATTATTCTGCCGGCCTGGTGAGCATGTTGGATTTGAGACAACGCCGGTAGAGTGATCGTCGCAATGGTTTCGGTAGGATTCACAACGGTGTATACGCTGCCTTGGCCATCGAGTGCGCCAAAACCATAAGGCTGGAAGTCGCCGGGGATCCCACCGAACGTCTTAATCCGGCCCACAGATTGGAAGTGCAGAAAGAGCGATTGCACGCGCGCAAACCATCGCGCATCAGTATCACTCAGCAGTTCGAGGTTGCCATAAGTTGTGTTGATCCAGCCTCCACGGGCCAAGGTAAGCAGCAGCGATCCTTTCCATTCCTGAAAAGCGCGGCGGTAAATCGTACCGGTCTTGCCTGGCATGAAGCTCGTGGTGTCAATCCGCTCAAGTGGAACACCGCTTTCCTCGTACCGCCGCATCTGGTGGTCACTATAGGTATCGAGCGACCTCCAGAAGTCCATCGCCGGTATGTCGCTGGGCCTAGGATCACCACAGTACAGCGAATCGAAGACATCGAGCCAGCGCAGATCTACGGGGTCCTTGAATGGAAACGGATATGACGTAGTGTCCATAACGCCGCCAAACCCATTGAATGCTTCGAGCACGACGTCAGGATGTTTTCGGCGAAAATCGGCGAGCGCATTTCGGAGTGCGTTGGAGTTTCGCGCGACGATCTCCTGCTTGCTGAGCGTCGCCTGGGACTTCGGGGTTGCCGCGCTCATGTCTGCAAGGTCGAACAGAAACATGCGAATGCCGCGGGAATACCAGAATTGCAGGACGTCCATGAAGTCGGGCAGAAAGCCGCCCTCAAACATAGACATCGCGGTCCCATTCTTGTTCAGCGAATCTTTCCACTTCGCGGACGCATTTAGATGGACGAGCGTGTTGGTGCTAAACCACAGGCCAGGCAGTATGCCGTTCTTCTGACAGGTTTGTATCCAGCGGTCCGGACCTTCGGGCCAGTTAGGCTTCTTCCACGTGCGATAGCCGCCGTCCGGATCAAACCAGAACGCGTCCATGACGTAGTAGTCAAAGCGCACGCCATCACGCTCCAGACGGAGCACATTGTCCAGCTCCTTGAGAGACAGTTGCTCGGTCAGCGGAACGTTGTCTGAAAGTTCATCGTAGGCCGCCCAGTTGTCATACACAGAAATAGGATCGGGAATGAACGGGGATGCGAGCGCTGTCCGCGAGTAGTTCGCCTGCGCGATCACCTCAGAAGGCAACAGGCTTGCCGCAAGTGCCGCGACCACAAAGCATTTATTCACGGCCGTCTACATTCATCTGCGCGTAAGCAGGTTCTCCGAACACCTTGCGGAGTGCAAGTCCGAGGGGCACGGGTCCAACGGACTCCTTCCATACCGCTACTACCTTATCGGACCCACGGAGTGTAATTCGGATCGCAGCGCTAGCGTCAACCCGCTCGCTCACTTCGATTCCGCGCAGGTTGGCATCCGTGAGCGCGTTTCGAAACGCCTCGGTGTGAAACAGTCTGGAGTCGGCAGAAGACAGTTCTAACTTCACCCTCAAGCCTTGCGGCGCGTATTGCTGAGCAACGCTCTTCAATACGATTAACTGTCGCAGCGATGTGTCGGCTATCAAGCCTTTCTCATCAAGCGTGACGGGCAGCACACAATCTAGAGTCCACGCATGACTCGTCGCGTATGACTCTGGAAACAGCTGGTGCCAGGCGCTGAGCGGCACCTGCGTGAAGCCTGCACCACTCTCTTGCTTGGCATCGTCTTTCAATCCGCGCAGAGCAGAAAAACTCTTCCCGGCGTATTTCCATTCCGGAGCACCCGAGCCGAAGTACATGTAGGAGTTGCCGGACATGGCAAGATTGGCATTGCTTTCCACCAGCGACGGAGAAGTTGAGTAGATCGAATTCTCGTTGAACGCCGCGGTGCCTGCTTTGATGTTGCCTCTGTTGAGCAGCGGCGGCGCATTCTCAAACGGGTTCCAGTAAATTGCGTTCTTCGCCACCGTCAGTCCGTCGATGGAGCCCCCGTTCCAAGTCCACAGAAAGATGGCACCCTGGTATTTCGCCATGCGTGGGCTACGCCCGTTATTGATGCATAGATTGCCTCGCACTACGCTTTCGCGGGTAACAAAGCCCGCACCAAACACCGCAACACAATACCCCTGCGTGTCATGACCGTAACTATCCAGCACAGAGTTCTTCGTGTTCCCGTAATCGATGTCGAACGCCCCACCATCCACGCCCGGGCTGTCGGTCAGGTAGGCCTCGCTGCGCTGCACGGTGCAGTCGTCGCACATCCACGTCCAAATTGCGTTCGGCGTGCCTATCGTCTGCGTGTCCTGCATACCGATACTCCACGCAACGGTCGAATCAATCAGGCCTTTGCGTACTCGAAATAGTACGATCCCGTCACCCTGAACGTCATGAACAGTCGAGTTGCGAATGACGGCATTCGTATTCCATTCATTCTCCGGCGGAAACCCGAGATTGCCTCCGCCGACGAGAATCCCGACCCACTGATTCGTGTGCCAGGCATCGACGCCGTCCACCCGGACATCATCAAAGTGCGCGTTGGCGCTGCTGGGCGAGATCGCTACGAGCCCGCTTTCCTTGTGCTTCATCGTCCCGCCCAGCACATCGTGCACAGCGAGATTGGAGAGATAAATGTGGTGCAGTACTCCCTTGGCTCCGCTAATGAAAATCCCATAGACACTCCCGCCTGCAATGTCTAATGAATCGATCTCCCAGTACTCCTGGTTGAAGAGTCGAAGAGCTTCCTCCACATTTGCACTGGCGATGATCTTGGGCCGTGGTCCTTCACCGTAGGCCGTGATGCGGATGGGCTTGCCATCCGCGCCGAATCCATGAGGCGATAGCACTCCATGACAGGCCGTGCCTCGCCGCAGGTGGACTGTGTCGCCGGGCTCGAGAGTTTGCGTATTCAGCGTATCGATGCTGTTCCATGGTGCTGCCAACGACCCGTTGCCGTCATGAACAAGACTGCAGTCGAGATAGAGCATCCTGGATGGGTTTTGCGCCATTGCTCCGAGACCAGCCACAGCGAAAATGATTGCTGCGGCGGATTTCAGGGTCCACGAAGAAATCAAATTCATCTCGTCACCGCACCCGCGGGTTTAGCATCCGTTTTTGTGAGCACGTAGTGGTGCGTGGCGGGCCGGAGGTCGCCCTTTGCTTTCTGCTCAAACTCGGCCTCGGCCTCACGAAGGACCTTGCTTCCTTCGGCGCGGTCCGGCACGCTTGTTCCCGAGGTCAAAATGAGGTCGGCACTTTCCAGCTCCGATCGTTGTCCGAGTTCACCATCGTACTCACGCGCCTGCTGCCACATGGGCGTCTTCATCGTGGCGAGGTTGACGCCGTTAGCAAGCTCGTCCGCCGAGAAGCTTCCAATTTGCATGGAGTCGATGCGAAGCATGTACTCACCGCCACGGAGGCCAGTCACTCGCAGCATCTCCTGGTCCGACGAAAAAAGATCGCTGACTGAGAGCACGAAGTTCATCAGCTCGTTGTCGAAGTTGAATGGCAGTGGAAGCGCTTCGTCCATCTGGTTCCATTCAAGTTGAGTGTTGTCTCCGGTCAGCCTTGTGACGGTCGTTCGCCTGCTGTCCGTCACCGTGCGGCTGTCAGATGCGATGGCGACGGAACTAACGACGGGATCGACGTGCCACGCTCGCATCACTGCCGCAGCCATAACCCAGTGCGTAGGCTCAGCGGGATGGATCCTGTCCGTGACAAGCAGAGACGCGTAAGACGGGTCGGCGGCTTTCGCTCGCTCCAGCAGTTGCTTCACCGGCGCATCGGTGTCGACCACCGGTAGATGCTCGCGCGCCGCCAATGCCGGCGTTGAGTGAGCGTTCTGTTCGGTGGTCGCCATGAACCCCTTGAACTCGGTTCCATGCGTGATTTCGTCGTACGGAGTGTTTTCGAGCAGAGTAATGCGTGCAGCCGGAGCTGCATCGCGCAACATTTGCAGCAATTTCTCGTAACCGGTCTGATATTCGGCGAATATCTTTTGATCCGGCGGGACATATCCGCCGTCGTTCATGCCGAGCATCGCTGTGATTACCGTCGGATCCCAAGGCTTCACGTCGCGGCTCACGCGAGTCGCTGCATCGCCTGCGTAACCACCCGTTACTTTGTCGCCTGGAACCCCGGCGTTGTGGAACTCAACCTTGAGCCCTGGATATCTCGTCGCAACAAAGTCCTGAATGTCGCGAGTGTAATATCGCTGGGCTGTGATGCTGTCACCGTAAAAGGTTACACGGTCGCCGTCGTGCAGGTAGAACGACTGCGCCGACAACAGCTTCGCCGGCGCCAGGAGGCACGCGACGAGAAACAGGCTGTGGGCCAGTTTCACTCTTCAACTCCTTGCAAAATGGTTCACGAAGAGAAGTGGGGCGGAAGCGTGGGCGTCCGCCCCATAAATCAGAAGGCTTACTAGAAGATGAACTTTCCTGCGATCTGGATGACGCGCGGGTTGTTGTCCGTTGACGTGATGACACCGTAGTGCGTTGTGTCCGTAAGGTTGCCGCCCGGATTGTCGAAATGCGGCGTATTCAGCGCGTTGAAGGTCTCGAGCCTCAGCTGCAGTTTATAGCGCTCTGTCATCGCGAATTCCTTGAAGAGCGAGAAGGCCAAGTTGATATAACCGGGGCCAACCACGAGGTTCCTACCCGCATCGCCGGGGATGATATTGCCCTTTGCATCTTTGTTCTCTACAAAAGCAGCTTCGTTAAAGTACGCCCCCAGCGTGCGCTGGCCTCTCGGAAGGTTCGGATTCCCCACGACGTTGGGCCGCAAATTGATTGGCGACTTCGAATTGCCCTCGTCGACCACATTCACTGGCGTACCCGAGCGCATTGTGAGAATACTGTTGATCTGCCATCCGCCAAGTATCAATTCTTCCGGCCTGCTCCAGGAGTTGAAGAACCGCTGACCCTCGCCAATGGGCAGGCGGTAGAGCCCACTGAACACCATGTTGTGGCGTCGGTCATCGTCCGACGACGCCCACTCTGCACGCAGATTGTTCGGATTCTGAGGAAGATCGTTGTTGACGCCCGCATCGAACGGGGCGGCTCCGTTATCGAGGTTATGAGAATACGTATACGACAGCAGGAAACTGAGGTTACGCGATTCACGCTTGGTGAACTTCATCTGCAGCGAGTTGTAGTTTCCGTCTCCAAGATCGGTCAGCTCTTGCAGAACCCCGAGATTCGGCGTGATCAGGCCGTCCTTGCCAGTCGCGCTGTTGTAGTTGATGTCGCCCAACTGATAAGACAAGTGGTGACTGAGCGACGCTACATACCCAGCCTCAAGCGAAAGAGAGTTACCCAACTGACGCTGCACTGTCAGGTTATACATCTGGGAGTAGCCCGTCTTCATCGTTGGGTTGACGTAGTACGTCGTCACCAGCGGCCCGCTCGGGAGCGTGGACGGAACGATACGCCCGCTCGAAGGGATGTTGATCGCCGTACTGCGCGTCACACCAATGTCATCCTGATATGCGAACGGTGGGCCCGCGTAAACATTGTTCGAGATGGACTGCTGATTCGCCCAGGGAAGGTTCTTCGTGAGGAAGTCTTCGCGTCCATCGTTCTCAGGCGAGTAGTTGATCCCGTATCCGCCCCGAACTACGGTCTTCTGGTTGAGCAAATAGTTGAAGCCGAAGCGTGGCGAAAAGTCATTCTTCCGTGCCTGGATCAGTGCGTCTGAGTTCCCTCCCACACCCGCGACCAGAATGTCTCCACTCGCCGGATCGTAGTTCGACATTTGATTGTTCGCTTCGGTGTAAGGGTTCTCATACTCGTAACGCAGACCGTAGTTGAGCGTCAGCTTGTCGTTGACGCGGAAAGTATCCTGCGCGTACCAGTCGAAGTCCCAGCTCTTCGTATGAGGGTTTGTGAGCTGGAGTCCGCTGTACACATCGAGCGGAAGTCCAAGCAGCAGATCGGCAATGTCCGTTCCCCCATTCCAGAAGAACGCGCCCGCGTTGGCGGAGCCATCATAACCATACCCGTAGTAATAGTTCGGGTCATTGGTCATCGAGTACCCGTAGCTGCCGTAGTACTGGTAGGTCGTCGGGAACAAACTGAAGAGCGGGTGCGAGTTCAACTTCCGGAACACGACACCGAACTTCAGATCGTGGCGGCCAACCTGGCTCACCGTGATGTTGTCATTGATTTCGGTATTGTCGTCGTTGATGAAGAACGGCTTGTACGAAGATCCACCTGCCAGGTAACCCGATCCAAGATAGAGGTCAGGGAACCCGATCGTGGCCGGATATCCGTTCACTGCAATGTTGCCCCAGCCGAACTGAGTTGAGTAGTCATGGCCATTGAGCTGGCTGAATTGCGCCTGATAGTAGTGTGAGTAACCTGCGCGGATTTCGTTCAGTACATGTTGCGTGAACAGGTGAGTCTCAGTTGCCGATAAGGTCTGTCCGCGCACGACCTCTTTCTGCGCCTGGTCCGCATCTCCTGCCCCCGGCACAACTGCCTGGTTATCCCATAGATCCGTCGTGTTCTGGTCCTGGTCGTTGTAGTGGTACACGAGGAAGAGCTGGTCCTTATCGGTCAGCTTCTGATCGAAGCGGCTGTCGACATTGATGTTCTTGGTAACTCTGGGCTGATGAAAGACGTAGTTGTCGAACCATCCGTTTTCAATTCCCGGCAAATTCGGCTTGGGGAAGAAGTTCAGCAGCGCGTTCTTCCCAGCCTTGCTGACCATGTTGGCTGGAATGACGTTACCCGGGAATTGCGTTGCATAGTATCCGTTCGATACGTACGTATAAGGATTGAAGATGGGAACTACAAATCCAGCGGCTGGCCCGACCGGCTTGCCATTACTGTCCTTGCACTGTTTACCGTCGCACGGATCGAACATGTGCGAGAGATCCGCCGAACCGTCCGGCAAAAACGAATACAGGCTGGGGTTTGGCACACTGTCGAGTCCGTTCGCGGCGAGCGATTGCTTAGAGCCCTCGTAAGAGATGAAAAGGAATGATCGGTCCTTCCGGATCGGGCCGCCTATCGTCCCACCGTAGTTGTGCTGCTGCAGATTCGACGGAGTTCCGCCCCCCGCGAAGGAGTAGGTCTCCGCTGCCAGGAACGCGGGCCGGTAAAACTCATAGGCCGTACCGTGAATGTGGTTCGTTCCCGATTTTGTCTGGATGGAAACGATGCCGCCGCCGGCATTGCCGAACTCGGCGTTGTAACTCGACGTGGCGACCTTGAATTCCTGGATCGAATCCACGCTCGGCGTCACGGTGATGTCCTGCGTACGGTTCGTTGTCGACTCAATTCCATCCAGCTGAATCGAGTTCGCAAATTCCCGCTCGCCATTGACAGAGAAGTTGAAAGAGTTCATGTTGCCGGGGGCCGGCGCGACGCCGGGCACGAGGGCTGTCAAGTCATAAAACTGACGGCCCTGCAACGGCAGATCCAAAATGTCCTGCGTTCCGATCACCGTTCCGGTCTCGGCCGTCTGCGTCTGCAGAAGAGTCGGTGCCGCCGTGACGGTCGTGACCGTCTGCACCTCACCGACACTGAGTGTGAAGTCCTGCAGAAGCTGCTGGTCGATCGTTACCGTCGCGTTCTGTGTCGTCTGGCCGGCGAAACCGGCATGCGCAGCGGTGATCTGATAATTTCCTGGCGTCACATGGAGCAGATCGTACGTGCCTGTTTTGTCAGTGACACCATGAAAACTGATGTGCGTATCCACGTTGGTGGCGGTAACGTCCGCGCCCACAATCCGGGCTCCGGAGGAATCTGTAACGTGCCCAACAATGGAGCCCGATGTAGCTTGCGCATGCGCGTGCATCGTCGTCATCGACAGGCCGGAGAGCGTCACGGCAAAGACGACAGCTTGCCCAAAGGCCAGCATCTTTTTCATCCGGAAGGGGCGCAGCCCCGAGGTGCATAGCCTAGCGATACGGTCACAAATTGGAGCGTGCGTCATTTAGTCCTGCCTCTTGATTCAATTCCAAAGAAATGAGAAAACGTTTTCGCAGGCAGATACTACTTCTGCCGGAACGCACCTGTCAATGTCTTTCTGAATGCGGCCACTAAGGTACAAATGGTGAATAAATACAGTATTTTTCGGACGATCTGTGCGGGATCTGTTAGAAATAATTTCTCTATGAAAACGTTTTCTACAAGAGGGTACACTTTAGCCGTGGTCCACATTGTCTGGAATCAAATCAATTCCCGGCGGAACGAGCCATGAAGAATATAAAAAATAACGGTGACGGCTTCACCCGGATCGACATCCGGTCTGTTGCGGCACGAGCAAAGGTGTCTATCGCCACTGCCTCACGGGCGATCAACCACGTCCCTTCGGTCGACCCCGTGCTCGCGAGCCGCGTTTGGAAGGCGGTCAATGACCTTAACTATTTGCCCAACACTCAGGCTCGCGCTCTCGTGTCCGGGAAGAGCCGCCTACTCGGTCTTATCGTCTCGGAGATTACGAACCCATTCTTCCCCGAACTCATCCAGAAATTCGAACAGATAGCGGTTGGCCACCACTATGAAATTCTTATAGGCTCAACCAGCAATGACCCTGACCAGATGGAGCGCTGCGCTCGCCGGATGCTTGAGCGAAAGGTGGACGGAGTTGCCGTAATGACGTTCGGCAACGAAGAGTTCTTTCTTGAGAGGTTCGATGCCGAACAGGTACCAACAATTTTCATCGACTCTCTACCGTCCCGCCCGTCTACCGCGGCGCTCGATGTGGACTATCGCATGGGCATCTATGAAGGCGTCCAGCACTTGGCCGTTCTTGGCCACCGCGACATTGGCTTCATCTCAGGTCCGCTCCTGATGCGATCCTCGCAGGCGCGCAAGAAAGCGTTTCTGCAATGCCTCCGTTCAACTGGCTTGGTGGCCCATCCGTCATGGGTGGTTGAAGGGGATCACACGCTGGACGGTGGCCGCGATGCGATGGAGAGGCTGCTTGGGCTCAAGAAAACACCCACGGCCGTGATGTGCTCGAATGACATGACCGCGATTGGCGTCCAGCATGCACTGTTCGAGGCCCGACTGAAAGTCCCCGACGATCTTTCATTGATCGGCTTCGATGACATTCACCTGGCCGAATACACGATTCCGCCACTCACGACCGTGAGAATGTCCTGCAAGGAGCTCGCGCAAAAGGCGGTTGAAATTCTGCTCGCGAACGTCATTCCGGCCGCGGATCGGCGAGTGGAGAACAGGATCGGCACCCACCTGGTTGTCCGACAGACTACAGGGCATCCTCGCCGCAACTCGAGCAACACAGCACGAGCAAGGGGACGAGTCAACATCTCGAGCTGAAAGGCTCACCCAGGCGAGTGGATTGCCTGCTCTTATAGAATCGATTAGGATTGCTCGCGGACGCAGAAACCGGTCTCTATGTAACCCAACCGCTCGCCTTCTAATCGGACAAAATCTCATGACTCGTCTTAAAAATTCTATGAATCGTCTGACGCGCCGCCGCTTCCTTCAGTCCTCCATTCAGGCTGGCACAGTGTTAGCGATGCATCCCCTGTTGGGAGCCGCCAAGGTCCCGGTCTCTGGGCCCAGCCATTGGGAGACGTCGCTCGACAACGACTGGACGTTTCTTGGCAAGGTCTCCGCGCCATCTGAACCGGTTGCAGTCACCCTGCCGCATTCCGTTGCGAAGCTGTCCTGGCAAGATTGGGATCCTACTTTATGGGAGGATGTCTTTCTCTACCGCAGGACGTTGACTCGGCCAACCGGAAGCGATGGTCTGCGGACCTTTCTGATGTTTGAAGGAGCTATGGTAACAGCCGACGTCAGCGTAAACGGCACTGCCTTGGCTCAACACAAAGGCGGCTATCTTCCATTCAAATACGAGATCACCTCTCTGCTTCAACAACAGAACAGTATTGAGGTGAAGCTTGACGCACGATTCCAAGACGTACCACCGGAGGGATCGCCTCGCGGACGCAGCGCCGTGGATTATTACGTCCCCGGCGGCATGATCCGCGGGGCAAAGCTTTACACAGTTCCTGCGGTGTACCTGAGTGACGTTTTCGCAAAGCCATTGAACGTCCTCTCAAATTCTCGGAGCGTGGAGCTCAGCTGCACCGTTGACGCACTTACCCGCAGTGCCGGAGCTGCGGTTCTGGATGCGGTATTACTCGACGGCCACAGAGTGATAGCTCGCGCTCGGAAGAACGCAGGAGAGCTCGCGGCAGGATCCACGACAATCAATTTCTCTCTTTCTGAGCTTAGCGACGTGAAGCTCTGGGACAATGACAATCCGAATCTGTATACCGTCGTTGTCACAATGCACATTGGGACCAAGCCCGTGCATGAATACCGCAGGCGTATCGGATTCCGCGAAGCGAAGTTTACGGTGGACGGCTTCTATCTCAATGGCAAAAAGATGCAGTTCTTTGGTCTCGATCGCCACGAGCTCTATCCCTACACTGGCTATGCCATGCCTGCGCGTGTCATGCGGAAGGACGCTGAGATCATTCGCCGAGACTTCAACTGCAACATGGTGCGCTGCTCACATTACCCGCAGCATGAGGCATTTCTCGACGCCTGCGATGAGCTGGGTCTGATGGTGTGGGAGGAAACACCCGGGTGGCAGTACATCGGCGATCAGACGTTTCAAGACCAGGTGGTCGAAAACGTTCGCGACATGATCCGGCGCGATCGCAACCGACCTTCGATCATCGTCTGGGGCGTCCGCGTGAATGAGTCTCACAATGATCCGCCTCTCTATAACCGGACGTATGCAGCGGCTAAGGAGCTCGATGACTCGCGGCCGACTTCAGGATCGATGACAGGATTTGGCAATTGGAAGACGGATTGGCACGAGGACGTCTTCGCCTTTGACGACTACCATCAATCTCCTGATGGTTCCGTGCAGATTCACCCTCCTCTGCCGGGAATTCCCTACATGCTCGCCGAGACCGTAGGTCAGTACACCTACACTGCGCCAGGATTCAACAACAAGTACAGGCGCGCGGCTGATGTGACGATGCAGTACCACCAGGCGATCTACCATGCACAGGCACACGATCGCGCACGTGCCTACGACCGCATGTGCGGTGTAGTTGCATGGTGCGCGTTCGAGTATGGCAGCCCAAATAATGGATACAAGGGGGTTAAAAATCCTGGAATCGCTGATGTTTTCCGGATCCCAAAGCTGGGCGCCAGCTTCTATCAGGCTCAGGTAAGTCCCACCGTACGACCGGTCATCGCGCCGAACTTCTATTGGGACTTTGGCACGATGACACCCCATGGGCCAGGCAAGAATCTGGCAATCTTTCATAACTGCGACTATCTCGAGCTCTTCGTCGACGGAAAACATCATGCGACTGTCAGGCCAGATAGCGAGGGCTATCCGCACCTGCTTCATCCGCCCTCATGGGTAGATCTCGAACTCGACGGTACGAATCACCCGGAATTGCGCATCGATGGTTTCGTCAACGGACGAAAGATTGTGACGCGCTCTTTTTCGTCCGATACCTCACAGGACCAGCTCATTGTAAAAGCGGACGATGCCTCAATTCGCGGAGACAGTATCGACGCGACACGAGTGGTCTTTTATCTCGCCGACAAATACGGCGCGCTCCGCCTTCTCAGCGCGGGGGATGTGAGCATCGATATCGCAGGACCATGCGTGCTGATTGGGGATCGAACTTTCTCACTAACAGAGAGTGGAGGTGCAGGCGCGGTCTGGGTAAAATCCGAACCGAATGCCAGCGGCGAAATCACGGTCAAAGTCGCCCATCCTAATGTTGGAACTCACGTTGTAAGCGTACGGATTGAAAGGGTCTAAGAGCTCACCAAGACGCTTCAAGAGCGGTCCGCGCAAAGAATTTGCGCAACCAATACGTTCGCGCAAGAACTGCTTCGTTGGACAGCCTCGTCTATGCTGAGCAGTGCAACCGAGGTCCCTCTACGGAGTTGCTGTGAGCCGGCTGTCCTTCCGACGCGATTGGAATTTCTGAGGACAACAGCAGGCTTTTTTTCTTTTGCCAAACAGCCCTCGTTTCGCAGACGGTCATTGCAAGAGCCAAGAACTGATCCTCTTCGACGCAGGATTGAAGACAGAGCAATTTCTTGCGGAGATATTCGTAAAAACCGGCCAGGCTCACTTCCAAAGTCTCGTTCTCCAAAAGAGGAGCCCAGCTCTGCAAATGACCAAGCACAACAAGCGCATGCTGCGAATACCGGCAGCGTGCTGTGAAATCGCCGGCCCCTGCTGCTCCTCCGGCCAACCGGAGGTCCTCTGCTAAGGCGTCATAGCATGCCAGAAGAACATCAATGTGAGTGGCGCCTTCGACCGCGGACATGCGGTAGGCACGGAGACTGCTTTTCATCCCGTCATCCTTCCTAAGACAGGCGCGAACCGCCTAATTCTTGGAGCTGTTGTTCCCTAACTGTGACTGGATCTGTTGCATTTCAGCAGGGAGTTGCTGCAATGCTATCTCAGCCTTGCTGTACATCGCGGTTAGCACAGTCTGCTGCGATGCGATGTATCCGGACTCATAATCACTAATTTGCGACTGCAAGCCGGAGTACTGTTGATTGAGATTACCGATCTCTTGTGCAATTGCTCCGGTCGCTGGATCAGCGAATTCACTGAGCTCCGTACTGAACTGTTGTGCGAACCCGTTCAGCGCAGTTCCCTGGAAAAGGCTCTGAACTGCACCGGGGTTCGCAACCGCCGAATCGAGAGTCGCCGTATTCAAGGCCAGCGAGCCATCGTCGTTTACCGTGATCCCCAGGTCGCTAAGCGACTGGATCGTCGTAGACCCGCTCGCCGCGCCGGCTGGCGCGGTATAAGACACAATCCCCTCAAGCATGCCCTGGAGAGATCGGACGATGCTGTCACCGCTCAATGCCCCTTGAGACCCGGTCGACGTGCTGTATGTAAATTGCGAGTTCACCTGTGACAGCGCACTGTTGTAGTCCGATACAAATGCTGAAAGCGTTTGGCTAATTTGATTGCTATCGGCGTTGACCGTAACTGTCGCGGAGCTGGTTCCTGCCGTTGTCCCTGTCAGATTAAGCGTCAATCCTGGGACAACACCCGTTACCGTATTGCTCGCGCTGCTCACGGGAATTCCATCCACAGTCAACGATGCATTCGTAGCCGTACTCGCCCGTGTCAGATTGAACGTCGGATCCGCACTGAGGCTCACTGCGCTGCCATCAGTAGAAGCAATCTGCAGGTGAACACCAGAGGAGTCTGTAACGACCGACGCACTGACTCCCGTCGCTTGCGAATTAATGTCGTCTGCGAGACCTGAAAGTGTTTCGCCTGGGTTCACGGTGATAGCTGTATTCGAGCCGCTATCAACAATTCGAAAACTGCCGGCCTGTAGTTGAGTGGATGCGCTCGCGACGGACGCCGATGACCAGGAGCTTGAGCCTGATGCGCCGTAACTCACGCTGAAATCCGCTGCGGAGCCCGTCGTAGAACTTACTAGCGCCAGCCTCGATCCGGTCGCGTCCGTTACGACGCTAGCGTTGATTCCTAACGATGCTGAATTGATTGCGTTCGCCAGATCAGAGATCGAGTCTATACCGGAACCGGTCGTAAATGTGGTCTGAGCGCCACCATTTGCGGATATCGTCAGCGTAGACGTCCCCAGAGCGGAGCCGGCACTGGGCACAGGGCCGGAGTACCACGATGCACTAGTGGCGAGGTTTGCCACGCTTACGGAATGTGTGCCGATTGTAGCTCCAGCCGTCGCAGATCCGCTGATCTGTGTCGAACTAGATGACACTGTGCGCGACGCAAGCGAACCGTCTATGTCACTGAGATTACTTAGATCCTGCGATACAGCTGAGAGCGCGGCCTGTAGTGTGGTGAGTGCACTCACTTGCGACGAAATCGTCGACTGTTGCGCCTGCCACTCCCGTTCAGGCGCACGATCTGCGGAAAGGGCCGCATCGACCGCGGACGTCACGTCGATGCCTTCGCTGCTCGCCCCCGTAGCTGCCTGTAACAGAGAACTCAGATCGACCGCAGAGCTCGTCGAGGTGGACGAACCACTCAAGGCGCTGGAGAGCAACGAGTTGATCGAGGACACTGAACTCATATTAAGCGAGGCCTCTCAGGTAGTTCTCCGGCGACGGCAGAGAAAGCGAGCGGAACGGAGCTGTTTGAACCGTTCCGCTCTATCTACTACTGCAGGAGTTTCAACACGGCCTGCTGCGCCTGGTTTGCCTGCTGCAGAGCCGCCATGCCGGTGGATTGCAGAATGTTGTACTGAGTCATATTGGTGACCGTCTTGCCGATATCGGCGTCCATGATGCCGTTCGAGGCGCTCGTCAGGTTTTGCACCTGTGCGGTCATAACATTTGAGGCCGCGGTGAGCCTGTTGACCGAAGCGCCAATCTGGCCTCGCTGTGCGGAGACGGTGCTGATTGCATTGTTGATCGCCGTCAGCGCCGAGGCCGCGTTCGTGTCATTCTGAAGATTCGCGCCAGAGAGACCCAAAGTGGAGGCCGAAAGCTGACTGATCACGGTCTGGATCTGCGTATCGGCTGCGCCGGTCTGCGTGCCATCGCTAATAAATGTGATGGAGTTGTTCGCTCCGGCCGTGGTGTTCTGCATCGGCCCGAGAACGAAATCATTCGTCGTGACGCCAAGAGAATCACCAGAGGTGCTCGTAGCCACAACGAGCTGTCCACCGGTCAACGTCGCCGTGGTACCGCTGCTCAGCGTTCCAGCCGACACGGCGTTGCCGATGGCTGTCTCAAGCGTCTGAACCGTATCTCCAGCTTGCGCGGTGAAGACGAACGTTCCTCCTGTAGCGGAGTCATTGATCGTTGTCTTCGAACCAGCCGTTAATGCAGTCGTCGCAGCCAGCGAAGCCTGCGTTGAGGTAAATGAGTTGGGTGTAGTCGAAGCAAAGACATTCTGACCATTGAAGTCCGTGGTCTGTCCGATTTGATTGACCTCTGAGAGGATCGACTGGAACTCCGTGTCGAGCGCAGCAGATTGACTGTTAGTTCCTGTGCTCAAACCGCCGTTTGCGGCCTCCGTCGCAAGCGACACCGCACGATTGAGAAGAGTCGTCACTTGGGACAACGCGCCGTCGGCGGTCTGCAACATACCAACACCGTTGGTGGCGTTCTGAGCTGACTGTGTAAGTGCCGCGATGTTCGCCTGCATGCCGTTCGCGATCGAGAGCCCGGCTGCGTCGTCGGCGCCAGAGTTGATACGCAAGCCGGTGGAGAGCTGTGTCAATGTGTTCTGCAGGTTGGCCTGTGTCGCAGACAAAGAATTCTCTGCGCTCATCGCCGAAAGGTTATTAAGGATAGTGATTGCCACTGTGTTGCTCCTTTGAAATGGGGTTAAGGCTGAGCGCCCCGAATGCTTTGCGCCTGTCCATTCCTATCGACGCTCTTCGATATGTCGATAGCAGTGAGTTGGATTTGTTCAACGCAGTCACGCGCGTAACTAATTCAGGTAATCGAGTAACGAGGTGGGCAAGACCTTAGCCGCCGCGGCTAGCACAGCACTGTGAGCGGTCTGCGCCTGCGTCATATTCGTAATAGCAGTCGCCATATCGATGCCGGTCAACGACTGTTGCTGCGCCGTGAGTGAAACCGTTTCCTGCGAAAGATAGCTCTCTTGGCTGTTGATCTGGTTCGCCGCGCCTGCATAGACGACACGTTGCTGGCTCACATTGGTGATCGCTGAATTCACCCCTGCCACCGCAGCACCAATGTCGCTAGCTGTCCCGCTATTCAACGCAGATACGAGCTGCTGAAGAGATCCCAGAACATTCCCACTAGGGTTTGTAAATATCTGATCGCCAGGGATATTGACGTTCACCTGCAGATTGCTGCCGATCGTTGCGCTGTTGACGCCACCGTCTCCCTGATATGTATATCCATTGGGCGAGGAGCTGTCCGCTGCAAAAGCCTCTGTAACACCCGCAGTTCCGGCGAACAGGCTGGTGCCGTTGAATGTGGTATTCGCCTGAGACACCACTTCGGACAGGATGCTTTGCACCTGAGTTGAAATTGACACACGGTCGGCGCTGTTCATCGTGCCATCTGCTCCTTGTGTACCGAGAGCGACTGCCTGGTTCAGTTCACCGATCACGCTACTGAGAGCCGAGTCCGCCATGTGGACCTGAGACAAGACTGCGTCACCATTTCTCGTATAGCCATCAACATTTGCCGAAGACGCAAGACTCTCCAGGTTAGCTGCAGCGGCAGCCGGATCATCTGAGGGGACAGCGACACGCTGCCCGGAAGCAAGCTGCTCAACGGACGCGTTGAGACTTTGCTGGGTGTTCTGAATACCCGCGTTCAGAATTGCGGAAATGTAGGGATCTACGCGCATTAACCGTCTCCGAGGCTTATGTTCATCAACGCTGTATAGAGATCGTTCACAGTCGATATAACTCTGGCCGCAGCCTGATACGCCTGTTGATATCGAATTAAATTCGTCGTTTCTTCATCAATCGAGACTCCGGATTCACTGGCTTGCTGCGTTGTCAGTTGCTGCAAGGACGCCGTAGTTGCCGTGAGTTCGTTACTGACCTGAGAACCCGCCGATCCAATGTTGCCGACTAGATTGGCATACCCAACGGTCGGCGTCGCACCACTCGCCAAAGGACTCGATTGAACAGATAAGAATGCTTGGAGATTGCCACTACTGTTTGTCGACCCGTCTGAGCTGATTGCGATCTCAGAACCATTGGTCAGGACCGCGCTGATTCCAGCCGCGGCTGAACCTGCTGTCGGAACACCAAACATTGGTGATCCCGCAGCACCATGCAGATTGACGCCGGATGCCTGCGCGCTGTTCATCGCGGCCGCGAATTGCGACGCCAGCGAATCCAACTGTGCGGACAGACTTGGCAGCGTACCGTCCCGGACGGTGATCACTCCACCTAACGTTCCACCGGTCAGCGTGCTGGTTATGTCATCGCCCTCTGCATCCTGAACGTGAACATTCCCATCGGAGCCCGTCGTCACTTGCAACGGATAGAATGTGCTTCCAATAACCAGGGGACTTCCATTCGCCGTGGTCAACGTAGGACTCCCTCCAGTTTGCGTATTCGATATGCCGATCAGCTGCGCCACTTGGGTGGTTAGCGCGTCCCTCTGATCCTCAAGTGATCCTCCATCCTGCCCGTCGCCGGCCGAGGATGCCAATTGCGCATTCAGATCGGCTATCTGCTGTGTAAGCCCGTTGATCTCGCTGACACTGGAAACCACCTGTTCGTTCGCGGCGTTTGCAACAGATGACAGAGCCGCGGCGCCCTGGTGAAAGTCGCTCACAAGCTGGTTGGCATCCTGCAGTACGGTTTGGCGCGCCGACGGGTCGGACGGGTTCGTCGATAACGCGGAAAGATCTGAAAACAGAGTTGACAACGACGCGCCAACGCCACTGGTTGCACTCGAAAAGGCAGTGTTGACCTGCGTCAGGAGCGTGTTCTGAGCCGTTAGACTTCCCTGGCCGGAAGTCGCGTTATTGATCGCGAGACTTAGAACTGAATCCCGGACGCTAGTGAAACCATCATAAGAAACACCTTCATCGACGCTCGTTCCGTTCTGGATGGACGCAGCGGAACTAAGTGAGACGATCTGCCGGGAATAACCGGGAGTATTCGCATTTGCAATATTATTGTTCGCCACTTCGAGACCCGCCGTCTGGGCGCCGAGTGCTTCCGTGGCAATAGAAAGCGTCCCATTCAGTCCTATCATTGCTATGCCTCACAACAAAGGGACGACGAATTATTGCTTCTTGACCCCTCTGTTGAATTCCCATACAGACAACAGAGATCCGAAAGAATGGCTCTCGATTGGCTGCACTTGCGCATCACCGCTGCATAAATTTCAGACTGGCTCCTAAGCGCACTGCACAGCTCTTGGACGCGTTGCCGCACTTCTTCATTGCCGGGCGGAAGGGGCGTCGCGCCAATTGCCCGTTTGATTCGTTCGCACAGCATCTCCTGGCGCCAGAGGCTGACCTCGAATTCATGAAGAGCATCCCGCGAAATGCAGTCAATTGCGACCCCCATCTCATCCCGCAGGGCCGAAAGAGAGTCGAAGCAGGCAAGCGCCGATGTCGTATAGGCAGCGCTATTTCGCATTGCCGTCCTCCGAACTGGAACGTGGACCTAACTCTGATGCAATTGATTGTGAGATGTTGATGTTTTTCCCTAATTTCCCACTATCATCTCCAGCAGCTCCGCTTATGCCAGCGGACTTTGTCAATGCCGTTTGCACTATTTTCGCAATGCCGATTCCGCCACTCTTGGTGATCTCTTGAGCGAGGTGTTGCATCGCAAAGTTCTTCATCTGGCTACTATCGGAACTCTCATCCTCTTCACCAGGGACGCTTCCAAAGCTGGCGTCTGCTTGTTGAAGCCACTGCCCAAGCAGCACTGATTCGAATTCCTGTGATGCATCGTCGACCTTGTGCGCCAGGGCCGGCAGCGAAGACGCTAGGTTCGGAGTGGTACGTGGAGATGCGGAAATGCCGTCCATCAGATCACCACCAACTCTGCCTGGAGGCCTCCCGCAGCTTTGACGGCTTCGAGGATCGAGACAATGTCATGAGCTGTTGCGCCGATCGTATGTAAACCTTTGACCAGTTCCTCCACGTCCGCTCCTTGTGCCAAACGGATTGAACTCGCCTCTTTGTCTTGCACCTGCACGGCGGTATTCGTGACCACCGCCGGAGCTGCACTCGAGCCGGGAGCCGCTTGCGTTGCACTGACCACCGTATCCACCTGGATCTGCAAGCCGCCATGGAGCACAGACACAGGCGATAGCAGAACATCTCCCCCCAGCACGATTGTTCCCGTCCGTTCGTTCACCACCACGCGCGCCCGAGGTTGTACACCCACCGACAAGTTCTGTATTCGCGAGATCAAGCGGGGGATGGAGTCCATACCGGTCGTATGTGCATCCACATCAATCTCGCGCGAGTCCACGACATTCGCAACCTGCGCGCCAAAGTCTTTATTAATTGCATCAGCCACATCACGCGAAGCAGTGAAGTCTGCTTGCCTCAGCAAAAACTTCACGCTTTCAAGAGACCGAATATCCATGCTGACTGCACGTTCGATGATTGCACCGTCTGCTATCACTCCGACCGTCGGGTAATTCACCTCCCTGACGTTTCCAGCTGCACTCTCGGAGTACCCACCCGTAGTCAACGGACCTTGAGCCTCGGCATACACCTGTCCGTCCGCGCCACGTAGCGCCGTTAGAAGCAGCACTCCACCTTCGATACTCTTGGCATCACCGACCGAAGATACGGTGATATCTATCTTCATCCCGGGCTCCGCAAACGGGGGCACCTGCGTGGTCACCATTACGGCAGCGACATTCTTTACGATTGCCGTTCCGGTAGGAATCTGGACACCCATCTTCTGCAACATGTTCGCGAGGGTCTGTATGGTGAAGTAAGTCTGTTGTCTGTCGCCGGTCCCGGCGAGACCAACCACCAGCCCATACCCAATCAGCTGGTTATCCCGAATTCCCTGCACATCCGTAATATCGCGGATGTGTACCTGCCGCAGCTGCGCGGACCCGTGCAGAGCAAATGCCAAGAGGATGGCAAATGCCAGTACACGCCAGGAGAAACCGCCAACACCTACTATGTCTTTTCGCATGATCTAGAACCCAAATAGCCAGAGAATGGCTCGCGTTAGAGGATTCGGAGGACGCACACTGTCGGAGATGATCCCTTTTCCCTTCACCTCGATTTGTAATGCGCTCAGCGAAGTCGATGCCACAGAGTTCAATGGACTTATGTCACCAGGTCTGGCAATTCCTCGAACGATGATCTCTTCGTGCTGGTTATTCATGTCGATCCTTCGAGAAGCTTCGATTACGACATTGCCATTGGGTAGGACTGCAATCACCTGACCAGTCAAACTCGTGCTAAACGCTGTGCTTGAACTCGTCGCCCCCGTACCCTTCAATGACGAGGCAGATGAAGCCGCTAGAAGCGGATTTGTACCCTTCGTTGCGAGGTCTCCCGCAAGACCGCTAATTGCCGAGTTCGCTGAGAAATTGCGCTCACTGTCGACTGAACCACTCTGGGCCGCATTTGATTGCACCGAAACCACAACGGTGACCTCGTCATTCAACAAGTGCGCTTTGTAGTCCGACGAAGGATCGACCATCACGCCCCCGGCCGACCACAGGCTTCCCGCGCTGCGTTCCGAAGCCCCTTGTACTGCCGTTTCTGATAGCCCGGAAAGGTACTCGGCACGAAGCTGCGCCGTACTCTTCTTGGGTGGCTTGTGCAACAACGGCGATGCGCTGGTTGTAGCTGCACCGAATGCAAATATTGCAACAGCGGCCCGGCAAGCTACGTTGGCCCGATTTATCACTCGACCACCCCTTGAACCGTTCCGCCGTCCACAACGACTGCGTGAAAGATCTTCTTTCGATCCAACGTGCACACGCGAATCTGCGTTCCTTTGGCCCCGCTGTCTACCGCGATTGCCGGAAGATGAATACGCATGCGCCCATCTGCGATGACGAGAACGACCTGGGCGCCGGCGGCCAGATGATCCGACATTGTCGCAATGGGTTCAACAGGTGAAGAGACCTTTTCAGGAACGGCATGCGCGCTAGGTTGTCGCGCCGATCTATCTAGCGCAGTAATTGTGTTTGCATCGTTGGTATCGACCAAGGCATCGAACGGCAGACACTCACGAATAGCTTGGCAACGTACTTCGAGGTCTAGCTCGTGCTCGGTCACTTTGCGTGCCGCCACGATCTCGAGGTGCGGGTCAGGCGTCGCTGCCGCGAGTTGCATCGGCAGGTGAACCTGCGACGAGGTCACATTCGTCCCGTCCGCATGCAGCAAGTTTGCGACTGTCGTCTCGATAATTGGATAGTGCATGGCTTGGTGTTGCTGCGCGAAAGCAAGCGAAGCGGCCATCGGCAGTGTCAGAGCGAGCAGTTTCATCACACTTGCCTCGCTTGTTTATTGCGTCAACTGGTTGAGCTGTTGCATCATCTCGTCGGCCGCTTTCACCACACGCGAATTCGCCTCGTAGGAGCGCTGTGCCACGATCATCTCGACAAACTGCTCAACCACACTGACATTCGATTGCTCCAGAGAACTTTGCTGCAGAGTGCCGAGGCCATCCGCCCCTCCGGGCTGGCCTACGATCGCATCTCCGGATGCTGTAGTAGGCAGATAGATATTGTTACCAATGCTGTTCAGTCCCCCGGCATTGGGAAAGGTGGCAATCTGTATAGCTCCGAGGTTGGCCGCTTGCGTTTGGCCTGGAATCGAAGCAGTGACTGTTCCGTCGCTGCCGATCGAGATATTCGTTGCATTGGGTGGAACGGTGATCGCCGGTTGGAGCGGATTCCCATCCGGGGTCACTATGTTTCCTTGCGACTCTAGATGGAACGACCCGGCGCGCGTGTAGCCGACCTGTCCGCTCGGCAACTCGATCTGGAAGAATCCCCCGCCCTGAATTGCAATGTCGAGAGGGTTTCCAGTGCTCTGAAGCTCGCCCTGCGTCTGAATGATCTCCGCAGACCCGGGCTTAACACCAAGACCAATCTGAAGTCCCGACGAAACCGTTGTCTGGTGCGTCGAAGCCGAGCCCGGCATTACCTGGCTTTCATACAGCAGGTCCGTAAACTGCATACGCCGCTCCTGAAACCCCGTCGTGCTCGAGTTCGCAAGGTTGTTCGCGATAGTATCCAGATTCATCTGCTGGGCGTTCATCCCGCTTGCAGCGCTATAAAGTGCTCGAATCATGCACGCTTCCTCACTAAAAACGTCTTTTCGGCCGCTACGTTAGTTATTCCGCGCGAGATCCTGCACAGCCGTCTTGTCCATCTCGCCATCGATCAGCGTCAATGCATGCCTCATCGACTCAGCTGCACGCTGCGCAGAAACAAGGTTCACGACCCCTTCGATGGGGCTCACATTCGAATCCTCAAGCGCACCTTGCTGAACACTCGCGCCGCTCGCTGGTCCTTCCGTGCCAGCCGGCGCGCCATATTGTGCAGCGCCGTGATAGTCCAGCTTTGTGCCAGCGGCGAACGTTACGATTGCGAGCTTTCCCGAAATCGCCCCGTTTGAAGAGATGATTCCACTCGATGCAATTGAAAGAGGGCTCTTGCCTGGCACGATTGACCCTCCCCCCTCACCCATTACGAGATCGCCCGTGGTTGTCGTCAATCTCCCATTGGCGTCGACTTGAAATTCGCCGTTACGTGTGTACGCGAATCCAGTTGCAGTCTTGATCTTGAAATACCCCTCGCCCTTGATTGCGAGGTCGAGTTCGTTCCCGGTGCGGGTAATCGTCCCTTGCGTCTCATCTGTATGAGAGCCCGCGAGCTGACTGAAGGCGTTGGTCACCTGGTTTAGCGCGGACATCCGGCCTTGCCGCCCGGTCTCAGCCAGTACGGTGCCGAATGAGTTTTCCTGGCCACGAAAACCTGTCGTGCTGCTGTTCGCGACGTTCGCAGCAACCGTATCAAGCGCTTCCATCCGCGCCATGAGTCCCGCACACGCCCCATAGAGCCCGCTATTCATGCGATCTCCTTCCCAAATGGCCTTCCACTTGTGTCATCGACCGCCAGCGAAAAAGCTTCTCTGTTACTTCCGCACCAGCGCTACAACGATAGGTGCACTTTTCCCGGGGATACTCGGAGTCTCAAGCTACAAGCGCACCATTCTCAACGATCTCCGTCACACGAAGACCATAGTTTCCGTCCACAATCACCACTTCGCCGCGCGCGATCACACGTTCATCAAGAATCAGATCGACCGGATCCTCCACCTGGCGGTCTAGCTCAACCAACGCTCCAGGGCTTAGGTCGAGCACTTCGCGGAGTCGCATCGTTCGTTGCCCAAAACGCAGCGTAACGTTGAGCGGCACGTCGATGACACGGTCCAGTTCCGGCATGACGGACTCTTTAGATTTTGTTCTTGCACGATTGCGGCTCGCGGCCCAGTCAGCAATCTGCAGATTCTCGATCAGTTCATTGTCCGCAAGCACCCGGACCAATATCTGCGTGCTCTCCGATTCCATCAGCTCCATGCGACCGATCTGAACGGCGCCTTCTGACGAGTCCGCCTCACAATAGGATTCGACGCTGAAGGCAAAGACTCCCGCGTCGGCGGCTCGCTTTGGAAGCTGCTTGACTACCGCATCCATCAATGCTTTCCACGAGCTTCCTGCGTCTATTGCCGCACCTTCCGATCCCGCAAACAAGATACGTAGATCTTTCGCACTGATCTCGACCCTTAGTTCTCCGCTAAGGGTTCCTCTCAAGCGCAAACTCGTTACCATTGCGCTCTGCTCAGCCGGAACTGCCGGGCGGTCTCCCGTCATCGTCGACGCTGCGCAGAGCCATAGGCCGCTTCCGCATGCAGCGATAGAGTTCCTCATCGCATCAGCCAGACAGGAGATCAGATTGACCTTCGCCGCTTCATTCATCATCGTTTCCACCTCTTCACACCTCGCGATCGAGAGCTCTATTCAATTGCGCCGCCCTATACTCACCCCGCTTGACTGGCGTGACTTCATACATGGAGTACCCGCTCACCTGAAGCAAAATGGGACGCTGCGATGGTGTCCTCAAATTCACGACGCTTCCAACCTGCAGCGACACAACATCTTCCAGTGGGATACACAACCCGGAGAGTTCAATAGACAGTGGCATCTCGCACTGCAGAATACGTTCGCGAAGCCGGTGCCTCCCGCTCGCCTGCATTTCACCACGGCGTACGGCGTCACTCTGGCCGCTGCGCACTAATCTCCCGGAAAACGCTGTCGGAAGTGCCAGCGCGAACGCCGATGTTGCCGTCGCAAGCCGGATCTCGAAGTGCAATGTGATAACCCGCTCTTCCATCGCAAACAGCTGCCCCATCAGGACTGGCTTAATGGAGGCCAGGGGTGCAACAGAAACATTCGTAACTTTCCAGACGCGCTCAAGCTGAGCAGCCATCAGTTCGGTAACGCTACGGAACAGCTCTTCATCGATCTCTGTAAGCTCACGGCTGCAATCCATCGGCTCCCCCGGGCCACCCAACAAGAGGTCCAGCAGCGGAAACAGCAGCCCGTTATCGAACTTACTTACCACTTTCTCTTGCGTAGGTTGCAGGCCGAATGGAACAAGATACGTGCCGGCGGAGAGCGTCGCCGCGAATTCTCGAGCCCCGACTTGGTCAATTCTTGTTAGCTTCACCTCCACCGGAGACCCTAGGAAGAGATCAAGTGAATGAGCAAAGCTGCGCGCAAAGATCTCGTGCATACTTCGCAATTGTCGCGTGCTTTCGTTCGAGAGAAGTCCCGAGGCGCGGAAGTTGCATCGCGTCACCGTGCGTCCGCGCATTTCGGCAGGCCCTTTGATGTCCGCGTCGCGTTTCACCAGCTTGTTCACCTTTGTCTCCTATCGGCTCAAGTGCTAACTCCATGAGCTGCGATGCCCACCCTCGGCCTCACCGAATGACTCCAAGAGTGCGTATCGGCGTTACGGCTGGAATCTCAGATGGCGACACGACCACCACCTTCGGCAGAAACGGCTCTAACAACCTTCGAAGGTAAAACCTTCCTGGAGATGAGCAGAGGAGCACCGGCGGAGCATTGCCTATGTCTGCTCCAAAGCTGCCCCGCAAATTGTCCAACACTTTGCGCGCAAGTGATATCTGAAGGGAGCTCGAAGTGATCTGGCCTGGCTGCAGATTTCCCGCTCGCGCGCACTCTTCTTCAATCGCCGTATCAAGCGTGACCACCTTCAACTCACCATCAGCCGAGAGCAGCGGGCGCACCAAAGCACGGCTCAACGCCTGCCGCGCAGCCTCCACCAAAGCCACAGGGTGTTTGTTGACCGCCGCGGCCTCAATCAGCGCTTCCAGAATTGAACCCAGATCCCTGATAGATACCTGCTCACGCAACAACGCTTGCAGCACCCGCTGCAGTTCTCCTAACGTGAGCAACTTAGGGATCAGCTCCTCTACAAGTTTCGGGTGCGACTCGTTCAGGCGGTCGATCAGCCTCTTGGTCTCGTTGCGCGAGAGTAAGTCGTGAGCATTCGCCCGGATAACTTCTGCAAGGTGGGCACTCAGAACCGTTGTCGGTTCCACCACGGCGCATCCACGGGCAATGGCCTGCGCCTGCAATTCTGGAGCAATCCATTTTGCTGCGACATTGAAAGCCGGCTCTTGTGTCTCTGTGCCCGGCAAATCGACAGGTCCCGCTTCGGAGCTTACTGCTAACAAAAGTCCGCGCCGAAGCTCCCATCGGGCAATCTCGATCCCGCGCAACAGTACGACGTACTCACTCTCTCGCAACGCGAGATTATCCGTGATATGAATCGGCGGCACTAGGAATCCCATTTGTTGAGCCAGTTTCTTGCGCACGCCTTTTATGCGATTCAGCAGTTGCCCACCTTGCTTCTCATCCACTAGATGGACAAGCCCCGAGCCAACTTCGAGGGTCAGATCGTCCAACTTCAAAACGCGATCCATCGCATCCGTTGGTCCTTTGTTCGCGCCTGCCTCCGCCTTCCCGAGCGCGACGGTCTTTTGCTTGTTTGACCGCGTAATCCTATAACCGCCAAACATCAGCCCACCGCCCAATAGAAAGAACGAAATCTTCGGAAGGCCCGGGATAAGGCCCAATGCCACGAGCACGCCACCGGCAATCCACAGCAGCATCGATTGGCTGACAAGCTGACGGCGCATGTCGATTCCCAGGGTTTGTTTGGAAGCCGCACGCGTGACCACAATTCCACCCGCAACGGACACAAGGAGCGATGGCAGAATCGAAACCAGGCCGTCACCAACGGTCAGGATCGTATACGTCTTCAAGGCGTCCATCAGCGGAACGCCCTGCTGGAACACCCCGATCAGGAGCCCTGCGATGATGTTGATTGCCAGGATCAAAATGGTTGCTATGGAGTCTCGCTGGCTGAACCGAGCTGCTCCATCCATGGCTCCGCAAAACTCCGCCTCCTGCGCCACTGCTTCGCGGCGCGCTCGCGCCTGTTCCTCGTTGATCAGCCCGGCGTTCAGGTCGGCATCGATCGCCATCTGCTTTCCTGGAAGTGCGTCGAGTGTGAAACGCGCAGTCACCTCTGCTGTACGCACGGCTCCGTGGCTCACAACCAGAAACTGGATCGCAACCAGCGCGAGGAACAGAACGAAGCCAACAATATAGTTCCCCCCAATGACGAACTGCCCGAACGCTTCGATGACTGCTCCCGCCGCCGAAGGTCCCTCACTTCCATGCAGGAGAATACGGCGCGTACTCGCCAGATCAAGCGACAGACGCGTCAGTGTAAGCAGCAAAATGAGGCTCGGAAATACAGAGAATTCCACCGGCCGCAATACCTGGATCGCCGTAAGCAATACAAGTACCGAAGCCGCAATGCTGCATGTCAGCAGCAAATCCAGCACGAAACTCGGCAACGGGACAAGCAGCACAAAGATCATGCACACCGCAGCCAAAGGGACGGCCCACTCCGCAAGGCCATGGAGAATCTTGATCAGGCTTTTGGACTTCATATTTGCCTTATGGCCTCTCCTGCTGCATTACGAGCTCTGCGCATCGCTTCGCGCTCGCGCAATTCTGCCTGCGCACGAAAGACAACAACCAGAATCTCTGCTACCGCCTGATAAAGCTCAGAGGGAATCGCCTGCCCCACCTCAACCGTGGCATACAGCGCTCGCGCCAACGGCTTACTTTCCATCACCGGCACATTGTTGTCTTGAGCAATACTCTTTATTCGTTGCGCAAGCAGGTCGCACCCTTTTGCGACCACCTCAGGCACCTGCATCGAGTGCTCATACCGCAGTGCAACAGCAAAATGAGTTGGATTCGTTACAACCAGCGTCGCTGTCGCCGCGGCTTGCAGCGGCTTTCGCTGCCGCATCGTCCGCTGCCGTTTGCGAATGCGGCCTTTTGTGAACGGATTGCCGTCGTTCTCTTTATGCTCGCGCCGTACTTCATCGTGGCTCATCCGCAGCCTGCCTTCGGCTTGCCGCCATGTCAACACATAATCGACCGATGCCCACACAAACAGCACGAGCGCAGCCTTCCACCCGAGGCTGCCAATGAGCGCACCTACCCGAAGAATCAGCGTGCGAATATCTTCACCCGACGCCCGCGTCAACTCGCTCCAATGAGCTTGAATCGTGCTAATCCCAAGAATCGCTATTGCTATAAATGGCAGCAGCGACTTGGCCAGGTTGTTCAGCGTCGCAAAGGAGAACATCTCGCTCATCCGGCTGCTCCCACTGAGGCGCTCGAATCTAAGCCTCAGTGCGGCTGGCGCGAAGTTCAATCCTCCTTGTGCCAGAGTGACTCCGACCGATAGCAACATGGCCACCAGGAGTACTGGCACAATCCATCGCAGCACTTCGACGCTGCTCCAGAACAATACGGGACCGCTCGCGCTGAAATCCGAATCGGACGCAGCGACCAAAAGACCTTCATAGAATCTCGACCAATGTGCGGCCATGTCACCACTCAGTGCACAGAACGTGATCGCGGCTCCCAACACCGCTACGACGCTGCCGAATTCGCGTGATCGAGCAAGCTGGCCTTGTTCACGCGCCTTCTTACGTCGGTGGGGTGTCGCCTTTTGTGTCTTATCCGACTCAGGCATAATTTACCGGGCCACTAGCAGAAGGTGATTCGATAAGTTCATCGAGCTCTCAAAGAAATTGGCTAACATCGCCGGCCAATACTTGAGTGCGGCAAATAGGACAGCCAGACCCAGCAGCATCTTCACCGGAGGTCCAAGCAACATCAAAGGCATGTTTGGAGAGGCTCTACCGAGCAGGCCAAGAGCGAAATCCGTCAACAACGTGGCAGAGAACACCGGCGCTGCCATCTGCAGCCCGAGCACGAATACTTCTCCCCCGGCGCGTACAGCCAGCATCGTGAATGCAGCGGTGAGATGCATTGCTCCTGGCGGCAATAGCTCAAAGCTCCGACCGATCGCTTCGAGTAGCCATAGGTGGACGTCCATCCGCAGAAAGATGAGCATGGCAATTGTCTGATGAAACATCGCGACAACCGTCGAGTCGGCTTGGGTCTGTGGATCAAGTAGCGTCGCCAGTGAGAATCCCATTTGGATGCTCAAGACCTGTCCCGCCATCTGCACCGCATCAAACACGAGGTTGGTGGCGATTCCCATCGCGGCACCGATCAGCAGCTCACCAACTACAACCGCGGGCCAATGGCCGAGATCGAGAGTCATCAGCCTTCGAGAAGCGATCGGGTATAGCAACACCGAAAACGCAACGACCAGCCCAGCCTTGATCTGGGGTGAAACCGACATACTTCCGAAGAACGGAGCGAACAGCAAGAGGCCGGTGATGCGAACGGAGATCGCAAGAAATGCAACGATGATCTTCAGCAGTGGAATTTCGATCACCGTAACACTCCGTGGAAATCCGACAGCAGGCTGAGCGTATATAGTGCCAAATGGCGCCACATCCATGGCATTAGCAGAAACAAGGCCATTCCAGTGGCAAGCAATCGAGGCACGGACGATAACGTCTGGTCCTGCAAAGATGTAAGAACCTGCACAATATTCACGACGAAGCTGACTGCAACGGTAACAAGAAGTAACGGCGCAACAAGCAGCGCAACCTCTACAAGCATCGCGCGGGCCAGCATAATGACCTGGTCGGTCCCCATTAGCTGAAGCTCCGCATCAACGCACCAACGAGCAGGTGCCAGCCATCCACCATCAGAAAGAGCATCAACTTCAAAGGCGTTGAGATCACGACTGGAGGCAGCTGCATCATTCCAATCGAATTGGTGATCGACGCTACTACCATGTCGACAACCAGGAAGGGCAGGAACAGCACTGCTCCGATCTGGAATCCAGCCCGCAGCTCCGACACGATGTAGGCAGGCATCATGACCCTCATTGGAATGTCATCGACCGTCCGCGCGCGGGGTACATGCGCGAGATCCACAAACAATGCAGCATCCTTCTCACGCACGTAGTGGGCCATGAAGTGGCGTAAAGGCTCCGCGCCCAGCGAGACTGCCTCGAGCGCAGTAACCCGGCCACTTTCGAAAGGCACGAATGCATCCTGGTAAATCTGTTCGCCTACCGGTTGCATGATGAAGAACGTCAGCACCAGCGACAACCCGATCAGCGTCTGGTTCGATGGAGTTGTCTGCAATCCAAGCGCCTGCCGAAGAAAGTGAAAGACCACCAGCAGTCTTGCGAAAGGCGTCAGGCAAATCATCAAGGACGGAATCAGCGCCAGGATCGTCAGCAACACAACGATCGTCCATGGCGCAGAACTGCTTCCCAGTCCAGTGATCTTGATACCTCCAGCAGACGCGGCTGGCACATGCGACGCCGGCGAACCGCTCGATTGTCGATTAGGCGATGCCGACGCCGCACTTCCATCGGACCATGCCGGCATGGCCCCCCGCATACCAGCATCAGTGCCAAACAAACCTTGCGGCTGAACACCGAGCGAGGCGGGCGCTGCGTCCTGCGGACTTAAGAATGGCGTTGGGTTGTCTGCCCGCGACTGCGCGAACACTTGTACACCTGTAAAATAGACGAACGACATTGCGAACCAAACGATAACCCACTGGCAGCGGTCTATCTTCATAGGCCAGCCCCTCGGTCTACGACCCTCGGACTAACGTTTCGCTTTTCATCCCCTCCTGCGCGCGAGATCATTTCACTGAAGGACTCGCCGCCGTTCGTCCGGTCACTGCCCGCTGCGTAACTCTTATCCAGCTTTGCGAGCAGGACAACGTTTGATGAGCTACCCCCCACGAGGAACTGCTCTCCGTCGACACACAGAATCGAGACGAAGCGCTTCTCACCTAGCGATACCGTTTCACTAACGCTTAGCCTCCGTGAAGCACGTCCAGCCATGAGTGCACGACTGCGCGAACGCATCCACCGAGATACAAATCCTAAGGCGCTCCCTAAGCTGTACGATGATCGGCCTGCTCTGCTTGATGTCGCTGCTCTCGTAAACATCACAGCGTGATCCGATGTTTCTGCCTGGGCACTCATGCGACACCTGTCAATCTGACTGCCAGGCGATCTCGCGTAACATCAAACTTCACGGTACCGACAAGCTGTCCGTTGACGTGCAGCAGCAGATCCTCGTTGTGTTGCGCTGTCGTTTCGACAATCGATCCCGGTTCCAGACGCATGAGCGTCCCTACGCTGAAATCGATCACCGGAACTTCGAGGACCAGTCGGCACGGAAGCATTTGCACTCTCATCAGGGGATCGGCATCGTCTTCCACGATCGTGTGCCCCGAAGCCAGTTCCAACACCGGCTTGTCCTCCGCCACAACATTCGCCATAGCGCTCAGCCCTCCATCTAGCATTCGCTATCCGTCTTGCATGCAATGGACGTGCCAGTCGCGCCGCAAGAAATCCAAGAAAGCTCTGAATTAGGCGACGCGCATCCGATTGCGGGAGGGCGAATTGAGCGGAGATCAACACCCACAGTCTCATCCTGCCGTCGCAGGTTCTCGCGCTGCATTAGGAAAGACTTAGCCTTCGAAGGCTTGCAGCTTCGAGCACCCGCTTCAGCGGGCGGACGACGCTCCGGGACTACAGGGATTTCCGGCGAGTTGAATTAAGAGGGCTCGAATCTTTTCTGCCCTCAGCTCTTCATCTGAATCGTTGCCTGCTCCATCTGATCGAACGCCGTAATCGCTTTGGCGTTCGCCTCATACGCCCGCTGGTACACAATCAACTCAGAGAACTGCGTTGCCATATCTACGTTCGACTGTTCGACCGACGAGCCGGCAATCGTTCCTCGTCCCGCTGTACCCGCCGCTCCGATCACCGCGGCGCCAGATGCCGCCGTCGCGGAATACTGGTTGTCGCCATCAAGCGTGAGCCCCTCTGTATTGGCAAAGCTCGCGACCGCAACTTGGCCGATTGCGCGTGTCTGACCATTCGAAAACGTACCATCCACTGTGCCGTCCGACAGCACCGAGTAAGAACTCAGCACTCCTGAGGCAAAGCCATCCTGACTGGTCGCGTTGTTGCTCGACGCACTGGCTGTCTGAGTCAGCAGCGAGTTACCGCTCGCATCCGTGAGCTGCCAATTCAGATTCATGTTGGATGCGCCATCAGCGAGAGATCCGATCGAAAGCGCAATCGGGCTCGCGGGAGATACCAGTTGGCCCGAGTTGTTGAAGTTCAGCGTGCCCGTTGCTATTTGCGTTGTGGAGCCCGTCCCCCCTTGAAGGTCGCTGGATGGAACCGTCACGTTATAGCTCCATGTATTTGGCGCCGTAAGTGTGTAGTTAATCGTCAGCACGTGTGAGTTGCCGAGCGAGTCGTACACGCTGATGGGCGACTGGAATGTGCCATTCGCCGCTGTGCCCGCGTTCAGATTCGCAGTCACTGAAAAGTTCGCGGTTGGCGTCGCGGGCGCCGACGTTCCCGACCCCACGTTGATCGGTTGCAAAGCACTGCTCGCCGATACAACGCCGTTCATCACCGGATATCCCATAACCAACTGGCCGCCGAGTGTAGTCAGTTGACCTGAGGCATTCGTCGTGAAATCGCCGTTGCGCGTATATGTCTGCGCTCCGGAACTATTCTGCACAACAAAGAAACCCGCGCCATTGAGTGCCATATTCGAGCTCACGCCCGTCGATGCTACGGCGCCATTGCTGAAGTCCTGGGAAGTACCCGTGACCTGCACTCCCAGCCCGGTTTGAATGGGGTTCCCACTTCCACTGTTTCCGTACGTTTGGTAGAACAGATCTGCGAAGGTCGAGGTCTGAGACTTATAGCCATCCGTATTCATGTTGGCCAGGTTGTTTGAGATCGTTTGAAGTGCGGTTTCTGCGGCATTAAGGCCTGAGAGCGCTGTGGACAATGACATTGCTGTTTCCTCCCCGAAAAATTTGCGTTCCCGTGCCGCTCAGTTTGTCGGACCGACACCCTGCGCAACGCTTGAAGTTGTTCCTGTCGCCGTCGTCGATCCTTGCCCGAACGCGTTCGTCACAACTTGATTGATACTTGCTAGCTGGTCCAGCTGATTCAGTGAGATCATTTGTCCGACCATCTCAGTGCTATCCATCGGCGCAGTTGGATCCTGATTCTGCAGCTCTTGAGTGAGAAGTGAGAGAAAGGTACTCTCCATCGATTGGAGGCTGTTTGTTCCACCGCTGCTACTCGAGTTTTGGGTGCTGGTCGCCTGTACTGGATTGCTGCTCTGACTAACTGGCTGTACTGACATAGCGAATTCCTCCTTGGTGCTTCGATCTCTTTCTTCTTGGACCGCTGATTAGCATCATTTCGCCCGCACATCAAACGGTTACATCGAGTCGCCCCAATGCCGCGTTCCTTCCCGCCCGCTCACTTGCAATCTCTCCAACGGCTACTCTGCTCCTGCCCCCGATGCTCTGCTCGAATGCTCTACCGCTGCGGCGTTCCCCCCTGGTTTCATCGTTTGCACCAGAGCCGTGCTGGCTATTTCCCGTTGAATTGCCGCCCGTAGCAGAATGCGACTCACTCACGATGCGCACGGACGCATCAAGTCCATGCTCCTGCAGGATCCGCTGTTCGACTGCGGGAAAATGTGCAGCGAGTGCGGCGCTTTGTTTCGAATCCTCAAGAGACACCTGCGCCGAGAATTGCCCAAGTGCCGTGTTGGTCTGAATCGTTACGCGTCCAAACGCCTCTGTATGCAACCCAACATGCAACTCGCCGCGCATCGCATTTGTCAGCATCCTGCTGGTACTTGCATCCGCGGCATGCTGCATTACGGCCTCTCTCGACGAAGGCTCCGCTGCTGCGTTCGATTTGCTTGACGAACCATCCGCTGGCACAGACCGCCGCTGAATTCCTGCCGCCTGTCCAGCTCTCACGAGTTCGCCCGCAGCGCCCTCCATGTTCCGCGGCGCTGCGCCGGCCACTTGCGCAGCTTTCAGCACCTGACCCGACGTGTCATGACGCGCCTGTGCATTGTGCACATCGGGCTGATCAACTGTTCCCACTCCGGTTCCGCCGACATCAACAGCCTGCGGGCTAGCTGGCTTTGCGTCCGCCTCATGCTGCTCGGACCCGCCGACGGTCAGATCGTTCTGGTTCATCAATTGCGCCGGATCTATCTCGCCACTCTGGCGAATGCTCCTGACTACAAGCGCCGGCTTGAATCCGGTTCCAGGCCTGCTCTCCAACACACCCGCTTCCACTTCATCGCCGCCAGGCGCCATGCCAGGATCCGGCACGCTGGTTGCCAAGCCATCACCTTCGGGCTCTGCGGGGATCCCATCAACCGAGCTCCAATCCTGCGCTCGTGACGAGCTAATCAATTCCGGAATCTTCGCCCCGCTCGCCTCTACACTGCCACGCATCGCCTCTTCTGTCGGGTCAACCTTCACAGGCGATACGGTTGTCTCTGTACCTTTTGCATCGCCCGAGGGGAGCGCTTCAGTATTGCTCTCTGTTCGAGTTGGCATCGCATGTCCCTCAACCGAGAACGCAAGGTCTGCCTTGGATTGGCCAACCGAAACCCCGCTGCTCTGCGCATTAGGCTTGCTATCCCCGTGAGAGACTCCCGACCGGAGTCTCGATGGCGGTTCGACCACCATTGCATTTACTTGGGGTCGCGCAATCCCAGCCGAGTCGCCGCGATCGTCGGACGATCGAGTGTTGCGCGTATGCTCGTGTCTTTGATCTTGGGATTCTCGATGCCGACCACCGCCTTGCTTGGCCTCTAACAGTGCTGGATTCTTCAACTCTCGCTGCACTGCCTCATCTCCATCAAGCAAGGACGCAAAGCTTTCCTTCGGAGCTCCCATGAGTAATGCGGCAAGTCCGCCCGCGGGGGGATTCATCGTGCTCTCCATATGCACACCCACTCTCACGGAATAGTCCGCCTCCATGCGCTCCGGCGCATTCCCTTGTTATCGACGAACACGTGGAGATCTACGCTGACTCTTTCGTCCCAAACAAGTGTCCTGAACTCATGCTTCTGTTTGAATTCGATACCTTGCGTGCAAGGAACATATCCTCGTTCCACTTCTGTTCCCGCAAAGCAACCTCGGCCTCATGGGCCGCGCTGCGTTCCTCCTCCAGCTTCTCCGCCACCTCGCGATTGCGCCGCGCGGCAATGTAGGCAGCCATCTGCTCCGCCCTTGCCTTCTCCAGCTTTTCGATTTTTTTTGCAGCTTCAGCGGACTCGTGCACAAGAGTTCTATATCGGGCGTCGCTGGATTGATAGTGCACCGCGTTCGCCACGCACTGTATCTCCCGGATCCGCGACGCCGCAAGCGCGGCTAATCCGGATCTCGCCTGTTCGGCATGGATACGCCACTGCAAAATCTCTCGCCCGATCGCGGCCAACGCGCGATCGGCGGCATCCTCTCGCTGTCGCCGAACCATGAGAATGACGTGCAAAGAATTAACAGGACGCATCGTTAGCTCGGCAAGGCAAGCAACATCCGCGCGGCATCATCAAAGCTGGACAGTCCCGCGGTGTCCTGTCGCAGATAATCTTCTATAGCTGGCATCACCTCCAGCGCGCGATCCAGAACTGCGTCGCTTCCACGCTGATATGCGCCAATCCGGATTAAGTCTTCGGATCGCGCATACGCAGCAAGCAGTGCTCGCACGTCCGCAGCCTTCCTCAGGTGTTCCTTACTCACAATCTGCGGCATCAGCCGGCTAAGGCTGTCCAGAACCGCGATCGGTGGATAATGCCCTTTCGTTGCCAGCGCGCGACTCAGAATAATGTGCCCATCAAGCAGCGATCGCACCGTGTCCACAACTGGGTCCTGCTGATCGTCACCTTCCATCAGCACCGTATAGAACCCCGTGATGCTTCCAGTTCGAAAACGCCCGGCACGCTCCACAAGGCACGCGAGCTTGTTCAATACCGACGGCGTATATCCCTTCGCAGTCGGTGGCTCACCTGCCGCGAGACCAATCTCGCGCTGCGCCATCGCAAAGCGCGTCAGCGAATCCACCACAAGCAGCACGTCTCTTCCTTCAGCCGCAAATGCCTCCGCAACCGCCGTAGCCAGCAACGGAGCCCGCAAGCGCAACAGAGGCGGCTCATTGGACGTCGAAACAACCACCACACTCCGCGATCGGCCCTGCTCTCCCAGGACCTCGAGAAACTCTCCAACCTCTCGGCCGCGTTCGCCCACCAGCGCCATCACGATCACATCTGCCGCTGTTCCCCGCGACATCATTCCCAGCAGCGTGCTCTTGCCGACACCGCTTCCCCCAAAAATTCCCAGCCGCTGTCCACGTCCGCAAGGAACAAATCCATCAAGCGCCCGAATCCCGCAGCCCAAGTGTTCCCGGATCGGCAGTCGTTCGAACGGCTGCGGCGCCGGCCGTTCAATCTCCATCACCCGCGTCGAGCGATAACTCCCCATCCCATCCATCGGCTTGCCGCTCGCGTCCAGCACACGTCCCAGTAAGTCCGCGCCAACGCGCACCGACGGTCTTCTTCCTACCGCAGTGATCGCATCGCCCAGACGGACTCCCGCTGGAGCCTCCGTCATCATCGATAAAACAGTTCGCCCACGAAAGCCAATGATCTCGCCAGCAAACGCGACTCCATTCGCACTCTCGATCTCACACGCCTCGCCAATGCAACCAAAAGGCCCATCCGACTCAATGAGGTTACCCGTCACTCGACTCACCCGTCCCTTCCATCGGATCGGCGAGCACTGGTTCACATAATCTTCGAGCTGTCCAAGTACCTGAGATCTCATGCAGCCGGCCTGTGCGCCAGCAGCTGCGCGAAGCTCTCTTCCACATCGCGCAACTGCGCTTCAAAGCTAAAGTTCGCAGTCCCCAACTCCGTCTCAACGATGCAATCGGTTGCCTGCAGCTGCTCATCGGCAACAACATCCCATTGAGCCCGACTGCCATCGTTTCTTCCCAATTTTCTCCAGCGCTCCGCCTCAGCCGGTGCAACACGAACCCGCACAGCGGTTCCGCATTGCATTCTGTCCAAGGCAATCCGAACTAGACCTGACAGTAAGGTCGGATCCACCTCAGCTTCGCGCTGGATAATTTTGCGTGCAATTGCGAGTGACAGTTGAACCACCTCGCGCTCCACGGACCGCAAGTAATTGCTTCGCTCAAGCTCAAACTCCCGCAACCGCTGCGCCAGTCGCTCTTCTGCTTCTTCTCGCGCGCGATCCCGCTCAACACGAATTCGTTCCTCGGCCTCTGCCTTCGCCTCCTCGCGCGCAGATTGCACTCGCCGGGTGACCTCCTCTTCCGAAACCCCCGGGTTCTGCTCCGACTCAATGAGCTCAGGCGCGGGCACGGCGGCCGCTAACGCGTTGCCATAGCGGCCCACCTCCCGATACTCAAGCGCCTGGATCGAAATCAATCCACTAGACAAACGCGTCCCCTTCATCCATACGCAGGTTCATCTTTCCCTGTTCTTCTAGCTGCCGCGCAACGCTTACCATCTCTCCGTGAGCGCGCAGTGCGTCTTTGCTCCGTACCGGCCCCAGCTGCTCCATCTCTTCCTTCAGTAATTCCACCGCGCGAACAGACATCGTCTTGAAGAAACGTTCTCTCAGATCCGGACTCGCCCCCTTCAATGCCATCGCCAGCAGGTTTCGTTCAACCGCGCTGGACAGCTCGCGCAATTGGCTGTCATCCAAACGCATGAAGTCCTCAAACGTGAACATCAGCTCGCGAATATTCGAGGCGAGCTTCGGATCCTGCCCCTCAATGTTCTCCAGAATCTCGCGAGACGTCTCCGTATCTACAATGTTCATCAATTGCGCGACGTTCTGAAACCCGGAATAGGTTCGCTTGTTCAGCTCTCCCGCGGAACGCAGACGACGATGAAATGCCGCCGAAATGCGCTCTGCCATCGCCGGAGAAAACTGCCGCAGATTCGCGAGTCTGCGCACCGACTCTGCTCGCGCCGAGCGCGGCAAATGCGTCAGCAGCGCCGACGCCTGCTTCGGTTCAAGATGGCCCAATACCAAGGCGACTGTCTGCGGATGCTCACCTTCCAGCAGTCGCGCGAGCTGCTTCGGATCCGCCTTCTGCAGCGACTCCGCACGCCCGGAGTTCAGCTCATCCGTTCTCACCATTGCGCTCTGCATCTCCCTGGCGCCGCTTTCGCCAAAAGCCTTCACCAGCAGACGCGTCGCTGTATCCGATCCTCCCTGCGTCACAAACTCCCGTGACGCAGTCATCTGTTGATACTCACGCAGGACCTGCTGCGATGTTTGCGGGGGAACGCGGCCCAGATTCGCGATCTCCTTGGTTATCAACTTCAGGTCATCTTCGGGCAGGTTCCGAAAGAAGACCGCCGCCGCATCATCACCTAGCACGGTCATCAGGATGGCAGCCTTCTGCACTCCCCGGAGGTCGCTGTAGTCCGTTAGCGCGGTCATCCTTCCGACTCCCGCAGCCATGTCTGCAATGTCCTCGTCATCGTCGCTGGCTCCGCCTGGACCATCTCATTCAACCGCCGCTTTAATCCGACCGTATTTGTGTCCGCTTCCAACAGATGGTCCAGATCATCGACTGCAAGCTGCGGCACGCTGGTCATCGCGAGCGACTCCGCTCGCTCCCCCGTTCCGGCGCCGAGTTCCCGCACCACACCCGCCACCTGCTTCTGCACCGGCCGAATGACAAGTGCCCACGCAAGCAGAAACAGCACCAGCAACGACGCGTATCGAAGCGCACTTGTGTTTTCAGTCAACGTCCTCTGCAGACGCTCTCCAAACCCCGGCAGCACATCCTCATCTCCGTTATTCGCAAAGGTCATGTTCTCCACCGTGACAACGTCGCCCCGTTGCGCATCCAACCCAATTACCGATGCCGCCAGATCCTGCAGCTGCTTCAACTGCCCTGGTGAACGTTTGTAGGTGGATCCCACCATTTTTCCGTCCACCATCTTCCTGTCCGAAAAGTCGTTCACCAGGATCGCTGCTGTGATCCGACGAATTCGTCCGGCAGGCGCAATCGAATGCCTGGTCAACCGATTCACGCCGTACGTCGAATTCTCTGAAGTTGATGTCTGCGTTCCCCCGTCGGCATTCGCATCCTGCGACTGCGTCGTTCCTTGACCTGGCGTCAAAGGCACATTGCTTGCCGTTCCCGCGACACCGCCATCCGCTTGGTCGGCCGTGTGCTCCATCGTCTTCTGCGTCGTCAAAAGTGCGCTCACCGCCGGATCATATTTATCTTCGTTCTCTTCCGAGCTCGTGAGGTCATACTCCACATTCACACTCGTTCGCAGATTGTCTTCTCCCACCACGGGACCCAGCGTTGCTGTCAGCCTCTTTGAAAGCTCGTCCTCAAGTTCGCGCCCTTCCATCGTGGAGCTATGCCTGTTCAGCAACTCATTCGTATCCGCGTCAATGATCGAGACGTCTGCCGGCGCGAGATTCTCCACCGCACCGCTGACCAGCCTTGCAATCGCGTCCGTTTGATCCTGCGTCAGCGCACCCCGCTTCATTCGCAGCGCCACCGAAGCCTTCGCTGGTTGCGCCCGATCCAGGAACACCGAGTCTCGTGCCATCACAAGATGCACGCGCGCGCTCTTCACATTGCTCAGCGTTCCAATCGTCCGCTCCAGTTCGCCCTCGAGCGCACGTTGATAATTCACCTTCTCGTCAAACTCCGTCTGTCCCCATGACGTCTTGTCGAAAAGCTCGAACCCCATTCGCCCGCTGTGTGTCGTCCCCTGCGACACAACCTCCATCCGTGCGGCGTCCAACTGGCTCGCAGCGACATCAATCTCCTTGCCGTCCGGCGACATCTTGTAATCGATCTTCTTCGCCGCGAGCTGCTGCGCAACCGTCTGCGCATCGTCAGGCTCCATCCCCGTCATCAATGGCTTGTAATCCGTGGAGCTCATCGCCATCACGATCACGCCCACTCCCACCACCGTCGCCACTGTGCCGCCTGCAACGACGAGCCTCTGGCGCGGATTCATCCGCAGCCATAGCTGCTTCAAATGTTCCACCAACTTGTTCTGCATTGGTCAGCGCCCTTCAGAACTGCATCTTTTCCATATCTTGATAGGCGCTCACGACCTTGTTCCGCACCTGCATCATCAACTGGAACGCCACATCCGCCTTCTCAACGGACACCATCGTCTTCCCGATGTCTCCGTTTCCGCCGCCCTGCAATAGGTTCGCGACCTGCTGGTCCGCATTGTTCTGCAGCGTGTCAACATCGTTCACTGCGGACTGAAACACGTCCGCAAAGCTTGATCCCGCGCCCTGCGTTGTTGCCGGGCTCGTCGCAACATTACCCAGTTGTGTCGCGATCGAAGGAATTGCCGATCCAATGCCGTCTATCATTTCAATCCTCTAACTCTTCAGAACATCAATCGACTGTTGAATCATCTGCTTGGACGCCGCAATCGCCGACGCGTTCAGTTGATACGCCCTCACCGACCCCATCAAATCAACCATCTCTTCGGCAGGATTGATCGCCGGATACGAAACATAGCCGTCCTTGTCTGCATCGGGATGCCCCGGATCATATCGCCGTATCGGCTCTGCACTGTCCTCCACCACGCGAGTCAGCTTCACACCACCTGCCGGAGTCGCGCCAGCTTGCAGATCCGACACTCCACTCAGCACCGACTGAAACGGTGAGCTGCCGCCGTTCTGAATCACCACTTCGCGCCGCCGATACGGCCCTGTGCCCGAGGCCGTACGAGTTGTATCCACATTCGCCAGATTCGATACCGCTACCTCTGACCGTTCCCGCTCCACCGAGAGCGCCGACGCGCTGATATCCAGTGCATTGAAGATGCTCATTCGCTCGCCCCTTACTGGTCGCCGTTGATCGCCGACAGAATCTGGTGAAACCGATCCTTCATAAGCTGCGTGCCCATCTGGTATTGCAACTGCGCCTCCCCCAGCTCGAGCGACTGCTTATCGATGTCCACATTGTTCCCATCCGGCCTCTCCAGCAGCCCCTTCACATCGCGAACTGCAACAGTCGGAGAAGAACTCCCCGCCGGCGCCGCCATCGCGCGCGCGAGTTCGCCCTGAAAATCAATGTCCTTCGTCCGATAGCCCGGCGTGTCGACATTTGCCATGTTCGACGCAAGCACCGTCTCACGTTGATTCGTCAGCGCCAGGTAGTTCTCAAGTTGTGAGAGAACTGGAATAGTCGGCATCGAAAATCGGCCTCCATCTCGCCCGCTGGCGAGTCCGCGTTGTCTCCTCTATCGGCGGGGACGCAAAATCCTTGAGCTTTATTGGGACACTTTTGGGTGATTGCTGATCCCCAGCGCAGCTTGACTCGGAGCCAGGTGAGTGAGCTCACCCGGAACAACAATCAGCGTGATTCTGCGGTTCGATGGATCGCCGGGATTGCCTGCAACCCGCGGAAGTTGATCCGCGAAACCACGAACCTCCTTCACCTGACCCGCCGTAATCCCATTGCCTTGCATCAGCCGCCGTGCCGCATTCGCGCGGTCCGCGGAAAGTTCCCAATTCGTGTACAGGCTGCCGGCGCTATAGGGCACTGAATCCGTGTGGCCCTCAATTGAAAGCCGGTTGGGCAGCTTCCCCAGCTCCGGCGAAATCGCTTTCAAGAAATCCCGCAGCGCGGGCGTAGGCTCCGCGCTTCCCGACTTGAAGAACGTTCCGCCCGGCTGTTCCATCAGTTCGATTCGCAGTCCATCCTGCTCCGCTGTAATCTCCACCTGGTTCTTCAATTTGTCGAAGTTCGGCATCTGCTGCGCCGCTTGCAGCAGTTGCTGCTTCAACCGCTCCATCCCATTCTTATCGAGCGGCAGCGCGTTCCCGCTTCCATTCCTGTTCGTCCCCTGCAGCGTCGACGTTCCATTCGGATCATTGAAATACAGCGCCACCGACTTCTTCACCTGGTCGCTCGAACTCGTCAACCACAGCACAATAAACAGGCTCATCAGCGCCGTCACAAAATCTGCATACGCAACCTTCCACGCACCTCCATGATGCCCGCCATGAGACGCCTTCCTTCTCTTGATCAGGATGACCGGCTCACCCTTCATCTCATGCATCATCAGGCTGCGGCCTCCACGGCCATCGATTCCCTCGCACGGCACGCGTTCTCCAGTTCCGCAAACTTCGGCCGAACATGCTCCGGGATCGCCCTTCGCCCAATCTCCACCGCCATAATCGGTGCCGTGCCTTTGACGAACGCCAGCAGCGTCGTCCTCAGCACGCCGTAATACGCATGTTTCTCTTCAACCGCCTTCGACATGTTCGCAGCCAGCGGCCCAATCACGCCGTAACACAGCAGGATTCCCAGAAACGTACCCACCAGCGCCGCAGCTACCTTATGTCCAATCTCCGCGGGCGGCCCGCCGAGCGCCCCCATCGTCACCACGATCCCCAGCACCGCGGCCACAATCCCCAGCCCTGGCAGCGCATCCGCCATCGACATCATCGCCTGCGTCGCCGCATACGACGTGTGGTGATGCACCTCCAGATCCAGCTCCATCATCTGATCCAGGTCAAACGGCTTCACGCCGCCCGTAACCGCCATCCGCATCGTGTCGCACACGAACGCCGTCCCGTGATGGTCCTTCAGAAAGTTCGGGTATTTCGAAAAGATCGCGCTCTTCTCCGGCTCCTCAATGTCTCCCTCAATCGCAATCAACCCCTCTTTGCGCGCCTTCGTGAACAGATCGAAAAGCATCTTCAGCGATTCGACATACAGCTTTTCCGTCACACCGCTGCCCGTCATCACTCCTGCGATCCCCGCGCCAACTGCCTTCAGCACCCGCATCGGATTCGCCACAATCAGCGTGCCCACCGCCGCGCCCACAATCGTCACAAACTCCGAAGGCTGCAAAAGCACCGGAAGCTTCCCCTTCTCCATCAGAAAGCCACCAACCACCGACCCAAGAACAATGACAATCCCAACCAGCGAAATCATGGAGCCCTCAACCTTGAGCACAGAGATGCCTCCTCTCTCTATCGGCGTCAGCCGCGACTCCATTAGCGCCTCACGTCCGCCGGGCAGCGGAATATCATCATTCCATCTCGCTATTGAGGAGATTTCGTTGAAGTTTCATCTCCGCTCGATCCTTTTTCTCACCGCGCTCCAATCCGCATCTCTCCTCGCCGCGGCACCGCTGCACTCACCCTGGGACACCCATCCAGTCCACGCCACCAACGCGTCCTACGCCTGTCCCGCTTCCGCGCACCTGCCCGTCGATTTCGTCACCAATGGCTTCTATGCCGACAACGATCCCACGCACTCCATCATCGATCCCGTAAAACAGAAGGCTTACAACGAGACCTCTGGCCCCATAAAGCACGAAGGCAATGTCATCGTCGCCGCAGCTGACGCCTTTCGCACCACCGGCTCCGCCGACGCAGCCCGCTGCGTTCTCCAGCATCTCGAAGCCGACGCGCGCGACAACGCACTCACCGGCAAAATGTCCTCCAGCCAGGCCTACTATGTGCAAGGTTGGGTCGCCGGCGCCGCAGCCATCGGCTGGCTCAAAATCGACGCCAACGCACGCGCCACAGCAGCACAACGCAGCCTCATCCTCTCCTGGCTCCAGAAGGAAGCTGACCTGACCCGCGACTATTACGACGAGCATCAGCGCAAGACACACACCGACGCCCAAAATCACTTCTACTGGGCCGCCGTTCAAGTCGCGGCCACCGGCATCGCCGCAAACAACGAAAGCGACTTCGACTGGGCCATGCAGCGCGCAAAGGACGGCATCGACGCCATTCAGCCCGACGGCACGCTCCCTGAAGAGATGCGCCGCGGCAAGCGCGCTCTTCACTACCATCTCTACGCCGCCTCGCCACTCGTCATGCTCGCCGAGCTCGGCCTCCCCAACGGCGTCGACCCCTACGCCGAAAATCACGGCGCGCTCAGGAAGCTCGTCGAAGTCTCCACCCACGGCCTCGTCGACTCTTCCCTCTTCGACAACCGCACCCACCTCCGGCAGGAGCGCCCCGACCCTCCATCCGCCGAAGCCATCGGCTGGGCCGAGCCCTACAACCGCCGCTTCCCTGACCCCGCCATCACCAAGCTGCTCGCCTCACAGCCTGATCACAGCTACATGTACCTCGGCGGTCTCCCTCCTCCTTGATTTCGCTGTCAAGCCCCGGCAACTGTTGAAATCCTCGTAATCCAAACAAACCAAACCGCAACCGCCTCGTGGAAATATCCGGAATTAATTTCGCTCGATTTCGTACAATAGATATATAGAGATAGAAAAGTTCAGAGGCTGCCATTGGCAGCCTTTTCGTTTTGCCCTGGCAGGACCGCTGGCGCGATACTTAGGTCCGAACCTAAACTCAATGTCCTGAAGATTTTGCGCAAAAAAGGTACGGGGGGAGGGGGGTACCCGATCCTCAGGTAAAGTACTCATGAGCGACCTGGTTTGCGCATAGCCATCGACACAGGCGGAACCTTCACCGATTGCGTCTACCTCGACGCCGGAACACTCCGCGTCCTCAAACTCCGCTCCACACCTTCGAACCCGGCCACAGCCGTCGTCAACGGCCTCCGCGCCATCGGCCAGCCTCACGGTCTCGAGGTCCGCCACGGCACCACCGTCGGCACCAACGCCATGCTCGAGCGCAAAGGCGCCCGCGTGGCCTTCGTCACCACCGCGGGCTTCGAGGACACCATCGCCATCGGTCGCCAGGCCCGCCCCCGCCTCTACGACCTCTTCAGTCCCGGCCCCGCCTGCCTCGTCCCTGAAGCCCTCCGCTTCGGCATCAACGAACGCGTCACCCCGGAAACCGATCTGCTCCACGAACCCGACAAGAGCGAGTTGAACGAACTCGCCCAACGCATCGCAGCCACCAACGCCGAATCCATCGCCATCTCCACGCTCTTCAGTTTCCTTCGCCCAAACAACGAACTCCTGATTGAAACCGCTCTTCGCAAACTCAACCTCCCGATCTCGACCTCGCATCGCATCCTTCCCGAGTTCCGCGAGTACGAGCGTGCCTCCACGGTAGTCACCAACGCCTACCTGATGCCCCTCATGCAGAGCTACCTGCTGTCGCTCGAGCAGCAGATCGCCTCAGAGTTCACCGGCAGCACCGTACACGTCATGCAGTCGTCCGGCGGCATCATTCCGGCCGCAACCGCCGCCGCCGAACCCGTCCGCACCATCCTCTCCGGCCCCGCCGGCGGAGTCATCGCCGCCTCCAAGATCGCAACCGCCGCCGGCTTCCCTCGCCTCATCGGTCTCGACATGGGTGGCACCTCCACCGACGTCTTCCTCATCGACACCACGCAAGGCCCACTGCAGCTTCGCAGCGAATCTCAGATCAGCGGCCTCCCCGTCAGCGTCCCCATGCTCGACGTTCACACCGTCGGCGCGGGTGGAGGCTCGCTCGCCCGGTTCGACTCCGGCGGCCTTCTCCGCGTCGGCCCCGAATCGGCCGGCTCCGACCCCGCACCCATCTGCTTCGGAAACGGTGAAAAACCCACCGTAACCGATGCAAATTTGATCCTTGGACGCCTCGACGACCAGCGCTTCGTGGATGGCACCGTCGCCCTGAATATCGATCGTGCCCGCGAGGCCTTCTCGCAACACAAAGGTCTTCTCTCCAGCGTCGAGGAGTTCGCGGAGGGCATTCTTCGCGTCGTCGAATCGAACATGGAACGCGCCATCCGCTTCGTCTCCATCGAGCGCGGGCACGATCCGCGCGACTTCGCTCTGCTCGCGTTCGGCGGTGGCGGACCGCTCCACGCCTGCGCTCTCGCCCGCTCGCTCCGCATCTCGAGGGTGATCGTCCCCGCCATCCCGGGAGCGCTCTCCGCGATGGGCATCCTGCTCGCCGATACCACCCGCGAACTCTCACGCACCGTCATGCTTCCCGGCTCCATGCTCCACGAACTCAATCGACACTTCGAAACCCTGCAAGCAGATATTCCCGCAGAGTTCTCTTCAGAAGACTCGCTGAGTCTCGAGCGCAGCCTTGATCTGCGCTACAAGGGCCAGGGCTACGAACTTAACGTGCCCTGCACCGCCGATGCAGCAGAAGCATTCCACGCGCTGCATCAACGCCACTTTGGGTTTTCAGACCGTAACCGCCAGATCGAAATCGTTAACCTGCGTCTGCGGCTTCGCATTCCTGCAGAACCATTCAGCTTTCGCGAAACGCCGCCGCGAAAAAGCGATGGCTCACAAGCTCTTCGCGGCACGAAACAGATCTACTTCAGCGGTGCATGGTTCGCCTCGGCAACCTATGATCGTGACCTGCTGCGGCCCGGCGATTCGATCTCCGGTCCCGCTCTCATCGGCGAGTACACTTCAACAACCGTGCTTCCGCCCGATTGCTCGCTCGAAGTGGACGGCTTCAGCAATCTGATCATTGCCATCCCGACTGGAGATACCCGATGAGCGCAGTCGATCCGATCGAGCTTGCGGTCTTCCAGAACGCGATGACTTCCATCGCCGAAGAGATGGGTGCGGCTCTGCGGCGCTCCGCTGTTTCGCCCAACATCAAGGAGCGCCGTGATTACTCCTGCGCGATCTTCGATGGCAAAGCTCGCGTCGTCGCGATGGGCGACCACATGCCCGTCCACCTTGGCTCCATGCCAATGTCTGTACTCGCCGCTGTCGGCGCCATGCAGTTCAGCAAAGGCGATATCGGGATCCTGAACGATCCGTACGCCGGAGGAACCCACCTTCCCGACATCACCATGGTGATGCCGGTCTTCGCGAACGCGCACGAACCGATCTTCTATGTTGCCGCACGCGCGCACCACTCTGATGTCGGTGGCATGTTTGCTGGATCGATGGGACCGGCCCGCGAGATCTTCCAGGAAGGCATTCGCATCCCTCCTGTCCACATCGTGCGCCATGGCGAAACGCAGAATGACGTGCTTCAACTTATTCTGCACAACGTTCGCACCCCAACCGAGCGCGAGGGCGACCTCGCCGCGCAGATCGGCGCCTGTCGCATCGGTGAGGAGCGGCTGATTCATCTCAGCGAACGGTACAGCTCAACGCACCTCGCGCAACTATGCGAAGATCTGCTCGACCACTCCGAACGCCTGGTCCGAGCTGAGCTTCGATTGATGTCAGCGGGCGAGTACTCTGCCGAAGACTTCCTCGATGACGATGGCATTTCCGCCGATCCCGTCAGGATAGCGGTTGCGCTGCGGCTTCATCCCGACGCAGAAAGCTTAGAGCTGGACTTTGGCGGGAGCTCGGCACAGGTGAGCGGCAGCATCAACGCAGTGCGCTCGATCACGTTATCGGCTTGCCTGTATGTCCTCCGCTGTCTCCTGCCAGATGGCTCACCGACAACTGCAGGTACACTTCGCCCTCTCACTCTCAAAACATCTACCGGCACAGTCGTCGACGCACAGTCACCAGCCGCGGTCGCGGGCGGCAATGTCGAGACCTCACAACGTATCGTCGACACAATCCTGCGCGCCTTCGCACAAGCGGCCCCGGATCGCATTCCCGCTGCGAGTGCGGGAACCATGTCGAACCTGACGATTGGCGGCGTCGACCCGCGAAAACATCTGCCATTCACCTATTACGAGACGATCGCGGGTGGAATGGGAGGAGGCCCATCAGGCAATGGAACATCCGGCGTGCACACGCACATGACGAACTCGCTGAACACGCCGATTGAATCGCTGGAGTTCGAATATCCGCTGCGCGTGAAACAGTACAGCTACCGTCGTAGCTCGGGCGGAAATGGAAGGTTCCGCGGAGGAGACGGCCTGATACGCGAGTTCGAACTCCTCGCGGATTCGCAGCTCACTTTGCTTTCCGATAGGCAGAGGTTCGCGCCATACTCTCTGAGCGGAGGCTGCCCCGGTTCATCAGGAGCCGCAACTGCGATGACGCCAGGAGATTCTGCCTCGACGAAGCTTTCAGCAAAGTCAAGCCAGCATCTTCCTCGAGGCACGATCGTGCGCATCGAAACGCCAGGCGGCGGCGGATGGGGACAACCGAACAGCTAAGCCAGTTCGTAGCCTTCGCGGCGCGGCCGGCTCAGCATTGCGTTCGCGCCATCATCGTTCACAAAGCGCTCCGTCTCGGGATTCCAGTGCAGACGCCGCTTCGTCTTCATCGCGATCCAGTGCACAAGACACGTCGAGCAAGCGCGATGTCCGATCTCCGGCGGAGCGGTCGGTGGCTTGCGGCTGCGAATGCAATCAAGCCAGTTACCATGCTGATCGTCACTTGTGTACAGATGAATCTCGTTCGGCCCGATCACGCTTGTCAGAATTTTCGGATCGCTCGCCTGCAGCACCTCAACCTTCGGCACGGGGTCACCCGGCTTGGCCGTCGGCGAGTTCATTCCATCGCGCTGCACGAAGATCCATCCCTTCGTGCCGTACCACTTGATGCCATTCTGAAACTCGCCCGAGATTGTCATCTCGACGCCGTTCGCGTATCGGCCGTAGGTCTTGAACGGCCCATGAACATTCCACAGCCCGTGCGTCGGGAACTCAGCCGAACCCCACACCTCGATCGGTCCAGTCAGTTCCGTGTCCATTCCCCAGTGCGCTGTGTCGATGTGGTGCGCTCCCCACCCCGTGATCATGCCTGCGCCAAACTGCTCCATGCGCAGCCAGCCCGGCCGATCGAATCCCTGCTGCGGCATCACACGATCGACCGTGTAATAAACATTGGGAGTTGAGCCAAGCCAGTGGTCGTACTGAAAACCTGTCGGCACTGGCATTGGCGCAGGGTTCCCACCCGCAGGATCTCCGGGCAGTCCAATCTCGACACGTTGTACTTCACCGATGCGTCCGTTCCTCACCAACTCGCACGCGCGATGAAATTGCTTCCAGCTTCTCTGCTGCGATCCAATCTGCAGGATACGCCCGGTCGCATTTACATCATTCACCATGGTGCGCCCTTCGCTGATGGTGAGTGACGAGGGCTTCTGCAGGTAAACATCTTTGCCTGCGCGCGTTGCCGCCACCGCAAGCTGTGCATGCTGATGGTCCGGCGTGGAGATCAGCACAGCATCAATCTCTTTGTTCGCGAGCAGCTCACGATAGTCGCTGTATCCGAGCGTGCTGCTGTACGACTTGCCCAACTTTTTGGTGTAGGCGTCGTTCACGAACTGTTTACCGGATTCAACACGGTTGGCATCAAGGTCGCATACAGCAACGATGCGATTGTTCCTCGGTCCCGCAACGCCGGTGTACTGCAACACCCCGGGCATGTCGTGCACTCGCGATATACGTCCCACACCAATCGCCGCGATGTTGATACGATTCGACGGCGCATCCTGGCCCAGCACGCGCGCGGGCACGATCGTCGGGAAACCGGCCGCCGCGGCCATCATTGATCCCTTCACGAACGATCGACGATTAACCTTTTTCATGGCCGTCTCCAAGTGCGGCGTGAGTCAGAACTTGCGCCGCTCAGGCTTCGAGTTTCACAAACTTCGCATTCTTCTGCGCCTTGATCGACAGCTCTGCCGCGAGCAGACACTGCGTCTGATCCTGCGCGGTGTGCGTACGATTCACAACATCCGACACAAACTGCGGACCAAACGGCAAGGTCACGTTATTGCAGTCGATGTAGCGTGCCTGTTTGGCGTCGACGATGAAAAGATTGTTGCCCTGTTTGCTGACCGCAACGTTCGTGTACTTGCGCACCTCGATGTAGCCCTCAGTGCCGAGGATGAACAGGCGTCCGTCGCCCCATGTGCCGAGCCCCTTCGGCGTGAACCAGTCGAGCCGGACATAACCGAATCCGCGATTGCCGCGCAGCATCATGTCGCCGAAGTCCTGAAAGTGCGGGTGATCCTGATGCGCGACGTTCGCAATCTGCGAGGCAACTACCTCCGCTTCGCTGGAGCGCGTGTAATACAGAAACTGATCGATCTGGTGTGATCCGATGTCGCAGAGAATGCCGCCATACTGCGCATCATTCCAGAACCAGTCCGGCCGGCCTTCACCGCCTCCGCTATCGCCTGCTCCCTGATGAATCTGGTGCGGCGCAATGTTGATCGTCTGGATCACGCGGCCGATCGCACCAGCCTGCACGAGATCTCCAGCCTTGACCGCTCCCTTCACCTCGAGCCGCTCGCTATACATGATGGCGTAGATGCGCTTGGTCTCGGCGATTGTCCGGCGCACTTCAGCAAGCTGCTCCAGCGTGGTGATGCCCGGCTTGTCGGAGAGGAAGTCCTTGCCCGCGCGCATCACGCGAACGCCGAGCGGCGCACGTTCGCTTGCGATCTTCGAGCTCAAGACGAGTTGAATCGAGGGATCGTGAATCACCTCGTCTTCGGTCGCGGCCCACTTCACATCGGGGAAGCGCTTCTTGAATGCTGCCACTTTGTCGGGCTCAGTTCCCTGCGCCAACACCAGTTCGCCGCCGCCCCGCTGAATCGCGCCGACCATACCGTAGATGTGGTCGTGACTCATGCCGGCAACAGCAAAACGGATCTTGTCTTTCGGCGTGGCGAGTTGCTGATCAACCTGCGCAATCTCGTGCGCGATCGGCCCGTTGTACCCGCCGGCGAGCATCTCCTGCGGAAGCGCGCAGCCGAGTCCTGCCGCGCTGACACCAGCTAGAAAGGTTCTGCGATCAAAGCCTCTGTGCATTCGCTAAATTCCTTTGTAGAGAAGATATTTCTGGACGCGAACAAACGCTTCCTGCCTCGTGGATATTCACACTACGCTTCTCCCGAAACGATGTGCAAGCTCGATTCTGCGAGCCTTCCTAGAAAAGCGAATCGCTAGCTCATCAGATACTTCAGCAACGCCATCCGCACGTAAAGTCCGTTTCTAGCCTGGCGGAAGTACGCTGCTCGGGCGTCCTGATCAACCTCAGGCGAGATCTCAGTGGTGCGCGGCAGAGCGTGAAGGATGATCGAGCGCGCTTTCAGAGAATCGGCTACGTGCAGATCAATACGGTAGGAGTCCTTCACAGCATCGTACTCAGCTTCTGAAGCGAAGCGTTCGCGCTGCACTCGCGTGACGTACACGACATCGGCGGGCTGAACGCGCGCGAGGCGCGTGGTCTCTGCAAACCGCGTGTCGGCCTCCTGCAGCATGCGTACGTACTTGCCGGGCAAGCGGAGTTGTGGCGGTGAGATGAGCGTCAGCGAGATTCCGGGAGCGTGCCGGAGAAACGGGAGCAGCGAGTGAATCGTGCGACCATTCTTCAGGTCTCCTACGAGTGCGATATTCAATCCCTCGAGCCGGCCCAGCTCCTTGCGAATCGTGTAGACGTCGATCAGCGCCTGCGTGGGATGCTCGCCGGCGCCGTCTCCAGCATTGATGATCGGGACTGGTGAAGCCTGAGCGGCCGCTTCTGCCGCTCCAACCTGCGGATGCCTCAGAACGATCGCGTCCGCATATCCACTCACCACACGCACGGTGTCCGCGATCGTTTCGCCTTTTGAGGCTGAAGAGTTATCGAGTGCATTTTCGGCTGTGAGAACGCCACCGCCCAGCTTTTGCATCGCGGCTTCGAAGGAGAATCGTGTGCGCGTGCTCGGCTCATAAAACATAGTCGCCAGAATGCGGCCGCGCAGCGGAAGTTCTAACTTGCGTGCCTTGTCATCACGCTCCAATGTGCTGGCGGAGTTGAATAACTCGTCGAGCAGCACTGGATCAACCAGTTGCTCGGCACGAACGACGTGTCGCAGCCTGCTCATCGCCCAGCTCCATCCTGCGTGTACACGCGCCCGCGCACGACCGTATGGCGAACGCTCCCGGGGAACGTTACGCCTTCAAAGGGCGACCAGCCACACTTCGTCTTCAACGAATCGCGTGTGACTGAATACGGTGTTTTGAGATCCAGCACGGTCAAAGAGCCGACATATCCTGCTTCAACACGGCCGAATCCCTTTGAATAACCGTGCGGCAAATAAGGCTGCACGAATCGTCCGGGGTTTGCCGCGCACACGCGCGCAATCTGCAGCGGCGTGAAGCCGTGCTCCATCATCAGCCATGTCGTGAACGCGCCGTACGTATCCAGATGCGGAACCCCACTGGTGCCCTTGCGCTTCTCTTCGAGCGAGTGCGGCGCGTGATCGGTAGCGAGATAGTCGATAGCTCCGGTGCGCAGAGCTTCGATCATCGCCAGACGGTCTTCGCGTCCGCGCAGCGGCGGATTCATCTGCAGCCAGAGGCGATTCTGCTCGTTGAGCATCGTGTCGTCGAAGAACAGATGATGCGGCGTGACTTCACAGGTTACGCGCACGCCGCTTGCCTTTGCGGCGATCAGGTCTTTCAGGCCCTCGCCCGTAGAAAAGTGGCAGAGCTTTCCTTCGAGGCCATATCGCTCGATCAGTTGCAGCGCAAACTGTGTCGCTGAGATCTCCGCCTCTGCAGGCCGGCGCTGCTCGTGCGTCGCTGCTCCGCGGCTCGCATTCAGAATCAGCGGATCCTCGCAGTGGAAGCTCACGTTGCACCCTCGATAGCGTGCGATCGTTTCCTCCAATTGCTCCGGCGAAGAGAAGAACAGCTCGCCGACGGACGGGCCCATGAATGCCTTGTATGGAACCGCACGGGCGAGTGGGCGCGTGCCCGGCCCAATGCCGCCGTACAGCGTGATATGAACCGCGGTACCTTGTGTCAGCTTTTCTTTGGCCGCGTAGCTGGCGTCGTCGATCGGCGCGATGGGATTGTTGGGCATATCGGCGAAGTGCGTCACGCCACCATGAATCGCTGCAGCCGCCGCAGTAGTGAAGTCTTCCTTGTACAATTCGCGCCCGCTCACGTCTTCGCGTGCGTGCACATGAAGGTCGCCAAAGCCCGCGAAGATGATGCAGCCATCGGTCTTCACATCACTGCGCCCTTCGACTGCGCCCACGTGTGTGATGAGGCCAGTACCTGGGTCGATCTCGATTGCGCCGTCGAACTCCCGATCCTCATTTGCAATGCGGCCTTCAACGCGCAGCATGCACACCCTCCCTGGCCCGTTTTACAGCGTCGCGAATCTCATCACGATGCCCGCGAGCAGCTGCCGCCGGATCGTCGCTGAAGAGAATCGATCTCGAAGCCGCCAGCAACAAACCTGCACCGCGCGTGTCGAGCCCAGTCTCGATGACTGCCCGCACGTCGCCACCCTGCGCTCCAATTCCCGGAACAAGAAATGTCATGTCAGGCGCGGCCGCTCGAATCGCTCGCATTTCCTCCGGGTATGTCGCGCCAACCACAAGTGCGCAGTTACCATCGATGTCCCATGCAGAACTGATGCGCTGCGCGACTGCAAGCCACAGCGGCTTTCCATTCACATCCAAATCCTGAAACTCACCCGCGCCGGGATTCGAAGTTCGACAGAGTACGACGCACATCTTGTCGCGCCGGCTCAGAAATGGCTCCAGCGCCTCGCGCCCGAGATACGGATGCAGGGTTACCGCATCGAAGCCCATGCGGTCGAAGATGGCCTCCGCATAACCTTTGTTCGTGTTGCCTATGTCCGCACGCTTTGCATCGCAGATCGTGACCAGTTCCGGGTGCTGTGCGCGCGCATACTCAATCGTGCGCTCCATCGCAGCAATTCCCTGCGCGCCGCGCGCCTCGTAAAACGCAGTGTTCAACTTGATTGCGGCCGCAAATTCGGCGGTCTGGTCCACGATCCACTTGCCGAATCTCTCCTGCGCATCTGGCTGCTCGCGAAATCGCTGCGGCAGCTTTTCAAAGTCAGGATCAAGTCCAACGCACAGTAGCGACTCCACGCTTTGGATCCGTCGCGCCAGTTTCTCGGCGATCGCGTTCAAGCCGTCTCTCCACGTTGCATCCGGGTTGCGGCCCATCCGTGCGGATCGTGCAGCCACGCCGCAACGCTCTGGGCCTGTTCGTCGGTCACTAACTCACGCTTCCGCGCCAGTTCCAGGATCTCGCCAAAGCTGGTGAGCGTGTGCAGTTGCACACCCGCTCTCTCGAACTGTTCTACCGCATCCATAAAGCGGTAGCTCACAATGGCAACGCAGTCGCTGACGATCGCTCCCTCATCGCGCAGCGCCTCCACACCAGCAAGGCTGCTGCTTCCGGTCGTGACGAGATCCTCGATGAGCAGCACGTGCTTTCCGTACACATCGCCGCCTTCGACACGCCGCTTCGTTCCGTGCTCTTTTGCCGCCTTGCGGATGAACACCGATGGAGTCGCCGTGACAAAACCAAGCACGGCGCTGTGCGGGATTCCGGCCGACTCAATGCCGCCAATCACGTCGAAGTTCAATCCCGCCGTGGCCATTAGCTCGACGAAGCCCTCGATCACTTCGCGCCACTCGCGCGGATGGAATGGAAACTTGCGGTTGTCGCAGTACACGGGCGAAATGATGCCCGATTTGAATGTGATGGGGTCATCCGGCTGGAATCTGACTCCGCCGATATTCAACAACGCTGAAGCGATTGTCTCGCTCAATTCAGCGCCTCCTTAATCTCCTGCGCCAGCCGGGGATTCCACATCGCAGCGGTTGCCATCATCGCCGCGTCCGCTCCGGCTTCGCGGTAGGCCTTGTAGTCGTTCGCGTCACTCAGCCCGCCAACACCAATGATCGAAAATTTCAGCCCAAGCTCTTCGCGCAGCCCTGCAAGACGGCGGCTCATCTCGAGCCCGGCCCACCGAATCGAGCGCCCACACACACCGCTCGAGAGCCTGCCTTCTCCAGGCAGCGCCTGCTGCCCATCGCCATCGAGTACCTTTGCCGGAAGCGTGTTGATCGCAACGATGCCGTCGACCAGCGGACCGATCTCGCGCACAAACGTACGCAGCCTCTCTTCATCGCGGAAGTAGGCGGCCTTCACCATCAGGCCGAGCGAGCCAATCTCATCGCGAATCCGTTCGACCACGCGCCGTGCGCGATCGGTGTCGAAGCAGAGCAGATTCGCTGTGCCCTCATTCGGGCAGCTTAGGTTGGCCTCGATAATCTTTACGCCGGTTTCCTTCAGCAGCCGCGCGGCGAGTGCGAAGTCTTCGATGTACGCTTCCACATCGCCGTGGCCGGAGGTTGTGCCCTGAAAGCTCGCGACGACAACCTGCCCGCGCCGCGCATGAGCGACTGCATCGGCGATGTCCGGCTGCCAGAACTCGGGGTCGAACGAGGGAACGCCGAAGGAGTTGGTGATCGAAAGCGGCTCGCTGTAATTCTCATCGCCGACAAGCGGCGCGGTGTCCAGCGGAAGGTCGCCTTTGGGATGCACGGCGAGAACGTTCGGCCAGGCATGCGCCGGATACCGCCGCGTCCGCACCGTCTTATACACGGGAAGATCGAATCCCTTGTCCAGCGCGGCTTTCACGAAGCGTCCGTTCAGCAGCGGGCCCGCCGCGATGCCGAGCGGCAGATTCACTTCATGGCCAAGAAATCTGTGTCGGGGCTCGCCGCGGTCCTGATAGACGGAAGGTTCGGCGAAGGAAGAAAAAGGGCCTTGCTCGAAGTTCTCCAGGTAACTCCTGGCCGGGTCGTAAAACGGCTCGGTGAGCATGCGCAAATCCCTTTCTTTCGAGGGTAACAGATTTGCGCAGCGCTGCAGTTGAAGTTGGCCGGAAACCGCGCGCCGTCAGCTCACGGCTGCGGATGCGCGAATGACCTCGGCCTTGCTGCCGCCTTCGAGGATGTAGCTCACGCCCTCTCGGCCGGGCAGCACGACGGCGTGGCCGGCAGGAAGCTGCACACGGCTTCCGTCGTGCGTCCGCACCGAGGCGCCGTCGTGCAAGGCCACCAAAATTTGCATCTTGCCGCTCAACCCCAGATCGTTGCTGCCGCCGGCAACCGTCTGAAAGCGGTCCACGATGAAATACGGCGAACGGATGAGCCGCGTGAATCCCTCCTGCTCGACCGGGGCAACCAGGCCCGAGCTGGTGCGCGACTTGGTGACAGCGAGCCCGTCCTTCAGGTGCAACTCGCGCGGACGGCCGTAGTCATACAGTCGATACGTCGTGTCGCTGTATTGCTGGGTTTCGAGCACCACCATCCCGGGTCCGATTGCGTGGATGGTTCCCGCTTCCACGTAGACCATGTCGCCGGCCTTCACGGGAACGTACTGCAGCTTGCTTTCGAGCGTGCCCTCGTGAATGGCGCGCTCGATCTCCTCCGGCGTCAGTTCCTCGCGAAAGCCGAGCGCAAGCTTCGCACCCGGTTCAGCGGAGAGCACGTACCAGCACTCGTTTTTTCCGCGCGGCTGGCCGATGGCCTGCGCCTCAGCGTCGTTCGGGTGCACCTGCACCGAAAGCCACTCGCGCGGAAAGAGCAACTTCATCAGCAGCGGAAACTCGCCCGGCTTGTCGGCGCTGAACTCCTGCGGCCATTTCCGAGTGATCTCGCCGAGCGTGCCGTCACCCTCGACAGCGCAGTCGACGGAAGTCAGCCATGCCTCGCCCACCGGATGCCCCGGCTTCGGCTGCTCCAAAAACGCGGGTAACTCCGTAGACCCCCAGATGCGCTCGGAAAGCCAGGGCCGCAAAACGACGACCTCCGGAGAATTTTCGCTTTGCCGTTCATGACCTTCTGCCGCGCGGATGTTGCTCGATGCCATCATGCCCTCTGTCGTCAGTTATATGACAGTGGCAGGCATCGCGTCGCGCCCTCACTCGCACGCTGCGATAAGAACGTCGTTTCCGTTCAGGCTCAGATGAAATCCCTCGGGTGAGGAGCTGCTTGTGATGCGGCCCTCGCCGAGCAGAGGCCGCGAGAGCCGGCAGCCTTCGGCCCATGTCTTCGCCGTCGGTACATCGAGCGCAGCCGCGCCGGTTCCTCGGTGGAGCGCGACAATCACTCGCTCGTGTGGATGCGCGCCGCTCTTCGCTTCGCAACGCTCGGCTGGATTGTGTTGCATGTCGCGTAGCGTAACCAGCCAGTCATTGTCGGCCGCGAGCACCTGTTCGCCGCCGCAGGCCAGCGCAGCGTAGTCGCGCCGGAGTTTCGTAAGTGCTCCAATCCACGAGAATTCGGTTTGCTCTTCAGGAGTGCGCCCGGCCTGAGTGAAGGCATCCTGGGAGGCGCCGGGAAATCCTCCCGGAAAGTCACGCCGGTTATCGGGATCGCTGCCACCCTTCATCGCGATCTCGTCGCCTGCATACAACTGAGGAGTTCCCCGCATCGTCAGCAGGTAGGCGAACGCCACGCGATCGAGCGATGCATCCGGAATCTGCTCCGCGAATCGCTTTTGATCATGGTTATCGAGGAACGGCACGAGCCTGTCCGGATGCGGATACAAGCTGTCCTGTCCGAGGACATCCGCGAGACGCTTCATCGGTGCGCCCTTCACGAACGTATCCTGCGCCGCGTAGTACTCCGGATAGTCGAACGGTGTATAGAGCCCAGTGTCTACACCTGCGCGCGTAACTCCGCCGGCAAATGACGAGTTAATTACCGGGTTGCCATCCGAGACCTCGCCGACCGCTGTGACACGTGGGTACAGCGCGGCGATCTCCGCCATGAACTCGTGCCAGAATTGTCGATCCACATACGGAAAGGTATCGATTCGAAGCGCATCGGCGCCCGTCTCCTCAATCCACCACACCGCGTTCTGGCGAAGATACTTCGCGACCGTCGCGTCGTCTGTGTCCATGTCGGGAAGTGAGTCTACGAACCATCCATCCAGCGTTCCGATGCGATCGCGCTCCGGTGCATGCGAATCGATCAGTGCCTCGAAGTTAGTCTCTCCCGCGATGTGGTGCGCCGCGGTGCCGTGGAACCAGTTGGGTGTCGGCTCATCCTGCACCCAGGGATGCAGCGGTCCGACATGGTTCGGCACGGTGTCGAGCACCAGCTTCATGTGACGCTTGTGCAGCGCGTCCGCCAACGCCTGCAGGTCCACCATCGACCCCCAGTGCGGATCCACGCGATACATGTCGGTCGCGTGATAGCCGTGATAGCTCTCGGCGCCGAGATTTTCGTAGGGCGGCGTGATCCAAACGGCCGTCACGCCGAGCTGCTGCAGATAATCGAGATGTTGCTCGATACCCCGATAATCTCCGCCGTGCCATCCTCTTGGCTTCGCGCGTTCTGCCGCAGCCGCTGAACTGGACGCGGCATCTTCCGCGTGCGGCCCATCGTTCTTCAGGTCACCGTCGGCGAAGCGGTCCGTCATGATGAGATACATCACGTCCGACGAAGAGAATCCTGCGAAGCCCGCAGTTGGTGATTTGCGCGCGCCAAACTCATACATCGCGTCTGCATGTTCGCTGCCGCGCGAGACACGAATCGTCACCCTCTCCGGACGCACCGGCGCCTTCATCAGCCATAGTTGCGCCCAGTGCCCATTGTCCGAAACAACGGTCTTCTGAATCCCCAGAGCGCCATCGCTGAACGAAAACCTGGCGCCGCTCAGGCCTTCGCCGCGCACCAGCAGCATCGGTGCGGGCATCTCCACCCACCAGTTCGGCGGATCGATCTTGTCAATGCGCGGTGTTTGCGCGGGGAGCAGAGTGGCGCAGCAACAGCCGAGAAGAGCAGCGAAACGCAACAACATACGGGCTCGCAGAGGTGAAACGGTTTTGGGAAAAAAGTGGCACTGCAAGCGCAGCCTGCAGTGCCGTGTTGAGGAGTCGGTGCCGAGCTAGAACTGAATGCGGAACGCAAGCTCCGTCAGCCTCTGGCTGAAGTAGTCGACGTTCGTCAGGTTAGCGAAGGCATACGGCGGCTGACCGGGCTTTTGCGCCGAAAGGCCGGCCGGCAGCTGCGTGTTGGACGGCGGAGCAAAGGCCGGCGAGTTCAGCAGGTTGTAGAACTGGCCGCGCAATTGCGCCACGATCCGTTCGTGGATGGGAAAGTCCTTGAAGATCGACATGCTCAGGTTCGAGTAGCTCGAACCGCGCCACTCGTTCTTATGCGTGTTGCCCGGCGCGATGTAGAAGCCCCCCGCATTTGTGGCCGGAGCCGCAAAGTCGTAGGGATTCAGCACGTCGTAGTTGTTCGCCGCGGTCGGCGTCAGGTACAGGTTGCTGTGGCTCACCAGGTTGGGCCGCACGGACGGACCTCCGCTGCCGGGCGAGGCAATGGTGACATCGAATGGCGAGCCGCTGCTTAGCTGGAGGAACGGAGAAACCTGCCAGCCGCCGATGAAATAGTTGGTGAACGTATTGATGTGCGAGGCAAACATTTTGCCCCGGCCGAACGGCAGTTCTCCCAGCATCGCGAAGGTAAAGACGTTGCGGATGTCGTTGTCGGAATCGCCGCGGTTGAGGTTGAACTGCGGTCCCGCGGAGGTTGTGGGGACAGAGCTCGCACCGGCCTCAGAGAACGGCCCGATGGAGTTGTCCGTGGCGTGCGACCAGGTGTAGGCAGCCGTGAACTGCAGGCCGTGGACGAGTTTGCGATCGAGCTTCGCCTGCAGACCGTTGTAACGCGAGCTGCCGTTATCCTCGTTCAGCGTAATGGTCTGGCCGGAAGACTGGCCAAAGTATACGTTGGTGCCAAGCTGCGGAGCAGAGTAATTGACGGAGTTGAAGAGGTGATCGCTCTTGGTGCCGACATACGCGATGGTCAGCGCTGTGGAGCTACTGAGGGCTTGTTCGATGCTCATGTTGTACTGCTGGACCATCGAAGTGGGATCTTTGACCGGATACGAGATGAGCGACACATTCTGCGGGTTGGTGAGGCTGACCGTCGGCGTGGCGCTCGGGAGAGCCCCTGTCGCCAAGGTTGGGTTGTTGCCCGCATAGGGACCGGGAGTGGTGTTGCTGCTGTTGGAGGCGTTGGCCACCATCGGCGCCTGTCCGCTCAGGTTGATGCGATAGCCTGCGTACGAGCTGTAATCAGAAGTGCCGTTGAAGTCCGGGTTGTTGGACAGTTGGTTGCCGACGCCGCCGCGGTCGAGGAAATAGAAGATACCGTAGCCGCCGCGCAGCGCTGTTTTGCCATTGCCTAACAGGTCGTACGCGAAACCGACACGGGGTCCGAAATTGTTGAAGTTGGTGTTGATCAGAGCGCGCGAGTTGCCATTCTGTCCCGCGACTTCCAGCGTGTTGGTCGCGATGTTGTAATTCGACTGCTGATTGCTGGCTTCGTACGGGTGCGTGTAGAGGTCGTAGCGCATGCCCAGGTTGAGGGTCAGGCGACGGCTGGCCTTCCAGTCGTCCTCTGCGAAGTATCCAGTCTCCCACGACATGGTGCGGAAGAAGCCCGGACTGGAAATGTCATAGTTGTTGACGAACCCGCCGGCCAGTTCCGACGTGTCGTAGCCGGTGAAAGCTCCGTTGTACATGTTGAAGAAGCCCTTCGCGGAATACGCAGCCTGGAAGAAGTCCACTTCGCGGTGGATGATCATCGCTCCAAACTTGAAGGTGTGTGCCCCATGCGCCCAGCTCGCCGTATCGTTGCCCTCATAGGAATACTGCGGCACGGAGTACTGGCCGCCGTCCCCCGTGTACGAAAGCTGCGTGTTGTTGTCGCCGATCAGCGAGATGCCGCCCAGGAGTGAGTTACGGTTGCCGTTCGGGATGCCGAGCTGCGTATCGATCGCCGTGCCATTATCCGGGTTCAGGTAGGAGTAGTAGTCACGCGTGTAGCCAAAGCGCATATCGTTCACGATGTTCTGCGTGAAGATGTGGGTTTCGCCCGCAGCCAGCTGACGGGGGTGCGTATCGTTATTGCCCGAACCGTAGCCCGAGGGGATACCAGGCAGGGCCGTCGTCAGGATCGAGTCGTAGGTGTCGGTCGATCCGCGAACGAAGAAGTTGTCCCGGCTGCCGATATGCCCGTCCAGGCGCGCGTCGAACTCGTTGTCCGTCACCGTGCTGATCTGCTGGTTCTGATAGTTGTTAATGACGTTATTGATAGCAGTGCGGTTGGGTGCGGGAAAGTAGTTCAGGTACTTCATCGCGATGGAATTCTGCTGCGCCGACGGAATCACGTTCGGTGCAGAAATCGTGCCGAACTGAGAGCAGGTAAGCGGATTGAAGATCGCGCCGTTGTCGACACTCGCGTTCAGCGCGCCGGTCGGATTGTTGTTATCCGAGGTCGGCGTGATCACGATTCCATGGACGGTGGTGAAGGATGTGCAACCGTCAGGGCTGTACGATCCGGGACCCGAATACATCGCGGGCACGCTGGTCTGGCTCGATCCGAGCAGATCGGAAAAATCACCAGTGCGCATCTTCACTGTCGGGACGGTATTAATGGAAAGGCCGGAGTTCGGAATGGCCTGGCGGGAGCCATGGTAGTCGCCGAAGAGGAAGAGACGGTTCTTCCAGAGCGGCCCACCTAGCGTCGCGCCATACTGGTTTCGGTGGAAGCTTGGCTCCGGAGTTCCGGGGCTGAAGTAGTTCGGGTTCGCTGACCCCAGCGCGGAGTCGCGGTAGAAAGTGTAAAGGGAGCCGTGAATCTGGTTGGTGCCGCTCTTGACGGCGGCCTGCACGAGAACACCGCCGACGCGGCCGAATTCAGCCGGTGCGAGCGAGTTCGTGGCGCGGAACTCTGCCAGCGCTTCGACGTCCGGATACAGAACGATGGTGTTGACCAGCGAATCGTTATCGTCGATACCGTCCAGAAGGAAGCTGTTGGCCTGCGGACGCAGACCGTTGGCTGAAAGTGAGGCGCCGCCGGTTTCATTGAAGCGGATCGTTTCCACCGGCTGTTGGCCCTTGTTATAACCTGAGGCCGAGTTGTTGCTCTGGCCGCGGGTGACGCCGGGCTGCAGAAGCGTCAGCTGAGTGAAGTTGCGTCCGTTTAGCGGCAGATCTGACAATTCCCGCCCGGTGATGACCTCACCTGTCTCCGAAGTCGCCAAGTCAACCACCGGGGCGGCGTCGGTTACCTCGATGGTAGTGCTCTCGGCGCCGATGCCGATGTGGAAACTCATCTGCTGCACCTGGCCAACGTCGAGCTTCACGTTCTGCTCCTCGCTCGCAAAGCCGGACGCTGTGACTTTAACCTTGTAGCTGCCGACCGGCAGGGCCGAGACGGAGAAGTCACCGGTAGAACCGCTGGTCACCTTTTGAACCGCGCTGGTTCCCAGGTTTGTCACCGTGATGCTCGCCCCGGGGATCGCTGCCCCACTAGTGTCGGTCACGGTGCCGGAGATACGGGCGAGGTCGCTTTGCGCCCGGACGGACACCGGAGCCGCCAGGAACAAAACCAGTAGCAATCCCGTAAATGCCTTAAGAGCGCTTCTTATCAGTTGCATAGTGCTGCCTCCAAAACACTGCCGGGCTCCTCTACAGAAAATTGGAAATCCCAGAAGCAATGAGGCCCACGGTGCTCAAACCGACTCCGCCTTCGCAATCCTTTGCTGTCCCTTTGTCTCTCAATTTTTCATCCTCTGATAACTCCCCGTTCCTCTTTGACTTACCGATAGCATGTCAACTCTGGCGGTGCAGCCGGGTGAGTGATACATTCAAGTGCGCGAGGTTCTTTTCGCGCGATGCCGGCCCCCGTATCCAACTCGAAACTCACCTTCGGACTCTTTGAAGTGGACCTCGAGAGCGGTGAACTCTGGAAGGCTGGTTTTCGGATCAAGCTGCAGAGTCAGCCCTTTAAAGTTCTAACCGCGCTCCTCGAGCGCCCCGGCCAGATCGTTACCCGGGAGGACCTGCAACTGCGCCTCTGGGGCCGCGACACCGTCGTCGACTTCGACCATTCCCTCGGCACAGCTATTAATAAGATCCGCGAGGCCCTCGGCGACTCCGCCGACAGTCCCCGCTATATCGAGACACTCGCGAAACGCGGCTATCGATTCATCGCTCCGGTCACTTTCTCCGAACCGCCCTCGCGCCCACCGACCAGGGACAACCCCTCCGCGGCGACGATCTCGGAAGTCGCCCCTGCCGAAATCGTCGCCTCACCGAAATACATTGCACCCGAGTCCACGACCGCCGCGCCCGAGTCCGTGCTACCCCACCGGACGTCTTCGCCCTCGGCCGGTGTTATCGTGCTCCTGGCCCTCTTCTTCATTGCGGCCCTGCTCGCCAGTTATCTCATCGGATACGACCGGGCCTCCACACCGCCACCGCACATCGTGCAGCTCACCCATAGCGGCCACCTTGCGCCGGGCGTCGACAGCATGGAGAGCCTCGCCGCGGCAGTCACCGACGGCGTCCACCTCTTCGCGGGTACCATCGACAACGGACGCGACGGCATAGCCGCCGTCGCCCTCGCCGATGGCTCCGTTACACCACTCGGCGTTCCCGACGAGGTCGCCGGTCCCGCTCTCGGCGACATCTCCCCTGACGGCGCGCGCCTCCTGCTGCGAGACCACCTTTCCCCGGAATCTGAACAGCCCCTCTGGGCTGTCCCCACCATCGGCGGCTCCGCACTCCGCATCGGCAACGTCCTCGCCCATGACGCCACGTGGATGCCCAATAACGGCGGCATCCTCTACGCCAACGGCAACAACCTTTATCTCTCGGTGATCAGCAGCGGCACGCCGCAGCTTTACGCAACCCTCCCGGGCCGCGCCTTCTGGCTGCGCTGGTCACCCAACGGAAAGCTGCTGCGCTTTACCATCCTCGACCCACTCACACACACCACATCGCTGTGGCAGTTGTCTGCCTCTGACCGCAAGCCGCATCAGCTGCTTCCCAACTTCAGTCAGCCCGCATCCGAATGTTGCGGCGTCTGGACCGCCGACGGCCGCTCCTTCATCTTCCAGTCCAGCCGCGGTGGCAACTCCGACCTCTGGCGACTCTCGGGCGACTCAACCTCGGACCCGGTCCGTCTCACCAATGGTCCCCTGCAGTTCCGTTCGCCTGTAGCCGCCCGTTCCGGCAATCGCATCTTCTTCCTCGGCGTCGACGCCCGCTCCGATCTCCAGCGCCTCGATGCCTCCGGCAATCTCGTCCCCGAAAAAGGCTTCCTCAGCTCCGCCGTGCGCGTCGATTACAGCCGCGATGGCCAGTGGGTCGCCTGGACGGACCCGACCGGTCTGCTGTGGCGAGCCCGCTCGAACGGGGACGAAAAGCTTCAGCTCACCCCCGATAGCCTCGATGTCTTCCTCTCTCGCTGGGCGCCGGACGGCAAACACCTCGCCCTGATGGCTCGCGAGCCCGGCAAAGCATGGCAGATTTATCTCGTTGGCTCCGAGGGCGATAATCTTCAGCCACTGCTTCGAGAGTCCCGCAACGCCGCCGACCCATCATGGGCGCCGGACGGCAAGTCCCTCGTATTCGGCCGCGTCAACGACTACATGGGCAAGGAGAACGCCGCGCGCACGCTCCACATTCTCCACCTCAATAACAATCAGATCGAAGAGGTTCCCGGCTCGAACAACCTCTTCAGCCCACGCTGGTCGCCCGACGGCCGCTGGATCGCCGCCCTTACCCTCGACCAGCGCCAGGTCCGTCTCTTTGATGTCGCCAGCCACACCTGGACCACCCTCCCTGTACCCTCCGGCGCCGACCCCGTCTGGTCCTCCGACAGCCGCTTCCTCTATCTACACGCCTCGCTCGACCCCGCCCAGCCTATTGACCGCGTCAGCATCCCCGACGGCAAGGTCACCGAACTCGTCCGCCTCGCCGACTCCCGCGAGAACGACGCTGTCGACTTTGTCTTCGGCGGCCTCACCCAGCACAACGAGCCGCTTATCCGTGCGCGCGTCTTCACCGGCAACTTCTTCTCCATGGATCTCCACTAGGATTAGCCAGCCGATATATCTGCCCAACCACGGTGTCCTGCAAAACCAATTACTCTTACTTTGGCATGCGCCGACATCCCGCAGCGGCGGACCGCATTCAAACCTGTTTGTAAGGAGCCACCTTGGCCGTCCCTCTCAAAAACGTCAGCGCGCCGGGTTACGGCGAAGACACCTACCTCAAGACCGACACGCGCGCGATGAGCGTCGCCACCGCCCTCTTCTTCATGGTCGGTTTCCTCACCTGCCTTAACGACGTCATCAGCCCGCACCTGAAATCGATCTTCGCGCTCGACTACTCCCAGCTGCAGAACGTTCCCTTCTACTTCTTCAGCTCCTACTTCGTCTTCAGCTATCCCGGCGGCAAGCTCGTCGAGATTTACGGCTACAAGAAGACGATGGTCGTCGGTCTGCTCATCATGGCGCTCGGCGCTGTCGGATTCCTTCCCGCCGCGCACTACGCGAAGTTCTCCCTCTTCCTCACCGCGCTGGTGATCCTCGCCGCCGGAATGACCGTCGTGCAGGTGGCCATCAACCCTTATGTGACCGTCATCGGTCCCTCCCGCACCGCGGCCAGCCGCCTCAATCTCGCGCAGGCCTTCAACTCCGTTGGCACGTTCCTGGCGCCGTTCTTTGGCACCTACCTCATCCTTCGCCACGCCGCCGAGCCACTCTCCGCCGCGCAGCTCAAGGCCATGAGCGCTCTGCAACAGCTCCACTATCGTGCCGATCAGGCCTCCACCGTGCGCGTACCTTACATGCTCATCGCGCTCGCGCTTGCCCTCCTCGCACTCGCGCTCGCGCTCACCAAGCTCAAAACTCAGACCGGAATCTCGCAACACACGCAGGACTTCCGCCCCGGTGCCTTCGCCGAAGCCCTCACGCCGAAGCCCGACTCCATCTGGCGCCACCCCTGGCTGCTCTGCGGAGCCATCGGCATCTTCGTCTACGTCGGCGCAGAGGTCTCCATCGGCAACCTGCTGGTCAGCTACATGGGCCTGCCCCAGATCGCCGCTCTCCCCGCCGCCACTGCCGGCTACTTCCTCATGGTCTATTGGGGAGGCGCCATGGTCGGCCGCTTCATCGGCTCCGCGATCCTGCAGAAGGTCCGCACCGGCTGGCTGCTGGGCCTGGGCGCCATCATCGCCTTCTGCCTGGTCATTACCACGCTCCTGACCACCGGCCACGTCGCCATGGGAGCCGTGCTCGCCGTCGGCTTCTGCAACTCCATCATGTTCCCGTCGATCTTCACCCTCGGCATTCAGGACCTGGGTCCGCTTACCAGCAAGGGTTCGAGCCTGCTCATTGCAGCAATCCTGGGCGGCGCCATCGTTCCGAAGATCCAGGGCACACTCGCCGACCACATTGGTCTGCAGCCAAGCTTCATCGTGCCGGCAATCTGCTACATCTACATCGCCGTCTTCGGATTCATGGCCATCCGCCGTCCCATCGCGCACGACATGCTCATCCCCGCCGAACCTGTCTAGCCGACAAGGCCGCCGCTACGGGCTCACCGGCAGAGACAGCGAGACAAACCCCTGCGTTCCAGTGACCGCCGCAATGTTCACCACTTGCGGCAGTCCCGGGAGCTCCATCGGCGTGATGCTCACATTGCCGTTGCTGTCCGAAACCGCAGAACTCCTCCCTGATGCAAGCACCGCGCTGGCCGCGCATCTTCCCTGCGCCGGGCACGCACCCTCCCAAGCGTCCACCGTCTGATAGACCGACACCGTCGCCCCTTGCAACGTGTGACCCACAGCGTCCGTCACTCCAAGACTCACCGGAGCGAGCGCCGTTCCCACACTCACGCTCTGCCCTGCTCCCGTGCCCACCGCGATCTTCCACTGCGACGGATCCACCGCATTCACCGTCCAGCTCGAGCACACCGTCCCCCACAAACATCCGGTGACGGTCGCGACCCCGGCAGGGATGCCAGTCGCGCTCACCGTCGGCGCAGCCGTTCCGCTGCCATCCGTTACCGCGCCTCCACTCACCGAAAGCCCCGAACTCGCCGTCCAGACCACAGGCACTCCCACGGCCGCTAATCCATCCTGCGTGGCTCCCAGTGAGATCGTCCACGACGCCGACGCTCCCGCCGCCACATAAATCGGTGCACTCGCAATCGAGACCACGCGCACCGGATCCATATCCATTACGGTCACCTGCACACCGGCGCTGCCATTTACGTCGGTCGCGTTCAACACCACCGGCCCCGCTCCGCCGCCCGTCACCGTTGTCTGGACCAGTCCCGTCGCATCCGTAGTCAGAGTGCACGTTGTTACATTCGTACATGCTCCCAGTGTGGCTAAGCCCGACACAACCGACACCTGCACCGGCTCACTGATGATCGGTGTCACTCCATCCGGCTCGAGCAATCGCACCGCAAATGCTTTCGCCGCTGTAACGCCTGTCTCCAGAGACGCCGGAGCCGAAACCAGCACAGCCATCCCAGGCTGCACATTCGAGTAGCTGAAACCGCTGCCGACGTCCGTCGTTCCTCCTGTCGCAACGTCCATCACCATCACATCCACCGGCGTTCCCATCGACGCACCCGCTGTCGCCATGCTCGGCACTCTCGCGATAATCTGGTTCGCGCTCGAGCTCAAAACAGTCGCCGGCACACCATTCACAACGACCTGGTTACCCTGCCGGAAGCCCTCACCCGTGATCACAATCTGTCCGCCCGCTGTGTTCACCTGTGCCGGGCTTACGCTCTGCGCATACAGCACCCGCGCCTTGTATGCGAAGTCCGGCCGTCCCGCTCCATACTGGTCGGCAACCACGAACGTATAGTTCTTCGCAGTCGTACCCGCCAGCATCTGCAACTGCGTCACGCCCGGCTGCAATGCGTTCATCGAAAATGGCTGGCTCGCCACAGTTGGCAAACCGCCGTCGCCCGTGTTCCACACTCCGAGCACCGGCTGTGCCTTGTTCATCGTCGGCGCTCCCGTCTCATCCAGCGCCGTCACCTCGATCGTCCACGTGCTCCCCGGATTAATTTTCACGCTCCACCAGGAACTGTGGCCTACCGGGCAAAGCTGCCCGCTCCACCATCCGCTCGCGTCCGACTGCGCCGGCGCGCTCTGCGTTCCATCGCCGTTCCCTGGGCACGTCGAAGCCGCATCCCAGGCCGTCGCTTGAAAGGAAGCTCCTGTCCCGGCAGGGGCAGACCACGCGATCATGATCTGCGGTGAGCCGGAGGGCGCTATCGGTGGACGTTCATACATTGCGATCGCATAGTCGCCTGTATATAGCGGGTCGATAGGCTCCGTCACCATAAACAGGTTCTCCACGTAGGCGTCCGGCGTTCGTGGAACCCAGGTCCGGCCTTCGTCAGGCGGCCACGTCGTTCCCAGATTCTCCGATGAGCTCTCCGGCCCCGTGACCGGATTGCCCGTATTCTGCGCGTACAACTGTCCTGTCACCCCCGAAGTAAGCTGCACGGCTCCGCTTCCCGGCGGCCCCATGGCCACAGTGGTATTCAGCAGCTCCATTCCCTGCCCGGTTGGAAATTGCGCCTGCCCCGTGAGGTTCACTGCGCTCACTGAGCTCAACTGCTTCACGTTGCCCAAATAATTCGCGCTGATATTCGAGTTCGTAATCGGATACAGAATCGCCAGTGAACTCAGGTCATCTGCACGAAGCTGAAACGGCTTCGTGATGCACTGGTAGCTGTACGTTCCACAGAGAACGTCGATCGGATGCATAATCGGCCAGTAGCTGATCTCACTAGCCGTCGGCGGCGTTGATCCCGTAAACAGATTGTCGTTAACCTGAGACCAGGCCAGCCCCAGAATCCTTCCGAACGAGCGTTCCAGCTGATACTGCATCTGGAGCAACTGCTCTGGCGCAGAGCCGACGCAGCGGCCGTTCAGAATCAGCATCGCATGATGAATTGTTCCCTCCGGCCCGATCGAGTCGACACTGTCCACGACTCCCGTTTGCCGGCAGCCGCTCGGATCGCTTGCTCCCTCACCCAGCAACGTATCGATCACACTGCCATCGGTGTCATAAATCACCGCAATCGGAATGTTCTCGTAGTTCGTCGATGAAACATCGCTCGGAAAGACCATCGCCGAGCCGTTGAAGTAGACGTTCGCGGAGCTCACGTGCTCGGCCAGTTCGCCGCCCTGGCGCAGCACCAGCGACGACGACGGCACATTCCAGGTCGCCGCCGCAGCAGCCACCATCGCGTCTGCCTGAGCATGTGACACCGTCGCGCTCAAATTCCCCGGATCCGTGTAATACGCCGGCGACGACGTGTAAAACGGAATCGTTATTCCGCCCTGCACCTGCCAGCCGGCACCTGTAACAAATCGCGGCCCGCCGGCGTGCGCTGCCAGCGACCCATACACGCACCCAACGAACAGCAACGCCCTCGACATCCATCCCTTACTGCGCATCCGGCACCTGCTCCACAATCGGCTTTGGCGGCAGCTTCGTTACCTGGCTCCAGGTTGAAAGAATCGGCGTGGTCCCCGGCGGAAGCGGACGTCGCACCGGCCGCATGCTCACCGAGCCTTTGCTCTGAACGATCGGCAGCGCATCCTTCAGCGCAATCGCTCCGTCGCTCACATCGGCCAGCGGCTCGCCGATCCGGCGCTGCACGCGCGTGCTCAGCCGGCGCACATCCAGCAGCAGCGTGCCCTTCTCATCGGCCATCACCGGGACCATGCCCTCGCTGCCGTCAACCACCGAGCTCAACCCAGCCCTGCTTGTCCCATGCAGAAACACCAGCGCGTGTTCGCCGACCCGGTAGCGCATCTGTCCCATCGGCCACATGCCGGCCCACTCACGCAGCGTGTAGCTTCCAGCCGTCTGCCCCACCAGCGGCGTATCCACTCGAAACTGAATCTCAACCACTCCGGCGTCGCGCCGGATGCCCACCACCTGTCCCACAAAAACCGTCGCCGCCCGCTTGCTCAGGTTCTGGAGCGCCGCTGTCACGCTCGCATCCGGACCGGCCACAGCCTGCTGCTGCGCGCCCGCGGCAATCGCGGGCCACAGCAGCCAGATCAACCATCGAGACATCGGTCACTGTCCTCCTATACGACACTCTTCGTCGTTTCAGAGGAATCTCAGCTCTCGTGTCCCACCGCGCCGCGTCGCCGCGCACACGCTCACCCGATCAGGTCAGCGAGGCCACCACTCGGGTCATGCTCCGGATATAAGAAATCCAGTCAGATCTCTGGATAAAAATCGAAGAACGCTTCGATGCTGTTGCGCAACTGCGATTCAATCGACTCGCGGCTGCCTTCGAGCACGTGCATCGTCACCCGCGCCTCGTTGCCGTTCTTCAACTTCACCGGAGCCGCATCTACCGCCACAACCTCGTCCGCCGGCAGCAGCCTCATTCCATACACCAACACCAGATCAGCCATCCCAAATCTCCTTTTTTCCTCTACTCTCTATCCTCTACCCTCTGATCCCCCCGCATCGAATACGCACCCTCTACAATCAAATAGCTATGTCTGAAAACCACGTCCGCGACTGCGTCATCCTGGGCTCCGGCTGCGCAGGACTCACCGCCGCCATCTACGCCGCGCGCGCCAACCTCAAGCCCCTCGTCCTCGAAGGCCACGAGCCCGGCGGCCAGCTCTCCATCACAACACTCGTCGAAAACTTCCCCGGTTGGCCAGACGGCGTCCAGGGCCCCGAACTCATCGACAACATGAAGAAGCAGGCCACGCGCTTCGGTGCCGAAATCACCCACGGCCACCTCTCCGCCGCCGACATCTGCCGCACACCCTTCGAACTCACCATCAACGGCGAAATCGTCCTCTCCCGCTCGCTCATCATCGCCTCCGGCGCCTCCGCGCGCTGGCTCGGTCTGCCCTCTGAGCAGGCGCTCATCGGCCACGGCGTCAGCTCCTGCGCCACCTGCGACGGCTTCTTCACCCGCGGCAAAGAGATCGCCGTCATCGGCGGCGGCGACTCCGCCATGGAAGAAGCCCTCTTCCTCACCCGCTTCGCCACCAAGGTCACGATCATCAACCGCAGCGAAAACTTCCGCGCCTCCCGCATCATGCTGGAGCGCGCCATCGCCCATCCGCAGATCGAATTCCTCCACAACACTCTCGTAGAAGAAGTCCTCGGCGTCGAAGAGAAGGACGTTCGCGGCCTCAAGCTCTTCAACAAGAAAACCGGCGAGCGCTGGACCCTTCCTCTCGGTTTCATGTTCCTCGGCATCGGCCACGAGCCGAACGCCAGCATGTTCAAAGGCCAGATCGATCTCGACAACGACGGCTACATCAAGTCCGAGCACAACGTCTTCGTCACTCGCCAGGGCATTCAGCTTCACGGCGTCTACGCCTGCGGAGACGTTCAGGACCGCCGCTACCGCCAGGCCATCACCGCCGCCGGCACCGGCTGCATGGCCGCCCTCGAAGTCGAAAAGTACCTCGAAGAACTCGGCCGCTAAGTTCCTTTAAGGACAAGCGACGCGTGGGTGCCCCATTCATGGCGACAGCTTTATCGTCGTCATGGGTGGGCTCCACGGAGCTTACCTCACCAACTAACTCCGAACAGCGACACCGACTCGCCCGGCAGCGTCTCCTCCAACCTCACCGCGCCATCCTTCACCGCAACACTCCTCACCGCACCCATCTCCTGCAACTGCCCCGCAGCCTCCAGCTTCACCGTCTGCTCGGCGTCAGGATGCGCCGGCGATCCCATCGCCTTCCACACCGTGTACGCATTGCTGTGCGTCTCATCGATCCGCCACTCGCGCACCTGCACGCGCTTCACTCCAGCAGGCACGCCCCGCACGATCACGCGCGCGCCCACAGCCGGATCCTGCGCAACCGTGTCCTGATAATTCCAAACCATCACCATCGCCTTATTCGCGTTCACCGTCGCCAGCCCATCCACATCGGGCGCCCCGCGCACGCCCGTCTCGCGAATCACATCCAGCGGCACCGCGCCCGTCGACTCCACGCTCACCCTCTCGCCGCTCATCTTCGCCGCCATCCGAAAGAAGTTCAGCACCGGCTTGTCGATCCCATTCGTCGCCAGCGATCGAAACCCCTCAAACGTATCTCGTCCCTCAAACTCAAACGCCCACGACAACATCGCAATCAAATTGATTCCATGCTCGTCCGCCAACTGAAAGATCCGCGCATACGCCGCCGCCGTATACGCCGGATACAGCGTTCCATTGCGATACGCATTCGCTGGATTCATCTTCGCCGAGCACGCCGCGCATCCCTCCGGATCCGCCTCGCTCAAAATCACCGGGAGATGCCGAAACTCCGGAAAGCTCTGGATCACCTCAAACCCCGCCTCTACATCTCGCAGCTCATGATTGATCCCCATCGTGACTGCGCCGTTCGCAATCCTCGGCTGACCCTTCGCATGAAACGAGATGAAATCCAGCGGCTGCTTCGTATCCCGCACGTGCTCCAAAAATCCGCGCAGCATCTCATACGACTTGCCCCTGCCTCCCGGCCCTGTCGTCGCCGGCCCACCCACACGCGCTCCGGGCAATGCTGCCTTACCTCCCGCCGCCGAAGCGTCATACAACCGGTAGTATTCCTCCGGCGTTCCGTGCCAGTACGAAATGTCCGGCTCGTTCCACACCTCGAAGTACCACGTCAGCACTTCATCCCTCCCATAGCGCTCGACAAGGTGCGCAACCACCGCCTGCACCAGCGCCTGCCACTTCGCATAATCCTTCGGCGGATTATTCGAAGCTCCTCCCAGCACATCGCCCGGAAAGTGCATCTGGTACGGCTGATCCGGCTTATTCGGCAACTTCGCCGCCAGGTCCTTCGGCATAAACCCGAGCTCCACCATCGGCTTCACACCCGCAGCCTTGTACGCGTCGAAGATCCCATCCAGAATCTTCCACTCATACACCGGCCTGCCCTGCGCATCCTCGCGATACACGCCCGTCGAGCTCCACTTCAACTCCGGCGTCCCATCGCCCGACGTCAGCAGATGATGCATGCGGATGTACACCGGCACCGGACTCATCGCGTGCAGTTCGCCTAGCAGCTTCCGCCCATTAGGCGCCGTCGCATAATTCGCCTCGTCAAAGCCGAACCACCGGTAGATCGGCTCGTATCGCCCAATCTTCTTTCCCAGATCAACCTTGATCTCAACTGCCTTGGACCTATCTCGCGCCGAGTCCTGCGCCACCGCGAGCCGGCCGCCGGCCGCCATCACCACACCCATCGCGACCAGCCAGCTCAACCATCCGCGCTTGCGCATGCCCATGGCAAGAACTCTAATCCTCTCCTGACAACCCTTCACATCCAGAAAACTCAATCCGCGATCCACCCTCGCACGTCATATGGATGAGGTCTTCAAATGATGCGCCTACGCTCTACCGTGACTGCCGTCCTCGCTTGCACGCTCTCGCTCTCCACCCTCGCCTGCAACGCACAATCCGAGACACAGCACGGCCCGATCCCCTCGCCGCAAACCGACGCTCCCCTCGCGTCATCTCCCGGCCGAGCCACCGCAGTCTTCGCCGGCGGCTGCTTCTGGGGCACGCAAGCCGTCTTCGAGCGCGTCCGCGGCGTCCTCTCCACCACCGCAGGCTACTCCGGCGGCTCCTCCTCCACCGCGCACTATGACGACGTCACCACCGAAACCACCGGCCACGCCGAATCCGTCGAAGTGATCTACGATCCCTCGCGCCTCACCTACGGTCAGCTCCTCCGCGTCTTCTTCACTATCCACGACCCCACCACACTCAATCGCCAGGCCCGGACGTCGGCACCTCCTACCGCTCCGCCATCTTTTTCTCAACCCCGGAGCAGCAGCGCATTGCCACCGCCTACATCGCGCAGCTCGACTCCGCGCATGCGTGGCCTAAGCCCATCGTCACCCAGGTAGTCCCGCTCAAAGCCTTCTACCGTGCCGAGGACTACCACCAGGACTACGCTCTCAAAAATCCAAACAATCCCTACATCATGGTCTGCGACCGCCCCAAAATCTCCACGCTCAAGGCCGATTACCCAGACCTCTACGTCGAGTATCACGGCCACTGAAACCCGCGCCTGGCTTCCAACTCCACTCTCGACATCACCCACAAATCCATTAGCATTCTCCACATGACCTTCAGCCGAACCGCTCCCGCGATCATCCTCGCCCTCACTCTGCCTGCACTCGCAGTTCCCGCACAGGCCCAGCGCGGCCAGCGCAACTCCCAGGCCCCCTCGCAAGCTTCGACAGCCCCGCAATCCACGCCGGCCGCCACGCCCGCGCCCAGCGAAACCACACCACCTGCGCCCGGAGCTCCCACTCCGCCTCCCGGCACGCCGCAGCAGCCCACGCACACCAACGCCCTTCCCAACCCGCTCCCGCACGACAAGTCCGTCGAGCAGACCGTCGCCGTCAACGGCCACACTCTCCACTACACCGCCACCGTCGGCACCATCGCCCTCGAAGGCAAGGACGGCAAGCCTACCGCCGAAGTCGTCTACACCGCCTACACGCTCGATAATGCACACGACCGCCCCGTGATGTTCGCCTTCAACGGCGGTCCTGGCGCCGCCTCCGGCTTCCTCAACCTCGGCGCTGTCGGCCCTAAGCACGTCTCCTTCGGCAACGCCGGCGAGTCCCCCTCAGACCCCGCCATCCTCACCGACAACCCCGGCACCTGGCTCGACTTCACCGACCTCGTTTTCATCGACCCCGTGGGCACCGGCTTCTCCAAGTCTCTCGTCGACGACAACGAAGCCAAAAAGCTCTTCTACGCCCCCACCCCCGACATCGAGTACCTCTCATTCGTCATCTACAAGTGGCTCGTCAAAAACCAGCGCATGCTCTCCAAGAAGTACGTCATGGGTGAGAGCTACGGTGGCTACCGCGGCCCGCGCATCACGCACTACCTCCAGACCCAGCTCGGCGTCGGCGTCAACGGCCTCTTCCTCGTCAGCCCCTATCTCAACCCCGACTTCGGCGACCGCAATCTCTCGCCCATTCCCTGGATGATCACCCTCCCCTCCATCACCGCCGCGCATCTCGAAAACGAGCACAAGCTCACCCCTGACGCCATGCACGATGTCATCGCCTACACCGAAGGTCCCTACGCCTCTGCGCTCATCTCCGGCCCCGAAAACTCCTCCGCCACCAACGACATGATCGCCCACGTCACCGAGATGACCGGCCTTGACCCGCAGTTCGTCAAGTACTCCGGCGGCCGCCTCTCCACCCAGGCCTACCTCCGCGAAGTCCACCGCGAAAAAGGCGAGATCGGCTCCGTCTACGACTCCAACGTCACTGACCCCGACCCCTTCCCCTACTCGCCCGAGCAGGAAGGCTCCGACCCTATCTTGGAGTCCGGCATGGCCCAGATCACCCAGGCCATGGTCGACTTCGACACCCGCGTCGTCGGCTGGAAGGTCGAAGACCGCTACAACCTGCTCTCCTTCGACGTCAACCGGCTCTGGGACCGCCAGGGCCCTGACCTCCGCCGCGGCGCCGTCGCCGATCTCCGCGAAGCTCTCGCCGCCGACCCCAAACTCCACGTCGTCATCATGCACGGCTGGAACGACCTGAGCTGCCCCTTCATGGGCTCCATCCTCACCCAGAACCAGCTCCCCGCCACCATCGCGCCACAACTCACCGTGCACGAATTCCCCGGCGGCCACATGTTCTACACCCGCCCCTCCAACTCCGCCGAACTCCACACCCTCGGCGAACAAACCGTCGCCTCACACTAACTCGCTTTCGTTTTCTTTCTGTCAATCCCGAAGGGAATCTGCTCTTCTAACTCACAGCTCGAAGCTGAACGACAAACCCCAAGGGCGGCTCGCAAGAGCCGCCCTTCTTTCGTTCGTCACACACAGAAACAATTTCGGAACCACCAACGCCCTTCAGCCGTAATGAGAGAGACCTGCTGAGCAACAGGGCCCACTCGAAAATCAACCCCCATACACCACACAACCTGTCTTCACAGGCTGCAGCCCAACGTCGCACAAAATTCGCCGCACAAAGGATTCCCCTCCATGAAGCGAATCATTAGTGTGCTCCTCGGCCTCATCTCCTTCGTGGCTCTTCTCACCGCGCAGAACAACAACCCCGGCCTCGACTCCCTTTCACAGCTCAGCCGTCACGGCCAGCTCCCGCAGCTCATCCAGGCTGCGAACTCGCTCCTCGCCGGCGGCAACCTGTCATCCTCCGACAAAGGGATCGCCCTCACCTACCTCGCCTACGGCTATCAGCAATCCGGAGACCTGCACCACGCCGTCGCCTCCTACGAGCAGGCACTCGCCGTCATCAATCGTGACGGACTCCACACCGCCGAATACGCTACTGCGCTCGCCGCACTCGCCACTCTCTACGCTGAGAGCGGCGCAATCGACACCGCCAAACACGTTCTCCTTCGATCGATTCATATCTTTGAGCAGCAAGGCGACCACGCCGCCATCGCCGGCCTCTGGAACGATCTCGCCACCATCGCCGCCGACGAACATTCCAGCCGCGACGCGCACAAATATCTCGCCCACGCCCTCGCCGAGTCCCAGCTCGCCGGCAACATCACACAGGACCAACTCGCCGCAATCACATCTACGCAAGCGCGCATCGCCCAGCTGGACGGCGATCCCACCTCCGCCATATCCGACTATCAGCGCTCACTCGCTCTCTGGAAACAATCTCACGGCGATCAGCAGCCCCAAACCGGCTGGCTTTACGTTCTCCTCGGCGAAGCCTGGCTGCAGTCCGGCAACATCGCCGCTGCGCACGACGCCACCCTCCACGGCCTGCAGATACTACAAGCTACTTCCGGCGACCGTACTCCTCGATTCTTCGCCGCCCAACTCGCCTACTCCAAGATCCTCGATGCCTCCGGCTCGCACGCCGAAGCCTCCACGCTCCGCACCTCCGCCAACTCCGGACTCACCGACCTTACCCGCGCCAGCCAAAATCAAATCAGCATCTCAGCCTTGCGCTAAGTCGTCAGCCCGAGCACCGTCCGCGCTACGATATCCGCTGTGTCACACCTCCAAGAGATCTTCGATCGCCAGCACACCAGCTTCCGCCGATGCGCGCCGCTCCCACTCCGCAAGCGCCTCGAAGCTCTCGACCTCCTCCTGCAGAGCGTCATCAACTACCAGGACATCCTCATCGAAGCCCTGCAGCAGGACTTCGGCCAGCGCTCCGCCCGCGAAACTCGAATCCTCGAAATCTTCCCCCTCCTCGACGAGATCCGCCACATCAAGCGCCACCTCCGTCGATGGATGCGCCCGCGCCGCGCCCCCGCAAACTGGCAGTTCCTTCCCAGTCGCACACAGACGATCTATCAGCCGCTCGGCGTCGTCGGCATCATCGGCGCCTGGAACTACCCACTCTTACTCACACTCTCCCCGCTCGCCAACGCCATCGCCGCCGGCAATCACGTCCTCATCAAACCCTCCGAGCACGCACCCGCCACCGCCGAAATCATCCGCCAGCTCGTCAGCGAAGCATTCCCCGAGGACTACATCGCCGTCATCATCGGCGACAGCGAACTCGCCGCCGCCTTCTCCGCCTTACCCTTCGACCACATCCTCTTCACCGGCTCGCAAAACGTCGGCAAGCTCGTCATGAAGGCTGCCGCCGAAAACCTCACCCCCGTCACGCTTGAGCTCGGAGGCAAGTCCCCTGCCCTCGTCCACGAATCCTTCCCTCTCGCCACCGCGGCCGACCGCATCTGCTCCGCAAAATTCTGGAACGCCGGACAAACCTGCATCGCTCCCGACTACGCGCTCGTCCCCGCCACCAAAGCCGACGCCTTCGCTCGCGAATGCCAGGCCGCCCTCGCGAAACGCTATCCTCAGCCGCACTCCAACGCCGACTACACCCACCTCATCAGCCACTGCGCCCACGCACGCATGCAGGCCCTCGTCGACGACGCACAACAGCACGGCGCGCAAATCATTCAGCCCGATTCACCACCCGCCTCCGCCGCCACAACTCGCTTCTTCCCTCCCACGCTCATCCTCGGCGCAGACAGCTCCATGCGCGTCATGCACGAAGAAATCTTCGGCCCCATCCTGCCAATCGTCACCTACGCCACACTCGACGACGCTCTCAGCTTCATCAACGCCCGCCCCCGCCCGCTCGCTCTCTATTACTTCGACCGCAACAAATCCCGCATCCGCCACACCCTCGACCACACCATCTCCGGCGGCGTCACCATCAACGACTGCATCTTCCACTTCGTTCAGCACGACCTGCCTTTCGGCGGCGTCGGTCCCAGCGGCATCGGCGCCTACCACGGCTTCGAAGGCTTCAAAACATTCTCGAAGCACAAGGGCGTTCTGCTCCAAAGCTCCCTGGTCGCAAAGTTTCTCGCCCGCACCCTCAAACCACCCTACACACGCCTCTCCGACCGAACCATCCGCTTCCTCCTCGGCAAAACCACCCGCCGCCCCATCCACAAAATGACCCTCCCCTGATGGCCACCATCGTTCCCAAATTCACTGTGCACGAACTCCGCGGCGGCCACATCTTCCACACCCATCCACAACAGCGCCGAACTCCCACCACCCTCGGCGAACAAGCCGTCGCCGCCCATTAACTCGCTTTTGCCTTTCTTTCTGTCATTCCCGCAGGGAATCTGCTTTTAGAGCTCTGCCAAATCAAGGTTGAACGCAAACCCCAAGGGGGGTCGACCGTCATAACCCTGTTTTGAACAGCCCCTATGAGCTTTTTGCCACGCTAGAATCCTCGAATGCGTAAAAGGAGCTTTGACGTTTTTGTTTCACACGCATCTGAAGACAAGGCCGCATTCGTGGAACCACTGGCTACGGAGCTCCGAAAATGGGGGCTGAACGTTTGGTTCGACAGATTCGAACTACGCGTGGGAGACAGCTTAAGGGAGTCGATAGAACGAGGCCTCGCAACATCCCGATACGGAATTGTTGTGTATAGTCCCGCCTTCCTAAAGAAGAAATGGCCGCGCAAAGAATTGAACGGTCTTTTTTCGAGGGAGATTTCTGGGAATAGGAAACGCATTCTGCCGATCCTGCACAACCTTTCGATCGCAGAACTTCGTAAGAGCTACCCTATCCAGGCGGACAGATATAGTTTGTCTAGCAAAGTCCCCTTGGACGAGCTCTGCAGGGAGCTGATCCGGGTCATTAAACCGGAACTTCTCGAACTCCAGGAGCTGGAGCGACGGAGCTTCGATTCCGCTGAGGTCTTCCTAAAAACTGCGGGCACTAAGTACCCGAATTACGAATTCTCGGTCTATGTTGCAAACTCTTCCGGCAAGCGAATTGAAATCCGGTCTAAGGTCCCTGTGACGTCAGAAGACGCACCTACAATCAACTTGAGATTTCTAGGAGAGGGCGTGCGTAAGGCCATGGAGCTTCTGCGCACAGGCAAAGCCCAGAGTTGGAGCAGCAGTGAGTTCACGCATTTGAGCTCGGATATTCCGTTTTTTCCGGGTCCGCAGGAAGGAATGCTTCTGAGTGCTGGCCCCCCAGTAGACCCAGATCCCCGAGCGGTGAGAATTGAAATCGAGGATGCCCCCGAAACTCGCTTCGAGCTTATGACAATGAGCGTCGTACGGAGGGGCAGCGAAGAAGGGGAGCTTCGAATCGCAGACGACAGCCAGCCGCTGTCAATATCCCTTGTGAACCAATTTGCCGAGAACGCGGAAATAAACATATCCCTCTCGTGGCGAATCTCGGGTTTTCAAGCAGGCAAATGCCAGCGGATGCTCAGCTTTGTGGACGCCGCACTCGCCGGCGGGAGGATTAAAGTCACCGATTTGAAAGGCGAGCGACCAACGATTACGTTGCCGCCGATTGAAGGACCAGCGAAATCAGGGTCTCTCGACCCCAACACACGAAAATTGATCGCCTTGTGTGCAGAAATCGAAGAGCGGCTCAAATGCACCATCATCATGCGCAAGAATCTCACTGAAGACGACATCGAGAATCTCGAGATTCTCGATTCCCTTTTGAACGGAACAGAAAGTGACCGCGACGCGAGCGGGACGATGTCCCTAACAAAGGGGCAGTATCAACAGATTGACGACCATATTTGCCAATCCACGGCTTTAGCCCTGCGCATGTTCCTTCCCGTAGCAAATTTCTCCGGCTATTTCGAGGTAATGGGCACCCGAATTAAAGCGCCAGAATGGGGCTACAGCGCGCCCTGCGATGTGGCCGTTTCAGAAAACGAAAGGCGGGCTTTCTGCGAAGCAAAACCCGGGTATGCGACGAAGATGAGGGTGAAGAGCGTAGGATCCGGCCGGTTTGCGTGGAAGGCTTAGCATTCTCCGGTTGGCCCACCGATAAGGATTTCGCGGGGACCACAAAACCCTTGGGTGGGCTTCGACAACCGGCGGGTGGCCCACATCTGACCTACTCTCCAGTCGGGTGCCCGCGTCTCGCTTCTGAGACGTGGGTTTGCAAGACGCGTCCGTGAGCACCTCACTCGCGCGATGCCGCATTCATGCGTTTCCACGATTCGTTCATTCGGCTACTTTTCAGCGACTGCTACGTAACGTGTTCTAGCCAATGCAATCTTCTGCAGCCGTGTAATCGATCTGCTTTCCCGATTCAGCTTCCCGGGCCGCCAACGCGACGAACTTCTCGATCGCTTCTGGAACGAAACACAGCTGCCACGGAACGTATTGGGCATGCCAGGACTCGGTATCAGCACTCAATATTTCCCAGGCAGCCGAAATGTCGAGCCGGTCAATCTGCTCTTCCCCCAAACGTGACATCCCTGGCGAAGCCACGCAGGTAATGGTTACAGTCACACCCCAGTCGTCGGCTCTAATATCGCTTACGCGCACGAGAGTCGCGTCCGGCCGTTCCATAAAAATCGCGAGAGCACCCTCACACTTCGCAGCGATCGCAAGAAAGGAGTCCCTCTGCCACTGGTCCATCGATTCGAAGGAGTTCTCCGCCACGAAATCACCATACGCCGGCTGGCTCACCCAAACAACGATCCAGACCACAGCTCGACGCCATTCCCATCCGGATCGCGCAGGTAGAGATCCTCACTCATCCAGCGGCGCAACTCGGCTTGACAAACCCCGCCTCCGCAAACCCCTCACGGAGAGCTTCGCGCCACTCGCCGAACAAAGTGCCACACAAAGGTCCACCCCTAACTCCAATCTTCTGAAGATTTTGCGCAAAAACAGGGGGGAGGGGGCCCCACCGCTCAACCGTACTTGAACTCCGGTTTGCTCTGTCCGACCTCGATAATGTAGCCGTCAGGATCGCGAATATAGCAGCGCCACTCGCCGTACTTGTCCATCGGCTCCGTGATGAACTCCGCTCCCCGGCTCTTCCATTCCCGATAGCACGCCTGAATGTCCGCGACCCGGAAGTTCATAAAGCTGCTGATGTGGTTCGGGTCCGGGACGCTGAGCGTGACCGTCGGCTTGTCCGGCGTACCCCCACCCCCCACGTTCATAATCATCCAGATATTCGCGAGCCGGAGGTACCCAGGCGCATTGCCGTCGCCCCTGCTCAAAATCTCAGCCCCAAACACCTTCGCGTAGTAATCAAGCGACCGCTGGATGTCCTTCACGGTGAGAAAGTGCGCGATGCTGATCCCGTCCTTCGGGGGCATCTCATAACTCTTCTGTTCAACAGTTACGCTCATTGACGACTCCATTCCAAAACAGAGCCCGTCTCGAGATTAAACACCCCAAAGCGCCGGTTGAGACATCTGCTGGATGAAATCTCACTTCGCCGCCGCCAACAGCCCCTTCAAATCCAGTGGCCTCGTCACCATCGCGAGTTCCCCATCCTTTGTCCGCGGCCACTCCTTCTGCGGCTTATCCCAGTAAAGCTCCACGCCATTCCCATCCGGATCCCGCAGATACAGAGCCTCACTCACTCCGTGATCTGACGCGCCATCCAGTGGCACCCCCGCCTCCAGCAGCCGCCGCAGCGCATCTCCCAGCTCCGCTCGCGTCGGATACAGAATCGCCAGGTGATAAAGCCCCGTCGCCCCAGCCGCCGGAGCCTGCCCCCCATAGCTCTCCCAGGTATTCAGTCCAATGTGGTGGTGATATCCGCCCGCCGACAGAAACGCCGCGCTGTTCCCCATTCGCTGCGTTACCTCGAACCCCAGCACATCGCGATAAAACGCGATCGCGCGTTCCAGGTCCGCAACCTTCAAATGCACATGCCCAATCCGGGCCTCAGGATGAATCGTCTTCATACCTGTTGGATTTCATCCGAGCCGCCAAGGATTCAGTGAGTCATCGCGGGCCCCGGCGTCCCATCCGACCACTTGTCGACCACATCAAACAGAATCGTCACATGCTCTTCCGGGTCATTCGCCGCTATCACCGGTGAGTCCGCCAGATCCGCTCCCCAGGTCTTTATCTGATCCCCCGAAACAAAGAACATCACATGCGGGTGCCAGTGCTGATCGCGGTCCCCCAGGTACTGCTGCTTCGACATCATGTAGGCTTCGGCGCCGCGCTCCAGCGGCGGCAGCTTCCCGCTCTTGAACGCCGCCTCCGTCGCCTGCAGAATCTTTTCCTTTGACCTCTCGCCGGCCATCACCAACTTCGTTTTCATCAGGTAGATAGGCAGAAACGTCCTCGCTGCGGGCGGATTGAAGCAGTGCGGCGCGCGCAGGTTCGGATTCCAGTAGTCCGGAGCCGTCGTGTTATTAGCCCACCCGCGCTCCACCATGCACGTCCATCCATTTCCACCATCCGCTGCTGTGCCGTACCCATCCCGCCGCAGGACCAACACTTTCGCCTTTCCCGAAATCGAAGTCGGAGCCGCAGTGCGAGCCAGCGCCACCTCCGCCCCCTCCGGCATCATGTACTGCTCAAGCGGGGCCATCTGAGGGTAAGGCGTCTTCACCGCCTGCGCCCTGGCGGAAGCTCCCCAACAACCCCACGCCACCGACAAAACCAACACCAATCCAAAAAATCGTCTCGAGATCATCGTGGCCGAATTATAGAGCGCGAGCTAACCTCTGCACTCCAATTCACGCGACACTCCGATTCGACATCCCGTCCCGGCCCGTCAACGATTCGTCACAATCGGGAAACATCCCTTGAATTCCTGCGTATACCGTCTCCAAGCCAGCGATCAAGCGCGGACCGCAGGCAAAATCGCCACGCAAAAGGAGCTATTTCCATGCGGCGAATCCTGCTTTGTGCGCTTCTCGCAATCATCAGCGCGCCCTCTCTGAGCGCTGAAGATCCAAACACCGCGCTCGCCAACCTGTCCGACTTAAGCCGCCGCGGCCAACTCCCGCAGTTGATCCAGGCCGCGAGTTCTCTTCTCGAAGCGGATCAGTTAAATCCAACGGACCGGGCCATGACGTTGACCTATCTCGGCTACGCCTACCAGCAAACAGGAGAGTTCACCAAAGCGACCGCTAACTACGAGAAGGCCCTTGCGGTCCTCGAGCGCGACGGCCAGCACCCGTCGGAATACGCCGCAACTCTCGGTCCCCTGGCAACTGTGTACGCACAGATCGGCCAGATCGACACGGCCAAACACCTGCTGCTTCGATCGGTTCATCTGTTCGAGAACGAAAACGATCACGGTGGCGCCGCAATGGCGTGGAATGATCTCGCGGCCATCGCCGCCCAGCAGCATTTACGCCATGAGGCTCATAAGGATATGGCGCGCTCGAACGACGAACAGCAACTGGCGAGCAACATGACTCCGGGTGAGCTCGCCGCCATCACAACGACCGCGGGGCGGATTGCCGAACTCGACGGAGATGCCCGCACTGCCATCCAGGACTATGGGCGCGCCCTCGAGCTCTGGAAGCAGACCAACCAGGACCAGCAGCAGAGAACGGCGTGGCTCTACGTGCTTCTCGGTGGCGCTTATCTGCAGGCTGGGGACATCGCGGACGCACGCGAAACGGCCGGCCGCGGTTTAGCCCTGTTCGAAGCGACCTCCGGCCGCCAAAGTCCGCGGTACTTTGCCGCACAGCTCACCTACGCGAAAGTGCTTGACGCCTCCGGCGCCCACAACGAAGCGGCCACGCTGCGCAAGGAGGCGCAAGAGAGCCTAAATACTGCGACAGACCGCCAACGCGCTCAGTCAGAGATCAGCGTCTCTGCATTGCGTTGAGAACAGGCGGCGGTCCCTAGAAATTGATCCTCAGCGCCAGTTGCAACAGCCTCGGATTCAGTGTTGAACTCAACTGCCCGAACGTCGCGTCCGTCTCCGGATTGCTTGACGAGTTGGCATTCGCGAAGGTCGCGGTATTGTTCAGCCCGCTGAACTCTGGATGGTTGAACGTGTTGTAAGTCTCGAGCCGGAACTGCAGCACTGCCTCGCGGTAGAACGGAATGTTCTTGAACAGCGCCGTATCGAAGTTGGTATCTGCCGGCAGATAGTAGTTCACCTTCGGTGCATTCCCCGGATCGCCCGGCGTGTATCCGCTCGTCGCACTTGTCGCTGCCACACCCGCAATCGGCACGGTGACGCACGCAGGGTTGAACCAGTGACCGAAGCTCCGCGGTGCGCGCGCCATCGGGTCGCACGTCAGCCGCACGCGCGCTCCGTCCCCGCCGCCCGTAATGTTCGCACTGTTACTCGTCTTCAGCGCGATGGCGCCCGGTGCCCCACTCACTCTTGAAGCGATCCCGGAGATCTGCCAGTTGTCCAGCACCGCGCGGGTGAAGAAGTTGTTCCATGCATGGCTCACCTTCGGAATATTCCAGAGGTAGTTCACGACCAGGTTGTTGCGAATGTCCCAGCCTGCGGGCCCGTAGTTCCATGCGCGCAGATTCTGGTACATCGCAACGGTGCCGTTATAGCTGTCGGTGTAATCCATCGCGCGCCCCCACGTGTACGCGACACCGAACTCCAGTCCCTTGTTGAAGCGATGCGTCATCTGCACCTGGAGCGCGTTGTAGTTGGACGTGAGGTTGAAGTACTGCATGTTGATTGTGTTGAACCCTGGATACGGACGGAAGAAGTTATCCGGCAGAATGCCGCCCGCAGGGCTGTGACTCGACCAGAGGAACTCCGCGTTGTAAGGAACTTCATTGATCGGCGTGTAGTCGCTGAGGTGGCGGCCAAAGGTCCCGACGTATGCGAGATCGAATACGGTGCCCCAACCTAACTTCTGCTGAACGCCGATGCTCGCGTTCTCGGTGTAGATGGTCTTCTGGTGCAGCGGAATGGCATGACTCACACTGAAGGGACCGTTCAGGCCGCTTGCGTTCTGGAAGGTGTTGATATTTCCGTAGAACTGCTCCGGCGAGTTTGTCGTCGGCGCGTTGTTCGTTAGGTCGCCCTCCTGCCCGCTGCGGGCGCGAACGTTGTAGAAGATGCCGTAGCCGCCGCGGATGACCGAATTACCGCGGCCTGTCGGATCAAACGCGAAGCCCACGCGCGGCGCAAACAGCACTCCGTTGCCGTAGACGGTGCCTTGCGGGAACCCTTTTGTGTTCACGTTGAGGACGCCGTTGCTCAGGTTGCCGGTGTTCGGGACGAAGAGGCCGGCATAGGCGGCCGGATACTTGTTTCCGGTAGTTGGATCGACGGAGTTGGTGCTGTTGAGGGGCTGATACAGAATGGGGGCGGCCGATGCGCTGTACAACTCCGGCGCGAAGTTGTTGCCTGCCGACAGCCGCTGCGCGATGTCCCAGGAGTAGCGCACACCATAGTCCAACAGCAGTTTCTTCGTGGCCTGCCACTGATCCTGCGTGTACCACTCGAAGGCGTTCGTGCGCGGCTTGTAGTTCACCAGCTGCGTGACCTCGCTCATGGTATCGAAGTAGCCGAGCAACGTGTTCGCATAGGCGAAGTTGAAGTTGTTGGGATTTTTCGTATCGGTTGCGTAGGAGAAGTTGCCTACGCGATTGTGATTCACCTGCAGGTAGGAGTCCGTCTGCGCATCAACACCGCCTTTGAGCGTGTGGCGGCCGAGGATCCATGTCACGTTGTCGGTCGCACTATAAGAGCGGACCTGATCGGTCATCGGAAACCGGCTGTCCCAGCCGAAGTTCGCAGAGTTCGTAAGACCGAAGCTGACGGCCGGCAGAAGGTTCAGAGGATTGACGCCCGGATACAGTGCCGGAACGTTGTACCCGCCCGAACTGAGCTGCGCCTTCGTGAGGTCCGCATTACTGTAGAGCTGCGTTTCGCTCCATCCTGCAGTGCCGAGATTCAGTTCGTTCACAAGATTCGGCTTGAACGTGTAGATCAGGTTGTAGACGAAGTTCGGATTTGTGGTGCGGTAGTTCACGCGCATCAGCCACGGAAGGTTGTTCGCCGGAGATGAGAAGTCGTTGTCGTTCACCGTCTCGAGATCGCCGCGCCCGAACATGTGGATCTTCTGTGTCGGAGCGTAGTCGATTCGGAATATCTCCTGGTTCACAGGTTTATCCGCCGAGTAGTTGGTGATGTAGTTGTAGTTGTTATTGCTGATCGTGACATTGTTGAACGCGAACTGCGGGTTCAGCACAAGGGTGTTCTGGTAAATGATGTTCAGCAGTGCTTGTTCCTGCTTGTTAATGTCGGCCGGCGGAATCACGTTGTTCTGAAAACATCCAGGCCCGGGTGTAGCCGAGTTGACCGCGCATGCGCCAGACGCGTTGGGGTCCTTGATGCGGACAAGCGTGCTGGCGTTCTGCGTTGCTGTGCCCTGGTTGTAGGTCTGCGAGAAGTCGCCGCTCACCTCGAGCTGTGTGGGCACGCGGTAGTACTTCAAGCCGTCGGGCGTTGTGATCGGTGAGTCCTCGACCGAGATGAAGAAGAAAAGCTTGTTCTTATTACGGTCAAAGTGACCCGGCCAGAAGATCGGGCCGCCGAGCGTGCCGCCGATGGTGTTGTAACGATAGCGGGCGCGCGGAGCGCCGGTGTAGTTGTTGAACCATGAGTTCGCGTTCAGGTCCTCGTTGCGGAAGTACTCGTAGGCCGTGCCGTGGAAGCGTGACGTTCCGTTCTTGGTGACGATATTGATGTTCGAACCGGCGGTCTTGCCGTACTGGGCCTGGTAGTTCGCGGTCAGGATCGTGATTTCCTGAATCGCGTCGAGGTTCAGCGGCGTGTCCAGCGTGCTGAGGCCGCGCGTGTTGCCCGTGACCCCGTCAACAGTCGCGGAGTTGTATTCGCTGTTGACGCCGTTCACTGTTGGCGTCGCTTCCGTGCCCAGGCTCGAGGAGCCGTATCCGCCACCGCCGCCGCTGACCACAACGCCGGGCATCGTGCGGGTGAGTGCCATTGCGTCACGACCAACGGCGAGAAGGTTCTCCATCTGCTTGGTGTCGAGCACCTCAGAGCGCTCGGAGCTCGTGGTCTGAATCGGAGTGATGTCCGCGGCGACGGTGACCGACTCGTTGACCTCGCCGACGTCCAGCACGAGCGTGCCGGCGGAAAGATTCTGCGAGGCGCTGAGGATGAGGTTCACCTTGCGCAGCTCCTTGTATCCCTGGGCATCGACGACAACGGTGAAGGTGCCCGGCTCGACGTCTGGGAAGACGAAGTCTCCGTCGTGGCGAACACTGGTTTGCACGCGAACGTTGGTGAGCTGGTTGATGAGCGTCACCTTCGCAGCGGGGACAGCTCCATTGCTTTTGTCCACGACATGCCCGCTGATGGTTGCGCTGGAGGTCTGAGGATGGGCGGTTGTTTCGAAGCCCAGGAAGCTGACGCACAGCAGGGTCAGAGCGGCACTCTTCCAACGAGGAGATTTACGCATCATGGTTTTCTCTGCCTCCTGAATTTTGCTGGTAATCGGTGCAACTTATACGTATCGAATCCCGGCCCGGAGAACGCTATTTATACGTGTCAATTCCGAGCGGCCTTACATTAAGAGCACGCAGGAATGCTTGTCAAATGCTTTTTTGATTGCGACATTAGCGTTTTACTATTTGAAATTCTCAAACAACAGAGCTGGCGCAGCTGAAAACAAAGGTTGACCGAATCGTTATATATACGTATAAATATCTCCGCTTGTCACCCTCCCTTTAAAGGCATCGCATGAGTTTGCTTTCGCGGCTGATCGGCCCGGTTGTTCTGGCCGCTTTCTTTGTCTCTCCGCTGGCCGTTCGGTCGCAGAAGCTGGCGCAAACGCCTCCGATGGGCTGGAACAGTTGGAACCACTTTCACGAGAAAGTGGACGACGCCACGATCCGGGCGACCGCGGATGCGATGGTCTCCTCCGGAATGCGCGACGCGGGCTACGTGTACGTCAACATCGACGACACGTGGGAGGGCCAGCGCGACGCACAAGGGGTCATCCATTCGAACGCGAAGTTTCCGGACATGAAGGCGCTCGCGGATTATGTGCACTCGAAGGGGCTGAAGCTCGGGATTTATTCATCGCCGGGCGCGAAGACCTGCGCGGGATTCGAGGGCAGCCTGGGGCATGAGGTTCAGGACGCCCAGACGTACGCCGCGTGGGGAATCGATTACCTGAAGTACGATCTGTGCGGGCTGCGCGATCAGATGAAGGCTGCGCCGTCGCCCGAGGCAGCACACAAGATCATGATCGAAGCCTACGTCAAGATGCGCGATGCGCTGCGCGGGACGGGGCGGCCGATCGTTTACAGCCTGTGCCAGTACGGCGAAGACGCCGTGTGGGAGTGGGGCGCGAGCGTGGGTGGGAACCTGTGGCGTACGACGGGCGATATCTCCGACAATTACGCACGCATGGCTGACATCGGCTTCAGTCAGGCGGGCCTTGCGCGCTTCGCGGACCCGGGGCACTGGAACGATCCGGACATGCTCGAAGTGGGCAATGGCAAGATGTCGAACGAAGAATATCGCACGCACATGAGCCTGTGGGCGATTCTGGCGGCTCCGCTGCTCGCGGGCAACGATCTCGCGACCATGACGGACGAGACCAAGGCGATCCTGATGAACAAAGAGGTGATTGCCGTCGATCAGGATGCGCTGGGCAGGCAGGGCGACCGCGTGTATACGGAAGGGCCGATCGAAGTGTGGTCGAAGCCGCTAAGTGGCGCAATAGCAGTAGGCATCTTCAATCGTCAACCAAAGATGCTTACGGCGCATGTCAATTTCGCGAAGCTTGGATTCAGCGGCGCCGTGCGGGCGCGCGATCTTTGGCTGCACGAGGATCTCGGAACGCTGCCGGTGAAATATGACGTTGCGATTCCTGCGCACGGCGTGCTGATGCTGCGCGTTACGAAGTAGAAATCAAAAACCGCTCTCGAGAGGTTTTGCTGTGAACGATTCCTCATGTTCTGTAACTGGACTGCTCACGCGTCGTCAGTGGCTTGGGAATGCGCCTGCGGGGGCGATTGCTCTGGGTCTGCTGGGCACCAAGACGCTGAAAGCGCAGCCCGCGCATGCCTCGGGCAGTGACCTGGGCGCGCGCGTATACAACGTTCGTGACTTCGGCGCGAAGGGCGATGGCAAAGCGATGGACACGGCCGCGGTACAGGCGGCGATTGACGCATGCGCGCGCGATGGCGGAGGAACGGTGCTGGTGCCGGCAGGCACGTTTCAGATTGGTACGACAGAGTTGAAGAGCAATGTGACGCTGCACATCGCGGCGGGAGCAACGTTGCTGGGAAGTGCAGATGGCAAGCAGTATCACGCGGTGGATGCGATTCCGCTGCACGGCGATACGACGCTGGTGGACGGCAACTGGGCGCTGCTGTTTGCGGTTCACGCGAAGAATGTGACGATCGAGGGACCGGGAACGATCAACGGTCAGGGCAACGAGTTTCATTCACCGGTGCGCGGGCAAACTCCGCCGAGCGGAATCGGCGGAGGCAAGCGGCCGTATCACGTCCTGGCGTATCAGTGCGAAGGGCTGACAATCCGGAACCTTGACCTTATCGACTGCGCGTACCACAGCATCCGCGTGATTCAGTCGCAGCGCGTACACATGGACACTTTGTACATCCATAATCGCGTGAACGGAAATAATGATGGCTTTCATTTCATCAGCGCAAAGTATGTGACGGTGAGCAACTGCGTTGTGCTGTCGCAGGATGATGCGTGCGCGCTGTTCGGAAGCTGCCAGAACGTTACGGTGACGAACAGTTTCTTCTCGACACGCTGGTCCGTGTTTCGCTTTGGCGGCGGTGATGTGCGAAACATCGCGGTTTCGAACTGCATTCTGCACCAGGTGTACGGCTGCCCGATTAAATTTCAGGGCAATCCTGGCTCGACATACGAGAATCTTTCGTTCTCGAACATCCTGCTGGATGATGTGACGGGGCCTATCCACGTGGGCGTAGGCCCGCGCGCGCCACGGCGCACACCGCCGGATGCGCCTCCACCTGCGGTGAAGGATGACATGATGGCAGCGCACGAAGGTGAGTCGACGACGCCTGCCGTGCTGCGCAATCTTTCGTTCTCAAATATTCACGGCAATGTGACGACGAACCCCGGGCAGATCGATGAGGCGAAGGTGACGTCGAACGCTAACGAGGGTGAGAAACTTTCGGCGATTGTCTTCAACTGCGTCGGCGGCGCGACGATGGAGAACGTATCGATGTCGGATGTGCATCTGACGTTCGGGGGTGGAGGAACAGCTGAGGATGCGGCGCGGCGCGAGTTGTCGGAGTTTGCAGGCGAGTACTTCATGCTGGGGCCGATTCCCGCGTATGGGATCTACGCGCGCGGAGTGTGCGGCCTGACGTTGCAGAACATACGGCTTCAGACCGCGACGCAGGACTTGCGGCCTGCCGTCATGTTTGATCGCGTGACTGACGCGGCGGTGTCTGGGCTGAGCGTCATGGCGGATGCTGGCGCGGAGTCGGCGCTCCGGTTTCTATCGAGCAAGCAGGTGCTCGTCTCAGCGCCTCGGCTGCTGAACGATACGAAAGTTTTTCTATCGCTCGAAGGAGCTGCGAATGAGCGGATCGTTATCGATGGCGGAGACATATCGTCCGCTGCGCAACAGGTTGTCGTGAGAGATGGAGCCAGCAAGGAAGCGGTGAAGTTTCGCGAATAGGAACGACCAGAATTCAAGTGCAGCACGCTTAGCTTCCGCTTTCCCCGTGCGCACGCTAGAGTGAACTGCAATGAACATGCGCGACATCGCGAAGCTGGCCGGCGTTTCGAGCGCCACGGTGTCGAACGTCATCAACGGCTCAAGCGTTGTGCGGCCGGAGACTGCGGAGCGTGTGCGCAAGGTGATCGAGGAGACCAGATTCGTTCCGAATGGAAGCGCGGCGACACTGAAGTACGGCCGCAGCAGCAGCTACGGGCTCATCATTCCGGACATCACAAATCCGTTCTTCCCTGAGTTCATTCGCAGCTTCGAAGGCATCCTGGCGAACAACAACCAGGATATGTTCCTCGCCACGACAGACCTGCACGTCTCACGCATGCAGCAGACGATTCGTCGGATGCTGATCCGGCAGGTGGATGGTGTGGCGCTGCTGGCAGCGGAGATCGAGACGGAACCAATTGAGGCCCTGATCCATCACCGTGTGCCGCTCGTGACGATGGACAGGCGCGTGGTCGGGCCGGGGCTCTCCGATATCGTGATCGATTACCTCAGCGGGTTGCGTGAGGCTGTGAGACATCTCCGTGAGTTGGGCCACGAACGCGTTGCATATATTGGCGGGTCGTCGGGGCTTACGATTTCGGATCATCGCATCAGCGCGTTTCATGAGGCGATGAATGATGCGGGTCTGAATGTGCATCCGGAGTACATTCTCGCCGGCAACTATCGGATATCCGGCGGTGAGAGCTGCATGGAAGAGCTGTTTGGCATCGACGCGCGACCCACGGCGATCATGTGCGCGAATGACCTCACCGCGATCGGCGCACTGCGGGTGATTCGGCGGCACGGCTTATCGGTGCCGGACGATTTCTCGGTCGTCGGGTTCGACGATATCGAAATGAGCGACATCATTCAGCCGCCACTCACAACCATTCGGCTGTCGCGGGAAAATCTTGCCCAGGCGTTCTACACAGCGCTGTCGGATTTCGGGAAGGACCCGCACGTAGTGGGCCGGGAGTACACGGTAACGAGTTCGCTGGTGCTGCGAAGCTCGACTGCAGCACCAGCAAACGAGATGCGCTCATTACGCCGCTGACTAGTTGTGGGTCGCCGCTGGTTGTGCGTCTCCGGCGGGCGCCGCCTTCGTCGGCATGTCTTTGCCGTGCTCAGGGTCGTAGTCATGCACGACCATCCAGTGCTTGAAAGCATCCACCGACTCCGAGCCCATCCGTCCGTTACCCGCTGTATATGCGAAGTCCTTCACATCCGTGTCGATGGTGCAAGTGAAGAAGCTGCCGGCCTTGCCGAACTCTGGGAACAACACCGTCAACTGCCTGCCCGGCTTCTTCCACTTCGCCGGATACGTCTCAAACCCAAATGACGCTTTGATCTTCTTCGAGCAATCGAAGTTGAAGTCGATCCCGCGCGCCTCACCATTCTCAAAGAGGTTCGCGCGTCCCTCGCCTTTCGACTCGTCCGGCCAGCGGTTGTGATAGAAGGTCGTCTCGTTCCTGCTGAAGATATGCAGCCGCAGCGGATAGTCAGCGATGTTCTTGCTGTCAGCATGAATGGCGGCGGCAGAAAAAACGAGGGCGGCGGCAACACAAAGACGCGTCAGTCGCACAGACGAACTCCTTATTCGAGCGGAAGCGGATTCTGGTGCACGACCATTATCGGAATGCTTTCCCCTCGACACAAGACCTTTAAGTAACTATGTCCTGGGAGTGGTATCCCGCTCCGGGTCACCAACAAAAAGAGGGAGGGCTTCCCCTCCCTCTCCATTGCTCTTGCTTAGCTGGGTCTAGTGGATGTCGAACTGCTCCGGATGCAGGCTGGGATCGGATTTGACGAGGATAGTCTTGCCGCTCATCTCCTCCATCTCCTGTAGCCACTTGCCGCCGGCGGACTTGAGTTGCTTGACGACCTCCGGGTTCACGCGCAGCATGATGTCGCCCTTTTCGAGGTGGCGGTGCATCTTGCGGAGCTCGACGAAGATCTCGTTGCAGACCGTCACGGGCGACTTGGTCATACCGGTGCCCTGACAGATGCCGCAGGTCGTGGAGAGCGTACGCTCCAGCGACTGCTTGACCCTCTTCCGGGTGATGGCGACCAGGCCGAAGTCATTGAACTGAAGAACCTTCGATGGAGCCCGGTCCTTCTTGAGCTCCTCCTCAAGCGCGATGAGAACCTTCTGGCGATTCTTGCGCTCGTCCATGTCGATGAAATCGATGACGATGATGCCGCCGAGGTCGCGGAGGCGAATCTGACGAACGATCTCCGGAATGGCATCGAGGTTCGTCTTGACGATGGTGTCCTCGAGGCGCGCCGTCTTGCCAACGTACTTGCCGGTGTTGATGTCGATCGCGACCAGGGCTTCGGTCTGGTTGATCACGATCGATCCACCGGACTTGAGCCACACCTTCGAGCGCAACGCCTTGTTGATCTCTTCCTGGAGGCCGAACTGTTCGAAGAGCGGTGTCTCCTTGGAATAGAGCTTGACGCGGCGGATGAGTGACGGCTGGAAGCGCTGCAGGAAGCGCAGCACGCGCTCGTACTCGGTCTCGGTATCGACCCAGATCGCCGAGAAGTTGTCCGTAACCTGGTCGCGCAGGATGCGCTCGACCAGGTTGAGATCGTGGTAGATGAGCGCGGGCGATTTTGAGGAATCGGAGCGCTGCTTAATGTCGGCCCAGAGGTTCAACAGGAAGCGGAGGTCGCTGCGGAGCTCGTCTTCGCTGGCGCCCGATGCCGCTGTGCGCACGATGAATCCGCCGGAGGCGTCGCCCTTTTCGCTGAGCAGAATCTCCTTGAGGCGGCGACGCTCACTGTCGGATTCAATCTTGCGCGAGACGCCAACGTGGTTGACGGTCGGCATGAACACGAGGAAGCGGCCCGGCAACGCGATGTGCGAGGTGATGCGCGCGCCCTTCTTGGCGATGGGCTCCTTCGCGATCTGGATCAGGACCTCCTGGCCGGGCTTCAGCAGGTCGCTGATTGCGGGCAGGTCCGTGGTCTGCATGGAGTGACGCCCTGCGCGTCCGCCGTTCCGGGAGTGCCCGCCGCGCCGCTCGCCGCCGCGTTCACGTCCGCGGCGTCCACGATCGCGATCGCGACGGAAACGGCGACTGGGTTCGCGCTCGGTTGAGGTCTCGCCTTCGGCCTCGGCAGATTCGGTGGCTTCGGTGTCGGGAAACTCCTCGTCTTCAGCAGCCTGCTCTTCTTCGACCTCATCGATGTCGCTGGCGGCGATGGGCCCGTCGGCTTCGAGCTCGTCCTCCTCCATCTCCTCCTCGGAGATGTCGAAGTCCTCATCGTCGTCGAGTTCGGGAAGTTCGGCTCGCGTGTGCTGGTCGATGGACATTTCGCGGATCATGCTGCCGAGGTCGGCCGCATTGTCGAGCGTCTCCTCGTCGTAGTCCTCAGTCGCAGCAGCGTGGATCTCGGGAAGATCACCATCCTCTTCGTCGATCAGCTCTTCCTCCAGCTGACCTTCGCCGGGGGCAAAGCTCTGTGAAGAGCCGGACTCAAAGCTGGCGGGCGCCGGCTCGGCGTGGGCCAGATCGACCGACTGCACAGCACTCTCGTGCTCGATGGGAGCGGCTGTTTGCGCTTCAGCGGCGCTCGCGTTCTCCGGCGTGAGCGGCCATTCGGAGATCATCTCTCCCGTGGGCTGCACGTTGGTGAACTCGTGTGCGTCGGCGCCGGCAAAGCCGTGCGTCTCGTCGAAGCGGGGCTCAGCCACACCTTCCGCATCGACGGGCTCGATGGCTTCGTCGACCGTGCCGCTCTGGCGGAACTCGCTCTGACCGGCGGGAGTGACGCGATAGGATGCCGAAGCCTCTTCACCGGGCTCGTACTCGGCGACGGTCTCGTGGAACTCCTGGACGGCTTCGAGAACGGACTCGCTGGATGTCTCGGCGCTTACGGGCGCGACGTCGGTCTCGGGGGCGTAGACGCTCTCTTCCGCGACGTGGTGCTCGAGTTCGAGGCGGGCCTGCGTCTCGGCAACTTCAAAGGAAGGAACGTCGTCGCTGAAGGGCTGCGGTGCAGGCTCTGGCTCATGCTGCGAGGTGACGGCGGGGATCACCGCCTCCTCGGGAGAGAGGCGATCGCGTTCACGACCGGAGCGGCCGCGGCGGGCATCGCGCTCACGGCGGCGGTCGCCTCCACGCGCTGAACCTGATGGGTTGAATTCCTGGGGCTCGGCGGCGTGGGCCTCCGTGCGTTCGGCGCCGCGATGACGCGAAAGGGTCTCGCCGGGAAGGGTGAGGCCGCCATCCCAGGAGCCCGGGAGCTCAAACTCGGTGGAAGGCTTCGCATGGCTGCTGGCTTCGTGCGTTGCGAACGGGCGAGATTCAGCAGCCTTCTGGTCGTTCTGCTCGCCGCGGCGGTACTTGGAGAGCGATTCGCCTGGGAGGATGAAGGGCTCTGCCGATGCATTCACATCGACGGATTCTTCAGCAACAGTATGACGGTGGCCGCGTGCGGCGAAGCGTTCACGGACGGAGTCCTGGCGTGCCAGTATTTCTCGGTCGCGATCACGATCCGCCCGGCGACGGTCATGGCGACCATCAAACTCGCGCGACTCGGTCGGCTCCGGCACGTTCGTCTCTGTGCCGGCTTCAACGTGCGAGCTGCCTTCAGGGCGATCTTCGCTGCCGCCACGTCCGCGGCGGCGCCCGCGACGCCCACGCCAGCGGCGGCTGCCGTCATCCGTCTGGTCGCCGGTGTCGGCCGAGCCTGCTTCGCCCTGCAGGGTGACTGGCTCTTCTTCGATGACGGTGGTCTGGGGCTGCGGTGTTCCGCGGCGGCGGCCTTCGCCGCGCTCGCGACCTTCGCCTCTGCCTTCGCCACGCTCGCGGCTTTGACCGCGGCCGGAGCGCGAACTCTCGGCCTCGAAGTCGGCGGCGTCGCCCTGCTCCTCCATGAAGTCGGTGATGTAGAGGAAGGCGTCGCGCTCGAGACCGATGTCCACGAAGGCGGATTGCATGCCTGGGAGGACGCGGGTGACGCGGCCGTTATAGATGGATCCTGCGAGGGTGTATTCGTTCTCGCGCTCGTAGTAGATTTCGGCGAGTTCGTCTTTCTCGACGATGGCAAGCCGCGTCTCGTGCGGCGTGCTCGATATATAGATTTCTTTCGACATTTGCTGCTCTGCTTTCTGCCGTGCCGGAATCAGAGTCCGGGCACAAGCTGGCAGAACAGGCAGGGTCAAGGCCCCGGAGCGTTAGCTCGCGAGGGCGAACCTCCCAGGAGCGGACGAGGTATGCGCTGCGAAAACTGGCGGTGAATTCAACGAGCTCAACAAACGGCCTGCCAACTTGCAGGCGCTGCCTGCGGGAGGCGCGAGTGGCGTCCCGAGGAATTCGTTGAGAAAGAACTTGTCCAGTGTGGCGCTGCGTGCCCGGGAGTCCAACATGTTGTTCTCGGGCAGAAGCTGCCGTGCGGAGTTTGTGACCAGATCAACCTCAGACTGAGGCGGGGCCGTTAGCCGTCCGCATGGCTGCATTCTCAAAACCTGTCCGGCCTGCGGAAGTTGATCCGTGCCTGGCCGGCCTTCTAAAAGATCTTGCCTGGCCGCCGGCAGGGAATGGGTGACATCCTGCGAGCGGTCAATTCGTTTGGGGCTGGCCTTCCGGCCAGAACCTACCTTCTAGTATGCACCATCCGCGGGAGATGCGAGAAGCCAGATGCGAGGAATGAGGGAGTACATAATGGTGCAGGGCGGGGGTGCCCCCTCCCCCCCCATTTATTGCGCAAAATCTTCAGAACATGAGAGTTAGGTCCGGACCTTATGCCGGAGTTATGAAGGAGCTTCGAAAATTCCCGCCTCTCCGGGGGAGCGAATTGTCAAGCGGGCTAATTCACGAAACGGCGCATACGGACGTTCATGACGATGCCGAGCGCGAGGAACGTGAAGAGGACGGAAGAGCCGCCGTAGCTCATCAGCGGCAGGGGGATGCCGGTGACGGGCATGAGACCGATGCACATTCCTATATTGATAGCCACCTGGAAGAGCAAGACGGCGAAGATTCCCATGACCAGCAGACCTCCCGGCGCGTCGGCGGCGGTCTGGGCGTTCTGAACCAGGCGTATCAATATCAGGAAGTAGAGCAGGAGGACGATGACAGCGCCGACGAAGCCGTGCTCCTCGCAGAAGGCGGCGAAGATGAAGTCGGTGTAGGGAATGGGGAGGAAGTCGCCCTGGGTCTGGCTGCCTTTATTGGAACCCTGGCCCCAGATGCCGCCGGAACCGACGGCGATGAGCGACTGCCGGATCTGGTAGCCGGAGCCCTTGGGGTCGGAATCGGGGTTGAGGAAGGCGTCGATGCGCTTTTGCTGGTAGGGCTTGAGGTGCTTGCCTGTAGCAAAGGCGATGCCACCGAGCATGAGCAGGCCGAGGAGGATGATGGCCGCCTGCTTCCACTGCATGCCGCCGAGAAACATGCCGACTACGAGCACGGGAAGGTAGGTGAGCGCGGTGCCAAGGTCCGGCTGTTTGAGTACGAGCGCCATGGGGATGCCGATCAGGGCGACGACCTTGGCGATGTCGACCCAGTTCATCTCTTCGCCGACACGCGTCCAGAGGAAGCGGGCGGCGGCGAGGATGAGCACGAGCTTGACCCATTCGGAGGGTTGGAAGTGGACACCGCCGCCGAGGTTGATCCAGCGGCGGGCGCCGAGGACTTTCTGGCCGATGTGCGGGATGAGCACGGCGACGAGCAGGAAGAGACTGATGCCGTAGGCCCAGGGAGCGATGTCGAGCAGGCGGTGGTAGTCGATGACCGAGACGACGAACATCAGGACGAGACCGACGGCGATGAACTCCACCTGCTTGACCTGGAAGCCGTGGAACTTGGTGGTGGCGGTGGCAGAGCGAATCTCGATGACGCTGATCACGCACATGATGAGCACGAAGACCAGCAGGGTCCAGTCGAAATCGCGGAGTCGGGTACGCAGCATGGGTTCCTAACCTATGGGCGCTGCTTCGCATTTCCCGACAAAAACGGGAAGCGAGCACGTAAGATAGCGGTGAGCGAGACCCGCCATGGACGAACTTGACCGGATAACCCACGACCCAGCCGTGATGCAAGGTAAAGCCTGCATTCGGGGCATGCGCGTTACGGTAGGCATGATTGTTGGCCTGATGGGTACTGGAGTAAGCATTGAAGAGGTTCTTGATGCGTATCCGTACCTCGAGCGCGAGGATGTTCTGCAGGCATTGCGGTACGCGGCACTATCGGCACAGTCCAGCGAGCTTATGCCCTTAGCCGGATGACGATCGTCGTTGACATGAACCTGAGCCGGCTGTGGTGCAACTTCCTGTCGGAAGCCGGATACCCTTCGATCCACTGGTCTTCTATCGGACATGCAGGGGCGCCCGACGAGGAGATCATGTCCTATGCCCAGCGGCACGGGCACATTGTTTTCACCGAGGACTTGGATTTCGGAATTCTCCTTGCGCGCAACCGGCTGACCGGTCCGAGCGTGGTCCAGTTGCGCACAGGCGCGAACCTGCCGCGCCAAGTTGGTGTGCGAGTGCTGGAAGCCCTCGGACGAGGACGACCTCAACTCGAGGCCGGGGCCCTTCTGAGCATCAGACCCAGCAACATTCGAATTACGCTCCTGCCGTTCAACTAGCATCACTGTCCACCCGGAGCAGAACCAGATACACCCGCTGTGGTGTTCGCAGCCGGGGCGGCGCCGCCGAGGCCGTCAGGTTTGGCAGCGGGCGTTTCGGCGAGCTTCATCAGGTTGCCGGCGCGGGTGCGCTGCTTGGTGATGTAGGCGTTGATGACCTGCGCGGCGAGCTTGGCGGAGTTGTTGCCCCAGTTGCCGTGCTCCCAAAGGACAGCGACAACGATGTCAGGATTGCGGCGGGGAGCGATGCCGACGAACCAGGCGTTGGGGATGGTGTTGTGGCCGTGGGCGAGCTTGGTGTCGTGGCCGACGACCTGTGCGGTACCGGTCTTGCCGGCGAAGTCCACACCATCGAGCCGGGCTTCGGCCGCCGTGCCGATGGGGCTCTGCGTGACGTTGGCCATATCGTCGGTGATGATCTCCCAGTTTTCGGGCGTAAGGGGAATCGTCTTGTTGCCTGAGCCGGGATAGTTGTTCTGAATCGCGGTGAGCTGTTCCGGTGTGAGCTCGTTGGGGAAGACAAGATGCGGCCGGCGGAGAACACCACCCGAGGCGATGCCGCTGAGAGCGCGCGCAAGCTGCAGGGGCGTGACCTCGATGGCGCCCTGGCCGATGCCGACGGAGATGGTCTCGCCGGCGTACCACTTGTCGTGCTGGGTCTTGAGCTTCCACTCGGTGGAGGGCATGACGCCGGAGGCCTCGTCGGGGATGTCGACGCCGGTCTTCTCGCCGATGCCGACGCTCTCGGCGTATTTCGCGATGGTGTCGATGCCGAGCTTGTTGGCGAGCGTGTAGTAGAAGGTGTCGCAGGAGTATGGCAGCGCGCTGTGGATGTCGACCATGCCGTGGTGCTTGTCGCAGGCGAAGAAGTGGCCGAAGAACGTTGCGCCTCCGTTGCATTCCACGTGCATGTTCTGCGCGGCGTTCTCCTGCAGCCCGGCGAGCGTCATGATGACCTTGAAGGTCGAGCCGGGGGCCAGTTGTGCCTGGATGGCCTTGTTCATCAGCGGATGGTCGGGGTTGGTGATGATGGACTGCCAGTAGGCATGGCTAAGGCGCACGGCGAACTGGTTGGGATCGAAGGTGGGGCGCGAGGCCATGGCGAGAATCTCGCCGGTGTGCGGGTCCATGGCGACAATGGCGCCGGTCTTGCCTTCGAGCGCGCGCTCGGCGGCTTTCTGGAGGTCGAGGTCGATGGTGAGGCGGAGGTCCGTGCCGGGCTTGGCCATCTCCTGGCCTAACATGCCAACTTCTTTACCGTGCGAGTTGACGATGACGTCGCGGGAGCCGTCGGTGCCGCGAAGGATTTCGTCGTAGGCTTCCTCGACGCCGGACTTACCGACGACGTCGCCGGGCGAGTAGAAGGCGTACTTGGAGTTGTTGAGGTCGGCCTCGGAGACCTCGCCGACGTAGCCGATGACGTGGGCCATGAAGCCGTTGTCAGGGTAGAGGCGGCGCTGCTCGTCGAGAGTTTCAAGTTCGGGGAGATCGTCGCGGTGGGCGGCGATGAAGGCCTGCTCGTCGGGCGTGATGTCCTGCTTGAGCGGGATGGGCTGATACTTGGGCGCGGACTGGTAGTGGCGGATCGTCGACTGAATCTGATCGACGGTCATGTGCAGGCCGCTGGCGATGAGCGGGAGATCCTGATCGAGATGGGCCTGGCCTTCGCGGAGAAGGAAGCAGCTCACAGACGGATAGTTGTCGACGATGATGCGGCCTTCGCGGTCGAAGATGCGGCCGCGCGGGGCGAGGACGGGGACTTTGCGGATGCGGTTCTGCTCAGCGAGGACGCGGTAGTTGGAGGCGCCGAGTACCTGCACACGCCAAAGGCCGGCGCCGAGGACGAGCAGCACGAGCGCGACGACGTACTGCGAGGCGGAGAGCTTTATTGCAGAAAGCTTTTCGCGCCGGCTAAGGGCATCCGTATTGTCGTCGTTGAAGATCAAGACCGTGTTCCTCTGATTTGCTGATGGCGTGAACGCGTGGTTGTCTGCGTGTTCATCGCTACTCGCGGAGCTTGAAGCGGTCCAGCAGGAGGAAGACCGGGATAGCGACGACTGCGGTTACGACCGCGCAGATAAGCTGATGGACCGGCTGTAGATGGACGCTTGGATCGGCCAAAAGTCGTCTCGAAATGAGATAGAGAAGGCCGCTTTGCATGAGGCTGAAGCCGAAGTTCAGCAGAACGCGATTGACCATGTTGTCGACGTCGACGGCGAAGCCAATGCTGGCAGCGATGTAGCCGATGATGCCTTTGGCGATGCCGAAGACGCCGAAGGGATGGTTCGTAAGGCCGTCCTGCAAGAGGCCGATGATGGTGCCGGTGATGGTGCCGGTGATGGGATTGCGGCGGGCGACGGCGAAGAAGATGACGGCGATGAGCGGCAGATCGACGTAGTTGAACTTGGCCCAGGTCTTGGGAAGCATCGCCTGCAGCAGGATGCAGAGCAGCGGCGCCAGCACGGTGACGATGGGTCGAAACGCGTACTGGTCAAGCTCGGCTCGAGATGTGTAACTATGCTCAGGCATCGGGGTCTGCGTTGGGTTTAGGGGGCTTCGGGCTTTGCTTGCGTAGAGGTAGAAGTGGCGGGCGCGCCGGGTTGCAGGTCGGCGGCGGGCGGTGTGGATCCGGGTGTGTAGCGATCAGGATGAAGCGGCGGCTGAGCTCTGGGAAGTCCTGAGTTGGGCACTCCGGGCTGGCCGCCGACGAGGTTCTGTCCGGTGGTGTCGATGGGCTTGCCGTTGGCGGCGGTCGCGGCAGGGGTTTGCGTGGTGTTTGACGCGTTGGGTGAGTTGCTGTCAGTGGTCGGCTGGTCGTAGATGCTGGGCAGCTTCTCGGCGAGGACCTCGGCAGCGCGCTTGTTTTCCTCGGCAGTCGCTTCAGCCTGGGCGGCGTCGGCCTGGGCCTGTGCGGGCAGCGTGGACGAGGTGCCGGTGATTACGAGGACCTCTTCAAGCTGGGCGAGGTTGGCGGCCGGCTTGATGGTGATGGCCGTATAGGGCTGGTGCTGCGGGTCCGGGACAACGGAGACGATGGTGCCGACGGGAAGGCCGCGCGGAAAGACCTGGTCGCCGCCGGAGGTGATGACCTGCTCGCCGGGCTTGATGCGCTGGTCCGGGGTGAGGTTGTTGATCTGGATTTCGCCGGCGGTGGTGCCGCGAAGGATGCCGCGGATGCGCGTGGAGGCGAGCAGGACGCCGGCACCAGAGCTGGAATCGTTGATGAGCAGAAGCTGTGAGGTGTGCGGGAAGACGTCGCGCAGCTTGCCGACGACGCCGTAGGGGGTGATGACGGCTTGATTGGGGCGCAGGCCGTCGACGAGGCCTTTGTCGAGGTAGAGGACATGCGAGCGATCCGAACCGCTGGTGCCGATGACCTGGGCGGCCACGGTCTTGGAAATATATTGCTGCTGGAAGCCGAGCACAGCCTGGAGGCGGCGGCCCTGGGCGGCGTCTTCGGCGAAGGCGGCTTCTTCTTCGCGGAGCTGGGTGATCTCCTGCTTGAGCTGCTGATTCTGCTGGCGAGTGTGGCGGAGGTCGATGTAGTTGTCCCAGACGCTGCGGGTGTGCAGGCTTGAGCCGTGCGTAAGGCGCTCGACGGGGGTGACGAGGGCGACGGTCCAGCGGCGAAGGAGCGTGACTTTTTTGCCGTCGGGGGCGCTTCCGGGAATCGCGCCTTCGATCGGGCGCTGCACCTGAACGGCGAGCGCGACGACCTGAAGCAGCACGATGACGATCAGGACAAGCGCGTTTCTGAAACGGAAGAAGAAGGAATCCATTGCCGAGCTTAGAACTGGGGGGCTCTACCTCTTATTATCCCATTCTGACGGTACTAAAGCTGTAGTGGAATCCCCTGCTAGCATCAAGGCCGTGACCCTTGAAATGCAGACGCCGGTTAAGTTTGTGAAGCGAATCGGTGCGCGTATTGGCGAGGGTCTGCACGAGCGGGGCATCGAGACGGTGGAGGACCTGCTGTACCATTTGCCGTTCCGATACGAGGATCGTCTACATCCCAAACCACTTTCGGCCTACATGCCGGGCGAGATGGCGTCGGTGATTGGCGAGGTTCGTGGATCGGTGCTGCTGCGGACGCGCTCGGGGCCGATCTTCGAGATGACGGTGGGGGTGGCTCCGCTGAATGCGGCGGATCAGCAGAGGGAGCCGGGCATGGATGGGCTGCTGCGGCCTCCGCCGATATTTGAAACGGTGAAGTGCCTGTGGTTTCACGGCTCGTATCTGAAGGACAGGTTTCGGGCGGGGCAGCGCATTGCGCTGTATGGGAAGCTGGAGGGCTCTCGGAGCGGGAATGCACTGAACGCACCGCCGGGTTCGACGAAGTTCAAGATGGTGCAGCCGACGTTCGAGATTCTGCCGGATGCGAGCGCGACGGGTGAGGACGCGGAGTTCACGACGCTCGAGATGGGCAGAATCGTGCCGGTGTATCCGTCGGTGGGAGGGACGACGCCATGGGGATCGAAGCTGACGTCGCGCTGGCTGCGGCGGGTGATGTGGACGATCTTTCGCGAGTTGAAGGAGAGCGGGGCTTTGGAATCCGGTGCGCGCGGCGCGGCCGAAGAGACGCTGCCTGCGGCGCTGTGCGAACGGCTGGGGCTGCCCTCGCGCATGGAGGCGCTGGAGGCGATTCACTTCCCTGCTGCGGGCACGCCGATGACGGAGCTGATGTCGGCGCGCACGCCGGCGCATCGCAGGCTGATCTTTGAGGAGCTTTGGTATCTCGAGCTTGGGTTGGAGCTGAAGCGGAGACGATTGCGCGAGCGCGAAGGAACGGCGTTCGTCACGAACGACCAGGTACGCACCGCCTTGAAGCAGGTGTTGCCGTTCAAGCCGACGGGCGCGCAAAAGCGCGTGCTCGGCGAGATTGTTGCGGACATGCGCGCGCCGCGGCCTATGCGGAGATTGCTGCAGGGCGATGTGGGTTCAGGCAAGACGATTGTGGCGCTCGAGGCAGCGCTGGTGGCGATCGAGAACGGATACCAGGTCGCAATGATGGCGCCGACGGAGATTCTCGCGACACAGCACTATCTCTCCGCGCGCAAGTTGCTGCGCGATGCGGTTTCGCCGAGCAAGCAGCGGAGTTATCGCGTGACGCTGCTGACAGGCTCGCTGGATGATCGCATGAAGCGCGATGCGCGCGGGCGCATCTTTCGCGGCGAGACGGATCTCGCAATTGGGACGCATGCGCTGGTCGAAGAGAAGGTGGACTTCGACAATCTGGGGCTAGTGATCGTCGATGAGCAACATCGCTTTGGCGTGCAGCAGCGTTTCAAGCTGATGCGCAAACCCGGAGCAAGTGGAACGGCGACTGAACCTGATGTGCTCGTGATGACGGCGACGCCGATTCCGCGCACGCTGGCGCTGACGATCTATGGCGATCTTGAGGCGAGCGTGCTCGACGAGTTGCCGCCGGGACGAACGCCGATTGTCACGCGGCGCATGCCCGAGGAGCGGGCGGATGAGGTGTGGGAGTTCGTGCGCAAACAGGTTGAAGCAGGCAGGCAGGCGTATATCGTTTATCCGATCATCGAAGGCGAACGCGACGATCAGCCGGAGCTGGATTTTGCGAAGGATGAGACGAGCGAGTCAGCGGCAGGTCCGGGCTTCAGCCCGGACTCAGCGAGTCAGCAAGTCAGCGAGTCAGCGTCGAAGAGCAGAAGAAGCGCGACGAAGAAGCTTGCGCTCGAGACGAAGCCGAAGCGGACGGTGTCGCGAGCGAAGCTGCGGTCGGCGTCGGAGATGTTCGATGAGCTGAGCAATGGCGCGCTGCACGGGCTGAAGCTGGGACTTCTGCACGGGCGCATGAGTGCAGACGATAAGGAAGTGACGATGGCACGCTTCCAGCGCGGCGAGATCAACGTGCTGGTGTCGACGACCGTGATTGAGGTTGGCGTGGATGTGCCGAACGCGACGGTGATGGTGATTGAACATGCGGAGCGTTTCGGGTTGGCGCAGATGCATCAGCTTCGCGGGCGCGTGGGTCGCGGCGCGGCGAAGAGCTACTGCGTGCTGCTGACGGGAAGCAGGATATCGCCGGAAGCGGAGCTGCGACTGGATGCAATGGTGCAGACGCAGGATGGGTTCGCGCTGGCCGAGATGGATCTGGCGCAGCGGGGGCCGGGCGAGTTCTTCGGCACGCGGCAGGCCGGCCTGCCGGAGTTTCGCGTCGCAAACCTGGCGCGCGATCGTGATCTGCTGGAGCTGGCGAAATCAGAGGCCGCGCGTTTTGTGGAGTCGCCTGACCCAACGATCTCGCGCGAAGAACGCGATGCTGTGTGGACGCGGCTGAAGCGGCAGTGGCAGCGCCGGTATGGACTGGTGGAAGCGTGAGGCTCTGCTGATTGCGAAGTCCGGAGAAGCAGATCCCTGCGGGGATGACGGGAAGAAATGCAAGGGCGCAAAAAGGGGGCGAGTCGATGTGCGACTCGCCCCTGGTCTTAGGAGGAGGAGGAGGAGGGTGGATCAGCTTGCGATTGCGATCGCGACTTCGGGGGCGGGTACCTGAATCTGCTTCTTCGGTCCGCGCTTGCGGGCGACGAGGATGCGAATGCGATCGAGCATCTCGGCGGGTGTGCAGGCGCCTTTGGGGAGGAACGCGTCGGCCGCAGCGGCGCGGTCAAAGTTGGAGACCGTGCCGGAGATCAGAAGCGTGGGGAGACCGGGGTGAAGTTGTTTGGCGCGACGGACGAGCTCATTGCCGTCCATCTGCGGCATGATGACATCTGCCAGCAGAAGATCCACCGAGCCAGGGATCGCGCCGCGCAAATAGTCCAGCGCTTCGGCTCCGGAGCTCATCGCCAGGACACGATATCCGCGGGTCTCCAGGAGGAACTTCCTTACGGAAAGAATCTGCTCGTTGTCTTCTACACACACAATCGTCTTACGAGGGCGCATCGTCGAATCTCTCTTTTTGCCGGGGGTTACCGGCCTTCCTGCTGGTGCGTTGTAGTCCCCACTTCCATTGAGGAAGCGTCGGCCGTTGCGCGATGCCGCAGACCTCCGAGCCATGCGAGCGCACGGCCTGAGCATCGGCGGGTTGTGGCACCGTGGATCCCGTTTCGGGCGCGCGAGTCCTGTCCGGCGCAGGCGGTCGTGCCACCGGCACGGCAGGTTGGGCGCCGAGACTCTGTGGAAAAGCATCGAAGAGCCGACGCTTTCTGCAGTCAGACGGCGCGCCTCGCAGCACTTCCACCCTTTCTCGAAGGCGGCGATTTTGCGGTCGCGGCCGTCCTCGTGAAAGGAAACGAAGATCCTACCCCTGTACCCTCTCTGGAGCGGTTTTAGCCGCAGGAAGGCTTAGAGCGGTGAATCCGCTCTAAAGGGTTCAGCGCAAATTGTTTGAAAAAATCAGGCGAAAACTTTACGTCCCTGAGCCCGAGCCCAACGACGATTTGCTGAGCATACGGAGAGGAACCTCCCGCAGCAACGGCGAAATTATGGCGAAAACGCAACCAATTCCGTGTCGCGCATCCACTGAGCCTTATGGAGTGCGCATCAATGTTGAGGTTTGTTGTCTTCAGTCCTGTGTAAATCTTCGTTAAATGGGCAGGAAAAAGGCACCCGTTGCCACAGGGATGGTGCTGCCCGAGACCGTTATGGAGCCGACACCCCCGTCTTGTCGGGCAGCGCGGACCACGATACGGCTTGGACGCCCTAGTTCAAGCCCTTGCCGCAGTATGACTTCGCGCCCTGAGTGGGCGAGTCCATGCTGCACGAGCCAGGCGATTGCGCAGCCTGCCGCGGAACCGGTGGCTGGGTCCTCGCCGGAGTAAAACTGCATGCGCGCGCGCCAGACGGCGGCATCCGCGAGGGGCTTTTTTACATTGTGTTGATCTGGGGCAATGCAGTAGAACCAGCGGGTTCGGTTTTCCGCGAGCCAGGCGGAAGCTTCCCATTGGGGAATCGCGAGCCGCTGCAGAGCTTCGAGCTTGAGCGCGACTATGCAGAAGGGGTTGCCGGTAGAGACGGTTTGCGGCGGCGCGTCTTCGAGGAGGTCGGATTCCTGAAGGCCGAGCACGCGGGCGACTTCGGCCCGGTCGTGGGGACGGCTGAACTCGGCGTCCTTCTGCCACATCGTTCCGAAGACGCCGCTTTCGGCGGCTGATTTTGGTTCGATCTTCACGGCGATGGGACCGACGTTGAGCAGAAGCTTGAGGTCCGCAGCTCCGCGCAGAGGAGGATGGTTCAGGTACAGCCAGCTCGCCGTGCCGAGCGTGGGGTGGCCGGCGAACGGGAGCTCCTCCTGTGTGGTGAAGATGCGGACGCGGACGCCTTCGGCGCGGTCGTGATCGGCATCGCCGGAAGGCAAGACGAAGGTGGTCTCGGAGAGGTTGGTCTCTCGCGCGATGGCCTGCATCTGCAGGTCGGAGAGGCCGCGGCCATCATGGAAGACAGCCAGCGGATTGCCTTCGAGCGGGCGCTCGGCGAAGACATCGAGGATGGTGTAATCCAGCTTGCGATTCATGCAGTTGAGTCTACCGATTTAGCGCAGGGCTCGATCGTCGTCCGGTTGACATGACGGATGGGCGGACGTACCTTGAGGACAGCTGCAAGTGGGGCAAACTGCTTCCATGCTGACGCTTGGCGCCAGCGGCGGTAAAAGATTTGAGACACGAACCGATGCTTCGCTCGCACATGTCCGCTCACCTCTGCTGCTGCTGTTGCTGCGGGGTCATGCGGGTGAGCAGATGAGCGAGTCGAGGCCGTAAAAGCGCAAGAGTGAATCGACGCTCAGAACCCACCCAAGGCCCTGGCCCGGTGGGTTTTTCAGTTAGGACAAGCACTTCAACGAAATAAAAAATACAAGGCAGGTATAGAACGATGTCTCTCCGCATCAACGATATTGCTCCTGACTTCACCGCTGATACCACGCAGGGACCGATTCACTTCCACGAGTGGCTCGGCAACAACTGGGGCGTGCTCTTTTCTCACCCCAAGGACTTCACGCCAGTTTGCACGACGGAGCTCGGCGCGGTTGCGACGCTCGAGGACCAGTTCGCCGCCCGCGGCGCGAAGGTCATCGGGCTGTCGGTCGATCCCGTCGAGTCGCACAAGCGGTGGGAGAAGGACATCGAGGAAGTCTGCGGATCTCCGGTGAAGTTTCCGGTGATCGGCGACCCCGAGCTGAAGATTGCGAAGCTTTATGACATGCTTCCGGCGGATGCCGGCTCGAGCAGCGAAGGCCGTACACCGGCGGACAATGCGCCGGTGCGCACCGTGTTCGTCGTCGGCCCGGACAAGCGCATCAAGCTGCACCTAGCCTACCCGATGTCGACGGGGCGCAACTTCGATGAGATTTTGCGCGTCATCGATTCCATGCAGTTGACGGCGAAGCATAAAGTATCGACGCCGGCGAACTGGAAGCAGGGCGACGATATCATTATTGGAGGAGCGGTAAGCAACGAAGAGGCCGACAAGCTCTTCCCCGGCTACAAGACCGTGAAACCTTACCTCCGCACGGCAGCGCAGCCGAAGTAAGAGCCGCTCAAGCGGCCTTCTAGTTGCAGTGTCGAACAGTTATGCGTGCCTGTTTCTGAGATACAGGCACGCCGAGAGCACCGGTGGCGAAGTGGCTAACGCGCTGGTCTGCAAAACCAGTATTCGCCGGTTCAATCCCGGCCCGGTGCTCCAAATCTTTCAATAGTTTGCCGTTCCATTCCAAGCAGGCCGTTTGTGGCAAGTGGCTGATTGTGGCCACTCTAGTCCGAGTTGGCGGGACGCGAGACGTCGCGGGCGAGCCCTTGTCTATTTCCGCTCAAAATCTGCCGGCAATCGGCGGTTGCGCCAATTGCCACGCGCCTAGTTTTTTTCCATTCTGCTTGCAGAAACTACGCGATCTCGGTGGCATGAATCGGCGCCTCGGATCCGGACGTCGTCGACCTGGCGGCGCGAGCTTGAGAGGTTTTTCCCGCGCGCGCTGCGTTATCGGATAGCACTCGCTCGATCGCAAAAGGAAAATGATGTCGACAGCAATTTTTACTGAAACTACCTTCATGTGGCGTGCGCGATCGCCATATGCTTGAATGTTTTCGATCCCAGTAGTTATCCGGACACGTCCGCCGTTCTGCGTTTCGTGATGTAGACGCAGCGGTCGAACGGCAGCTCTCGTGCAATCAGCGGAGAGCGCGCTGCCTTCCCTGTGCCTCTGGATAGCTAAGAGTCGACAAGGAGCAACGAGAGCTGACGTGGAATCAATGACGCCGGAGCAGTGGTCGAAAGTGCGCACCGAGCTTGAAACGGTACTCCTTGTCGACGGCGCAGATCGCAACGCCTACCTGGAGGGCTTGGCGGGGCGATCGACGGAGATGCATCGCGCCGTTCTCGACCTGCTAGGGGCTGAGCCCGAATGTCAGCGGCTCTTTGATGTCGACCGCTGGAGAGACGAGATTGAGCGGGCTGTTGGCCTCAGCGGCCTGATGATTGGAAAGTATCGCGTGCTGCATGAGATTGGCAGCGGCGGCATGGGTGCCGTCTATCTTGCCGAGCGCGCGGATCAGCAGTTCGAGCAGCGTGTCGCGCTGAAGCTGATGCGCGAGATACTGCCGGGCAGGGGCGCCCTCGAACGATTCCGACGCGAGCGGCAGATTCTCGCGAAGCTCGAGCATCCGGGCATCGCGCGGCTGCTCGATGGAGGGGTGACTGACTCGGGTCAGCCGTACGCCGTGATGGAGTACGTCGAAGGTCTGCCCATCGATCAGTACTGCGAGCGCCATAAGCTCTCCGTCGCGGACCGTCTGCGCCTCTTTTTGCAGGTGGCTAAGGCTGTAGAGTTCGCTCATAGGAACCTGGTGCTCCATCTGGACCTCAAACCAGCCAACATACTCGTAACAGCCGACGGCGCAGCGCGCCTTCTGGACTTTGGAATCTCGCGCATCCTCAATGAGACGCACACCACTGAGCTGACCGCGCCGCTGTTGACGTTGCAGTACGCCAGCCCGGAGCAACTCAGCGGTCAGCCGGTGGGAATGGCGAGCGATGAATTCTCGCTGGCGACCGTCCTCTACAAAATGCTGACGGGGACTCTGCCCTATCCCATCGAGGGGATGTCGAGCTTCGAGGCAGCACGCGTCGTCCGGGAAACGGCCGCGCGCCCGGCGAGCGAGGTTGCGCCTCCGGAGCGCAAGGCTGAACTGCGGGGGGACCTCGACATCATCCTGCTTCACGCATTGCGCAAAGAACCAGAGCGCCGTTACGGCACGGTATCCGACTTTGCCCGGGATGTGGAGCGTTATCTCGCTTCGGAGCCCGTTGCGGCGCACGCCGACAGCGTCCGCTATCGCGTATCGAAATTTGTGCGTCGCCATCGCGGTTACGTTGGGGTGGCTGCTGCGGCCCTAGTGATTGCGATGGTGAGTGTGGTGTTCGTCGTTCGGTACGCCATCGTTGCGCGCCGCGCGGAAAACGTCGCTGAGACGCGCCTGAAAGACGTGCACGACCTCGCGCACACCTTCATCTTCGACGTCGACCCGAAGCTTGACGGAATTCCGGGCACCGTAGAAGCCCGGGGCGTCATTCTGAAAACGGGCATGAAATACCTTGACGTCTCCGCGGCGGCCTCCGGCAACGACGATAAGTTGAAGATGGAGCTCGCGCAGGGATATGCGCAATTGAGTCAGGAGCAGTACAACTTCCTCAAGCAGAGCGAGGGCGACGTAGCCGGCGCTCACGTCTCACAGGCCAAGGCGCTGGCACTCGCCGAAAATGTGCTGAGCCGGCACCCCAAAGATCCGAAGACGATTCAGGATTTCATCTTCGTCGACCTGCGTAACGCGCAGGCGATCGACGAGGCTCAGGGCGATATTCCCGCTTATGACGCGCAACTGAAGCATATGTGGGAGGTGGGACAGCCGCTGCTGACCGGGAAACCGACCGCGCGAAGCCTGAATACGATGGCCTCGATCGCCGGTGAACTCGCGACCAATCGCACTGGCAACGGAGCGATGTGGAATTTCGCCGACCCGCGTGGCGGCATTACCTGGGCCGTGAAGTCGCGTGAGCTCGCGGACCGCGTGGTACGCGAATATCCGAATGACGTCGTCGCGACCTGGTCGACGGTAAATGCGATCTACGCCGAACTCACGATCATCGACAGTTCCATCTACCTGGGTGATGAAAACGGAGTGCGCAACGCTTATGCGGAGCTGGAACGCCGGGCGCAGGATCCCCGGGTGCAGGATCCCCGCCTTGCCCAAGTACGGCATGTGATTCGGGATTACGAACTCGCCACGGCAGTGCTTTTGCGCGATCTGCCAAAGGCAGACAGCCTGCTTGCCAATGAGAGTGAGAAGGATCGCCCGGAAGCGGGTAACAATGCGAAGCTCGATCAGCAGTACGCAATGCAACTCGAGTACCGGGCTTTGCTCGAACTTGCAGAAGGCCAGAAGCGTGGCGCTGACGAGGCGATGCGCTCCTTCGATGCAATGGAGGCCCTCGAACGCACGTCACGCGGAGACGTCGGGCCGCGGGTACAGCTGCTGTGGATGGGGCAGCAGTTGGGATGGGAGCCACTCATTCCTGCGGTAGAGCGCCGTCGCATCCTGGAGCGTGCGCTGGCCATCGCAGAGAACTACGCGCCCAGGTATCCGCAGGTCCTCAGCGCGGAAATCCGAATCGCCATGTGCAATCTGTTGCTCGGGCGGCTCCTCCGGGAGGAACGCAAATTCACAGAGGCGGCGACGAAATTCGAAGCAGCGCGCCAAGCCCTGGTCATCGCTCGCAAAGGCGTTCCGGATCCGCAGGAGGTCGACCTGGTCGAAAGCCAGGTGGAGGCGGAGGCGTCGGGAAATCTAGACCGCACAGACGCTTGTATTCAGCGAATTGGTGCGCGCTATTTCTACTCATTCCTGAACGGGCGGCAACAGATCGCAGCCTGTGCAGCCCGTTAGCTCGAGGTAAGGGCGTGGGCCAGCCATAGCCGGCCGGAGGCCCAGTCGCGGTGCACGGTAGCTACGGATATGCGGAGAAACTCTGCGACTTCATCGACCGTCAGACCGCCGAAGACGCGCAACTCCACGACCTTAGCCTGCCGCTCGTCCATCGCGGCCAGCCGGTCGAGAGCCTGGTCAAGCTCATCGAAGAGCACGGGGTCGGATTGCGCTACGTCAGGAGAATCCGAGAGATAGACCATCGTGCAGTCTGCACCGCGCTTGGCTGCGTTCTTGCCCTCGCCATGATTGACCAGGATGCGGCGCATCATCTGCGCGGCCACGCCAAGCACCTGCGCGCGGTTCCGGAAATCGACGCTGTGCTGTCCCAGCATCCGTAGATACGTTTCGTGGATCAGGGCAGTGGGCTGCAGCGTGTGTGACCCTCGCTCGCGGCTCATGTAGATATGGGCGATCCGGTGCAGCTCTTCATAGAGCTGCGGCATCGCCGCGTCGAGAGAGATCTTGTCCGGTTTGGGCCCGCCCATCTTCGCCTTCAGCGTAGCGCAGTTCCTGGAGTTTGAGAAGGTGAGCGGGCGGCACGCCGCAAAAGGAATTTGGGCTGGGTGAGAGGTTTCTGCGGGTCACGCTGCGTTTTAACGGTGAGCCCCACCACAGGCTGACTTCCTTTGAGGTTCCATGAGCCTTCCCATGCCCGTTTCCTTCCTTCGTCGCGTCTCTTCCCTGTTCCTGGCTGTTTCGGGCCTAGTCGCCTGCATTTCGGCCTCAGGTCAGGCAAATATCAGCTCCGTAACATTACCAAAGCCTTCGGTCGCCCTGGTTGCAGATACCAATTCCGGTGCGGTTTATTCACTGAACAGTGACTTTTCGGCGAGCGCCATTGACGGCTCCTCGAATAGGGTCACGACCACCTGCCCTGCGCCGAGCGGGGTTGCGCTGGGGACATCGACGAGTTCGTCTGCGGTGATGAATGCCATCGCGCCAGATTCACCGAACCAGGCTCTGTACCTGCTGGGGCAGGATACGGCCACGGCGCCGGATGGCGGGGTGGTGGGTTTGGGCACCACGAGCTGCGCGGCTACCAATGTCGTGGACCTGATGAACGGCGCGAATTGGAATGCGCTAGTGACGGTGGATTCGATGCATCACCTGGTGTACGCGCTTTCGGACGCCGGGGGTTCCTCGGGCGGCGTGACGCTGACGGTTATTGATACGACAAAGTTCCCGGCGCTGACCTCGACGAACTACTCGCTGGCGAATACGACGGGGCCGTTCAGCGGTATGGTGGTCGATCCCTCGACGGGCAAGCTGGCCATCTACGGCCAGGGGCTGTATGTGTACGACCCGTCGGCGAAGGCTGTGTCGCAGGTGTACTCGCAGGCGTTTATGACGATCGCGAACGCGTTCATCGTGCCGACGTCGTCGACGTCGACGACGACGCGGCTGGCGATCATCCCGAGCTCGCAGAGTATTGGCGGGAAGACGATCATCGAGCTGATTGATTTGAGCAAGGTGAACGGCAGCTTCTATACCGCCGACAACGACAACCCGGTGGTGATCAACAGCAACGAGGGATTTGCGCTCGTCAGCGGTGGAGGGTACAGCGCGAAGACAGGGCTGATCTATGTGCAGGTGGAGCTGACGGACAACACGACACAGGAGCTGCTGAGCTACAACTACCAGACGCCGGCTTCGCCGAATGAGACGGTAGTGGCGGATACCTCGAAGACGAAGGCGGCGGGATCGCCGCAGACGCAGATCATCTTGAACGACAAGGCGGGTGCGGTGTTCGAGGTAACGCCGGACGTCACGTACGAGTACAACAACCCGGGCAGGCAGGGGATCGTGGCCTATGCGGTTCCGCTTGCGGGCCTGGGGACGGCGGGGATTCCGGTAACGCTGCTGGACGGGAGCGCGATGGGCGACCCGGGCACAGAGGTGACGGCGTTCGCGACGAACCAGGTTACGGGCAAGAGCTACGTGGCGACCAACGACGGGAACGTGTTTATCATCACGCCGAGCGCGTCGAGCACGACCTCGGTGAACCTTGCGGTTACGGGAGCGAGTACGGGAACTGTGGGCGTGGCGCAGACGTTCAATGTGACGCTGTCGCTTCCGGCGAACTCCACGACGACGGAGATGCCGAGCGGCAACATTACGGTGACGGCGACGAACGGAAGCAACACGGTGACGCTGGGCACAGTGAGTGCGTCGAGCGCGTACAGCCCGAATGGAGCGACGGTCAGCGGAACGTTCCCGAGCGCGGGGACATGGAATGTTGTGGCGTCGTATGCGGGGGATTCGAACTTTTCGGTTGGAGCGTCGAGTCCGCTGGCGGTAACGATAGCGCCGGCGGCGGTTGGTCTCAGCCTTAACATCTCCGGCAACGCGTCGGCAATGACGAACGTGCAGCAGACATACACGATCAAGCTGAGCCTGCCTTCGGGGGTCACAACGACGAACACGCCTACAGGAACAATTGCGGTCTCGGCGAACATGGGCGGCAATTTCACTTCGCTGGGAACGGTTTCTGCGGCGAGTGCCTTCAGTGCGAATGGAGCGACGGTTACGACGACGTTCACGACGGCAGGGACCTATGTGATTGCGGCGACGTACAGCGGCGACGCGAACTTCACGTCGACGAGCGGCAATGCGTTCACGGTGACGGTGTCAGCGGGTCTTCAACCGCTGAACTTGGCGCTGACGGGACCGACAACAGCGAACGTAGGAAGCACGCACAACTACGTAGTGCAGTTGTCGCTGCCGGCGAATGCGATGACGACGTATACACCGAGCGGAAACGTGACGCTGAGCGCGGTTGGGCCGAACTCGACCACGCTAACGCTGGGCACGGTGAGCGCGGCGACGGCGTTCAGCGCGAATGGCGGAACGATTGCGGGGATTTTCCCGCTGACGGGAAGCTACAGCCTGGTGGCGAGCTATCAGGGAGACGCGAACTTCCAGGGGGTGACGTCAGCCACGCTGGCCGTGACGGCCACGGCGACGACGACTACGCCGGCGTTCCAGATTGTCGCGAGCGACATGGAGAATGCCACGGCGACGGGTGGACCGATGGATTCATCGAGCAACTTCCCGACGCTGAACGGCAGTGTGCCGGACACGGTGACCATCACGGTGGCGGCGGTGAATAGCTGGACGGGCACGCTGAACCTGGGTGCGTCGGGACCGGCATCGGGCGCGAACATTGCGTTCTATGACAAGTCGGGCAGTGCGATTACGCAGATCGTTCTGCCGGCGGTTGGATCGGTTACGGTGACGGCAAAGATCACGCCGGGTGGATCGGCGGCGCTGAAGAAGCCCGGGTTGCCATGGAAGAGCTATGGCGAGCGGGGATCGGCGACGCTGGCGGCATGCATGCTCGGGCTGCTGTTTGTTCCGCGTGGGCGGCGCCGGCAGGCCGCGAAGCTGTTTGCGGTGGTGGTGCTGCTGGTGACGATCGCGACGACGTCGAGTGGATGCTTGCAGTCGAACGGCGGCACCAAATCGTCATACGTGAATTTGACGCTTACGCCGACGACTCCTGCGAGTTCGCCGGCGGTCGGGGTCACCTTCCAGTACAACCAGTAATGGCGGACTAACCGGGCTGGGAATGGCCTATTCGGCATTCCCAGCACCTCCTTTAGAAGAGCACCAATGTATCCGTTCTTCGATATCTTCGGCGTACGCGTCTACTCGTTCGGCCTGTTGGTGGGTCTCGGAACGATCGGCGCCATGATTGCGGCTCACCTTGATTTCAAGCGGCGTAGCCTTCGGGTTTCGGTGCTAACCGCAGGTGCGGTTCTGCTTGGCTCGGGTGTCATCGGAAGCAAGCTCGACAGCGTCTTGATTTCGTCACTGCTCGCACATGGCACGTCGCAAGCAGATCTCCTTTCCAAATCCGGATTCACATGGTTCGGCGGCGTAGTGACCGCGATGGTTGCTGGCGTCGGGCTGGCGCGCTACTACGACGTAGGCCTCCTGGAGGGCTTCGATTCGATTGCTTTTCTCAGCCTGGGGCTGGCGATCGGGCGCATCGGATGTTTTCTTGCCGGCGATGGCGACTATGGTCCGGTGACACGCGTGCCCTGGGGTGTTGACTTCAGTCACGGCCTTGTTCCAGCAGCGGGCCTTCGCCACCCCACCATGCTCTACATTTCAATGTTTGAGCTGGCGATCTTTGCGTGGCTGTGGCCACAGGGACGCCCTGATGTGTACGCTCGAAAGCCATCGGGATCGATCTTCGCGCAGTGGCTTATGCTAACCGGGCTCGCTAGATTTGTGACGGAACACTGGTCGCTGAATCCGATAGTCGCGTTCGGATACACGGAGGCAGAACTGGTCGGACTGGCGTTCGCGGTGTGTGGGTTGCTGCTTTTGATCTTCTGCCATCTGCGGACAACGCAATCTGTGCCAGAGAAGGCTATTGGTTAAATTGAGCGACTATCAAGACACACCATCTGAATCAATCTTTTCAGCAAGCCGGACGACCCGCTGTATCTGAGTAGAGGACCAACGACCGCCGCGTGGCGCACAGATTCCCCGGCGATCGAGTTCCACAGCAATCGCTGGCATCGAATCGTAGCCGCCAGCCTATACTTCACGCACTCGTTCTATGAGATCACTTGCGCGTGCTGAAGCTGCTTCTTTCGAGACCGGCGATCAGGTTCGGGTTCAACTTTGAACCTGCAAGAATTGTCATCTGCTCGTAACGATCGTGTCATTTTCTGATCTGGTGAATGGATGCCCGCACGTTAAGAGCGATACTTTCAGCCAGTTTACCGGTATTTCACCGGACCGAAAGCCTGGGGTGTGGTGTGGGAATTGTGACGAGCTGTTGTTAATTCCTGTCAGACATGCGGCGGAATTGGTCTATAGTTCGACTATCACCGCTTACCCTAACGTCGCTTCGCGACGACTCCACAAAGCACGCGAAAAGTCGTGTATCCACCGGAGGACCAAATGAAACATAAGTTACAGATACTCGCAGTATTTTTTGCCGCAACCACCGTTGCGGCCTTTGGCCAGTCCACAGCAGCTCTCTCAGGAACCGTAACCGATCCGACAGGAGCCGCAGTTCCCAATGCGCACGTCGTTGTTCATTCTCTCGGCACCGGAGCGGACCGCAACGTTGATACGGACGCGTCGGGTCTCTACGCGGTGCCTTCGCTCGAGCCGGGTGACTACTCGGTGCGGGCTTCGGCAACTGGATTCGCCAATGACACGGTGCCCAAGGTGACGCTGAATGTCGCCAGCTCGGTCACGCTGAATTTGAAACTTGCGATCGCGTCAACGGGCGAGACCGTGCAGGTAGAAGGCGAGGCGCAGAACCAGATTGAGACGCAGACGATCACGGTCGGCGAGGTGATCGACAATCGTCAGGTTCAGGACCTTCCGCTAAATGGGCGGCACTTTCTCGATCTGACGGTGCTGACGCCGGGCGGAGTGGTGGCGCCGACGAACGGCAGCCTGACGGCAACGAGCCGCGGACTGGGAGCGAACTCGTTTATTACGGGGGGCAATCGCGAAGACTCGGTGAACTTCCAGATCAACGGCATCAATCTAAACGACATCAGCCAGAACCAGATTACGTTTCAACCGTCGATCGCAACGACAAGCGAGTTCAGGATCATCAACCAGACGTTCAGCGCGGAGTACGGGCGCAGCGATGGATCGATCGTGACGGTGGCAACGAAGTCGGGAACCAACCAGTTCCACGGCGAGGCGTTCGACTACTTCCGCAATGAGGCGCTGGACGCGCGTAATTATTTCAACCGGAACTATAACCCGGCGACCCTGGTTCCATTGCCCTTCGGCACGGGAGCGAAGGCACCGCTGAAGCGCAATAACTTCGGCGGCGATCTAGGCGGCCCGATCTTCCGCAATCACACATTCTTCTACTTCAGCTATGAGGGATTGCGGCAGCACCAGGGCATTCTGCAAAACAGCAATGTCTTTACGTCAGCACAGCGCGCCGCCTTTATTCCGGGCACTGTTGGAGCCAAAATTGCGGCGCTGATTCCGCAGCCGAACAGCGGCTCGACGTACGTCTCCTTCACACCGGGACCGGTGCAGATCGACCAGTACACGGGTGATGTGCTGCAGAAGATCGGCGACTACGACACGTTGCACGGGTTCTACGCGTTCCAGAAGGACGTACGCACCGAGCCCGCGCTGCAGGGCGATACGCTACCGGGATGGGGTGACCACCGCGCCGCGCACCGGCAGATCGGCACGCTGCAGTACGTGCACATCTTCTCTCCAAAGATCACGAACGAGGCGCGTCTCGGCTTCAATCGGATCTCGATCTCATTCAATCCGGCGAACACAATTGATCCGACGAGCGTGGGCCTGGGCGATGGATTGAGCGGCCCGGTCGGGCTTCCGCAGATCACGATCACGGACGATAGCTTCACGTTCGGTGGACCGTCGGGCTTCCCGCAGGGCCGCGACACGACGACGGGTGTGCTCGCAGACACAGTCACGATGCTCAAGGGCAATCACCAGATCAACTGGGGCGGCGAGTTCCGTCGCTATCTGCTGTACAGCTTCACGGGCAACATCGGCAGCATGAGCCTGACGTCCGCGAATCTGGCGGGAGTTGGCTATAACGGCGTGGCCGTGACGCCGGTCTTCGCCATTCAGCCGAACATCATCGACTACCGCGTCTACGCGGATGCCGCGGGGGCGTTTGTTCAGGACCATTACAACGTGACGCCGCAGCTGATGTTCGAGTACGGACTGCGGTTTGAGTGGAACGGCACACCGGTTGAAGGCGAAAATCGTATTTCGATCTTCCAGCCGGCTACTTCAACACTGGTCCAGGCGGGCACGAACGGCATTCCCGCTGACGGCGCCTACAAGCAGAACTACAACCTGGAGCCACGGCTGGGTTTCTCGTATGACGTCTTCCATAACCAGAAAACTGTTGTGCGTGGAGCGTACGGTTTGCTGGTGGATCAGCCGGTGGCCGGCACGGTAACTGTTCTGACCGCTAATCCGCCATTCACCACTGCGGTTTCCTACAACAACAGCGCGAACCCACAGCCTCTGAGCAACATCTACGCGGCGGCGGCGGGCGCGTCAGGGTTCGCGCTTGGGTATGTCAATCCGCACTTCCGCAATGCGTACGTAGAAGACTTCAATTTGAACATCCAGCAAGCGTTGCCCTGGGCGATGGTCGGCACGATCGGGTACTACGGATCGACGGGTCACCATCTGCTGATCAACACGAACTTCAACCAGGCCTCCGGACCGCCGAGCAGCCCCAGCCCGCGTCCGTACACTACGCTCGCTTCAACGAGTCCGATCGCTAGAGGCGCCTCAATCGCCTCCAACATAAACGAGCGAAACAGCATCGGCTACTCGAACTACAACTCAATGTGGGTGACATTGAACAAGAGCTTCGCCCATGGCTTCCAGTTCAATACGAACTACGAGTGGGCGAAGTCGATGGACATCAACTCACTCGGCTCACAAGGGACACTTACAGCTAACGGAGGGCTCGAAGACGCCAATAATCCGGCCTTGAATTATGGTCTGTCGGACTTTGACGTGCGGAATCACTTCGCTGGCACGGCGATCTACGCGCTGCCGTTCAAACGCAACCGGTTCGTGGAGGGCTTCCGGTTGGAAGGAATCTTCCAGTACCAGACCGGGAACCCGGTGAATATTCTGGCTTCGACCGACGGCTATAACGGGATCGCCGGCAACATTCGGCCGAATCTGCTGGGTAAGTTCGGGCGCAGCAGGGTGCAGGTTCCGGGGCAGTCGTACATTCAGTACTTCAACGTCCCCGGGGGACAAACCTATGGCGGATCGATTTGCGATCTGACGAACTACACCCCAGCTTGCCTTCTACAGGTTGTGGGAACACAGCCATCCGCGACAGGACCGCTGGCGGCCACCCAAACCACCTATCCGGGATTGGGCAATATCCAGCGCAACTACGGTACCGGACCGGGTTTTGCGGACTGGGACATGTCGGGCGAGAAGGAGACGCGGATCACGGAACGGGTAGCGTTCACCCTGCGCGCTGACGCGTTCGACATCCTGAACCACCCGAACTTCGGTCAGCCGACCGGCAATGTGCAGTCGGCTGCGTTCGGGCAGATTACGGCAACCCGCTTCGCGACAAGTGACGGCGGGTCGTCGCGTCAGTTACAGATCAGCGGAAAATTCACCTTCTGAAGATCGAAAGAACCCTTGGCGCCAGCGGGCTTGCAAATGACGCTGGCGCCATTTTTGTCGCAGGTGCGCGTGCCCGAGCGATCGGCTGGGGAGATTTAGTTTTCGTGTTATCAACAAGAATTGTTGCAAGAGCTTCGGTGTCATGGGATGGTCTCTTGAATCCACGAGCGGTGGAAATGTGCATCGCATCCCGCAGCTAACTACATCGATTTCCAGTAGTTTTGGACATGCGTATTCATTGGATGAATAAGGAACTAAGCTGGCGCGACGCGTACTACCGAGATGAAGTTATTGAGCCTCATGGAGATCCACCTGAGTAGTGGCTTGTGCACGGATCAGCGGGACTTCGAAGTTTGCGGGAGATCAATGATTTACAGCTCAGCGTGAGGGATCTAAAAAGATTCCCGAGATAGACTGTAAGTCGGATTACGAAATTGAGAACAGCACGTCCAAAAGAAAACCGGATACAACCATAGCGAACCGGATAACAACTAAGGTCCCCCGTTCCACAGCAGATTGGGCCTTATACTCGAAACCGTTGCCCACCGGGCCTATCCTGTCTGTGCTGCGTGCCCCCGTCACTCAGCATTCGATGAACAGGTTTGCTGTACTCCTGCCAGATGGCATTGGCTGAGTTTGTTGATCAGCACCCCATCTCCATGAGAGGTCGTTCATGAAATGCGAATTGCATCCGTAGCCACGGCGTATCCTCCTTATCGGTATCCTCAGTCGGTCATCACAGAGGCGCTGAAGACTTTCCGCAAAAACAAGTCCACTGAATCGAATGAAACACGTTTGATGGACCGCCTGCATTCGAACTGCGGGGTGGAGTTCCGTCACCTGATGTTCCCGATAGACAGCCTTGGTCGCTTCTCTGGATTCGGCGCGTCGAATGACGCGTGGATCGAAGGAGCACTCAAGCTGGGTCAGCAGGCGGTTACGACCGCTCTGGACCGCGCGGGTTTGAAGCCGTCAGATATCTCCGCGATCTTCTTCTGTTCTACGACTGGGCTGGCGACACCGAGTATCGATGCGCGGCTCACGAACCTGATGAACTTTCCCACGAACATCAAGCGCACGCCCATCTTTGGGCTGGGCTGTGTCGCGGGAGCTGCAGGGATTTCGCGCGCAGCGGACTATGTGCGCGCATATCCGAAACAGTATGCGCTTCTCCTGGCCGTTGAGCTCTGCTCACTCACATGGCAGGAGACGGATGAATCGATCGGCAACCTGGTGGCGTCAGGCCTGTTCGGGGACGGCGCGGCCGCTGTGGTTCTAGCCGGAGACGCAACGCCTCATGCATCGAAGCCGCGTTCAGAGACGGACAGTCCCTGCCCGCGTGTGCTCGATACACGTTCCACGCTCTATCCGGGGACCGAGCACCTCGTTGGGTGGAAGTTCAGGGATAACGGCTTCAACGTTGTGCTGTCTTCTGAAATTCCTGACCTGGTAAATAAGTACCTGCGCTCTAACGTGGATGAGTTTCTCGCCGACAATGATCTTACGGTGAAAGAGATCTGCAGCTTCATCTTCCACAGCGGGGGCCCAAAGGTGCTGGAAGCGATGGAGAAGAGTCTCGATCTTGCTCCAGGTGCACTTGAATCCTCATGGACGAGCCTGCGCGAAGTCGGCAATCTGTCATCGGCTTCCGTGCTTTCGATCATGGAAGACTACCTGCTTCACAAGCCGGGAAAACCGGGCGAACACAGCGTATTGGCAGCTATGGGGCCGGCGTTCTGCTCGGAGCTCGTTCTTCTGCAGTGGTAGTACCGGGCCGCAATTGGGCCTAATCGCACAACTGATCTGATCGTGAGGAGCGCATTGATCAGGTGCGCTCCCGTCGCGTGGCCTACTCGGCTGACGCGGGCGCGTGGGTGCGTTCGAGGTTGGCGTGTGCGGGCTGGATTCCGAGTGAGAAGTCTGTGGTATCTTCGCTGCGGCTCAGCACGGGGTTCTGCTCCGCATGCGCTTCCGTCTGCGCCCGCATATGCACGTGCTGCTGCACGTATGCGAATGCCTGTGACAACGGTATGGCTCCGTTTTGTTGTTCGAGCGCCTGCACCAGGTAGTAAGTGAAATAGCCATGCTTGATGGCATCGCTCTCCAGCGACTCCTCATTGACGCCGCTTGCGGTGAAGATCATGCGGCCGCTGCCCTGCTTGATGTGATCGAGCGTTGCAGATGAGATTGATCCGGAGGCGAGACCCGGCAGCATCAATTTCTTATCTGTCGCGTTCCCGCTATAGCAGGTGTCGAGAAAGATCGCCGTACGCTCAGCGCGTACGCGGGTCGCAACGGCATTTGCGACGTCAACCATCGGTAATGCAGTGGCATAGAGACTGTCCACGTCAGGATTGTTTATGTCTGTTCCGATATCGGTGTCGTTGGTGATGATGTAGCTCACGCCAGCGGTGTCTACCTCGCGCGGGGATCCGTGTGCTGCGATGTAGACCACCACAAGGTCATCGGGCCCTGCGCTGCGGGCCAGCCAATTCAGTTGCTCCTTGATGTGGCGGGTTGTCGCCTCTTCGTTCACAAGAACGTGAACGTTCTCCTGCTTGAATTGGCCGTACTGCGGACTCAACAGGACATCAGCAAAACTCTTCGCGTCGTTCGCCGTGTAACTGAGCGGAGGGATCACCTTGTCCTGAAACGACGCGATGCCAACGACGAGCGCCCATTTCTGCGGTGGTGCGCCGGAGGGTTTCGCAGGCTGACCGGGTGCAGGAGTTTCCAGCCCGCGAGCGCGCGGCGTGGCGAGTACGAACGGAGTCAGACGCTGTGAGAGCGCGTCGGACGGGAAGAGCTGCGCCTGGCGCATGGCATAGCTGGCAATCTGCGCATGCCCGAGTTTGGCTTCAACGAGTGACCGGTAGTACCACGCCTCACCAAGGTCGCTGCAGAGCTCGATCGCACGCTTCAGTAGCTGATCCGCGTCCTCCAGTTGATCCGCTCCGCTATCGGCCTGTACGCGCTCCAATGCCTGCACAACGAGGTCCTTGCCTGCACCGCAGCGCGCCTGCGCGTGCATCGATGCACACGGCACGCTCGCGCTCAGGAAAGCCAGGACCCAGGTGACTCTACGCACGACCCGATGCTCCAAGTGAAGTTAGAAATCCTGCATCAGCGCGAGGCGCGATGGGCTCCGGACGGTCCACCACGTTCTCGCGCCTTCATTGCTGAAAGAAGACGGCCATTGACGCCGTGCTGCGAAAGATAAACCTGGCCTTGCACGGAGAGATCGAAGTGCACATCCGGGGCATGCTGGATGTTGTCGATGATATTGGCTTCATCAATGTGTGCAGCGACCATCTCGATTACCTGATCGTTGGTCATGGAGTCACCGGATGGATCCGCGGCCCCATGAGTTGTCGAAGTGTCGCTGACGGTGCGTCCAGGCGTACTGCGCGCTGATGCAGTTTCCATGGCCGGCATCTTCGACTGCTCACTCAAAGATTTGTAATGGGCGAGCGCTGTATCAATGCGGTTCTGTGGCTCGAGGAAATTCTTCTCGGTCGGCTTGGCGTCGATAGCCTTACCGTAGTTGATCGCTGCCTGCTGTAAGAAAGTTCTCGCCTTGTTCACGTCTTCGCTGGAGTAGGCGAGCGCCTCGTTTGCGACGCCGATGTCATAGAGCCGATAGGCGTCCTCCTCAGGAGAGGAGAATGGCGGCATTGTCTCCAGCCCTTCCAGCGCCCGCGAATAGAGCTTGTTCTCCATCAGCTTTACAGGTTCATCCAGGCCGGCGCCGCGCGCGAGATTCACGGTAACCTGCTCGTTCGTGTTGACGAGATTAGAAGCGATCTGGATGGCCGCATCCTTAATCAGCTGATCGCGTAGTTCGAGTGGTGTTGGCGGCTGATCCTCGTTGTTGCTCTTCGATGTATGGCTCGTAACGGAGTGAAGAAGGCTGCTAGTAAATCCCGTGTTCGTGCTGCCATTCGCAGCAACGCTGAACTCGCGATCGTAGTTGGCCTTCACATTGTCAGCCGCGAGCGAATGACCGCTGCGCGAGGCCGCTTTGAAACCGACTGTGAGTGTCCCCGTCATGCGCTCCTCATATTGCGGCTGCGCGGGCTTCTTCTTATCCAGCGAAACCGTCGATTGCTGCGTGCGCGTGGGAGCCGGTTGCGCATAACTCGTGATCGTGCAGGTGATGATCGTGTCAGGATGTACGTCCTCGCTGCGCAGCCGAGGATCGTTTCGCAGGAGAATGTCTTCCAGGGTCGTGCCTAACGTCGTTGAGATATCGCCCGGGACACCCACACCGTTTACCACAACCTTGATTCCTGTTCCCTCAATATGCCCGGTGGGCGGAAGCTTTCGTTCGAGCACAATCTTCTTACGTGTAAGGGATAGCGCCGAGCCGAAATTCTGACCCGAGACTGCCAGAGGCAGCAATAAAGCTGTGGCTCCCGTCAGCGTGATCACTTTCCGAATTGCACGAGTGTTGCTCATAACCCCTCTCCATGGGCCCATCGACGCACGAGCCTCTTTTATCTGCTTCTGCTCTGCCACTTCTGACGGTCTCACAATCGCAGCCCGCTCATCACGGGTGGATCATCAACTCTTCTTCGTTGCTCCGGAACTCTTGCTGGCGCTACTCCCGCTGCTTCCGGAACCCTTCGAGGATTTGCCACCGCCGCCCCCGCTGCCGCCCTTGGAGCCACCGCCGGATGGCGTGTCACTCGCCTCCGAGACTGGAGACAGCTTCAGGTTCGCCGTCACGTAGGTGACATCCGGCGTGAATTTGCCGGCAAGGTCGTAGATCGACGAGTTCGCACTCGATCCCTTCGGAACAAGAAACCCCTGCCGCAGTTCGACCTTCTGGAAGTAGGGCTCGAGCTGCGAGGCATACGCGTGCGGCAGAAGCACATAGTCACCCGGCACAAGATTCAGGCCGGCGGTGGTGTTTGCCGATGCACGGGCGCCGCGAGTTGTATATGCCTGCTGCGGAAATCCGTTCAGCAGAAAGGTCGTCCGCTGTTCGAGCGCTCCGTACAAGGTGCAGAATGAACTCAGCGCCGTTGTGCTGATCGCAGGCAGTCCAAGAATCGGTGCGAACCGGCCAATTTCGCTGTTTATATTCTTCAGGAGCACTACGAACGCCGATTCACGATGCGCCATCGATACGTTCACCGCGAGTTGACCTGAGCCGCCGGGAAGAATGATCTTCTGCATCTTGTCCCAGGCGCTTCCAGGGTCGAAGCTGAGATTCTGCAGCGGCGGTAGACTGCCGGCCTTGTCGGGATAGAGCGCGGCGAGGCATGTCCATGCCATCGGGTCCAGTAGATTCAGCAGAGATTTGCGCTGCAAGACATCGATACGCAACTGTGCGGACTGCAACTTCTCGAACTTCTGCTGGTCCTCGCCCGCCATGCGGAAACCGCCAACGTTCACGCTCGCGGTCATGTCCGTATCTTCGGGATACTCCGCCAGCTCGCTGGGATCGACGGCCGAGGCATAGCGAAGCCCCTGGTCCGGATCGTAGTGAAGCCAGTCAATCTGACGGTTTACGTCAGCCGCGCCCGTCGCCTCTTTATGCGAACCAAATAAACCGCGGCTGTGTACACCGGTTGAAGGCTCTTCAGCCTGCGCGACGAAGCTCGACCAGAAGCTCTTCGAATCGTGTTCACCCGTAGGGGGGACATCGTCGTTTTCGTTCAGCGCACTGACTAGACTCTCGGCAATACCAGGGCGAGCGCTCAGCAAACCGCCCAGTGATCCGGTGAAGAGAAGGTCTCTAAAGAATTCCCGTCTACTCGAAGCCATGACGCGACCTCAACTTGGAACCATAGACACGCAAGATTGTCAAGTGTTCTGCATAATACCTTAGAACCATTACCTATGATCGAAAATTCACGCTGGTTGCAGAGCAGACCTCCCATTGGTGCCCTGTTGGTGCCCAACGCGACCCCTTCGTGAAACCACGAGGTAGCGCCTAAAGTAACCAAGGAAAGCGATAGCTCTTACGGGTTTGAATCGAGTCTAAGAGGGTGTCTAAGTTATTGAATATAAGGTAGTCAATCGATTTCGGACAGATACCCCCAGAGCACGTAAGCCGCGCAACCGGGAGGAACGGCCTACCACTTCTGTGTGGTGGCGTTTTTCGCTCGAATTGCCGATAACCAACCTAGATCAAACTCGGCATTCAGAAGATCGGTTCAGGGGTCACAATTCTGATACTTCCCTTCTGAATTCCGGATTTGCACAAACCCATGGCGATTCGAGTCATTCTTCTTCTCGGTGCAATCTTCCTGGCCTGCGGCAGCGTGGGACTCGTTATCGTACGCCTGAGCAATCCCCTGCTACGGGGTGTGGGGTGGCTGGGCGGCTGCTTCGCCTCAGGCGCAGCCGGCGCACTCCTTCTGGCGCTCCATGGCAGTTTGCCTCGCGTTACTACGGTGGCGCTGGCAGATGTTCTGATTCTTGGTTCCTTCGTGCTGCTGCATACCGCAGTGCTGGAACTATCGGAAAGTTCTTCCTTGTTTCCGACGTTTGGCGTCGCGCTTCTTGTATTGCAGGCGGCGGCAGACCTCACGTTAATGTATTCACCGGTCGGCTTTGGGCCGTCCGGCTCACGAATAGTCCTGGCGGGACTCCTGATTGCAGTGGTCTGCGGCCACACAGCTTTCACCCTGATCGGGGTCGCACGGCGAGCGATCCGCACCTCCGCATTATTTAGCGCTGCCCTGCTGTTGGCCTTCGCTTTCTATAATGTGGTGCGCGTGCTGGCCGTCGGACTCGGTCTGCTTTCGCGACCGGAGATGTTTTACAAAGAAGAGACGTTTACGTTCGGGCTCTTTGTCGCGGTGGCGCTGGGTATCGCGTTCGGCTTCTTCTGGATGACCACTGCGATGCTCACCACGGGGCTCGAGCAGATGGCCAGCACCGATCCGCTTACCCGCATCTACAATCGGCGCGTCTTCCTGATGTGGGCGGAGAAAGAGCTGACACGGGGACAGCGAACGGGAACACCGTTTTCGGTCCTCATGGTCGATCTCGACCATTTCAAGCAGATCAACGACTGCTTCGGGCATCAGGCGGGCGACCAGGCGCTGTGCGCGGTTGTGGAAAAGATGCAGGATTCTGTTCGTGGCATCGATGTGCTGGGCCGGTGGGGCGGCGAGGAATTCGCCGTGCTGCTTCCCGGTGCCGCGGCCGATGCCGCCCTGCTTGTCGCTCAGCGTGTCCGTCGCAATATTGAGCGGATTCTGCTGCCCGGCAGCGGCATTCGCAATGGCGAGCGCGTTCAGATGATCAGCGTTACGGCCAGCGTCGGCATCGCGACGTACCGCGGCGTCGATGATAACGTGCACACCATGATGGAGCGCGCCGATATGGCGCTTTATCAAGCCAAGGCTGCGGGACGCAACTGCGTGCTTGCTACCGCCTAACTTGTAAGTCGACAACACTTCAGCCGCTCATCGTCATCCCATAACCAGGGGGAGCGATGGGATCGGCGTTTAACACCAGCCAGGCGCTCTCGCAGATCGCCCGCAGCGCGCAGCCCCTTTCCTTCATCAACCCGACTCAATATGATCCGTTGCTTGCAGCGATCGGCGATGCCCGGGTTGTTCTGATTGGCGAAGCCTCACATGGCACGCACGACTTTTACCGTGAGCGCGCGCGAATCACGCGTCGGCTCATCGAGGAGAAGGGCTTCAACGCTGTTGCTGTCGAGGGCGATTGGCCTGACGCGTACCGGGTCAACCGCTTCGTCACGGCGCAAGTGGGAAATGAGCAGCAAACAGATCAAGCCTTCGAGGCACTCAGCGGATTTCGCCGCTTCCCCGCGTGGATGTGGCGCAACATGGACGTGCTTGCGTTTTTGGAGTGGCTCCGAGGCCACAATCAACGTCTCGCAGCGTCTGTAGGCTTCTTCGGTCTCGATCTTTACAGCCTCTATGGCTCCATTCAGGAGGTCCTCCGCTTTCTCGATCGTAACGACCCCGAAGCTGCTGCGCGCGCTCGCTTTCGCTATAGCTGCTTTGACCAGTTCGGCGAGGATTCCCAGGCTTATGGCTATTCCGCGGGATATGAGCTTACTGAGAGCTGCGAGCAAGGGGTGGTCGAACAACTGCTTGAAATGCGGCGCAAAAGTTCGTCCATAGCCGGGAGCGGTGAACTCGCGAATCAGTTTTTCTCTGCCCGCGAGAATGCCGAGGTCGTTCGAGACGCAGAGCGCTATTACCGGACGATGTTTGGTGGGCGCGTGAGCTCCTGGAATCTGCGCGACCGTCACATGGCAGAAACGCTGGATCGGCTGCTGGCTCATCTCGGCCCTCATTCGAAGGTGGTCGTGTGGGCCCACAACTCCCACCTTGGCGACGCGAGAGCGACGGAGATGGGGCGAATCGGCGAGCTCAACCTGGGTCAACTTGTGCGCGAGCGGTACCCCAATGCATCCTTCCTGCTTGGGTTCACCACATACTCCGGCGAAGTCACGGCAGCGTCGACCTGGGATGAGCCCGCGCAACGGATGATCATTCGGCGGGCGCTGCCTAACAGTATCGAATCGCTGTTCCACCAAACGGGGCTCGGCGACTTCCTCCTGCCTTTGCGGGGGGAGGCTATACGCAACGTGCTCTCAAAACCATTACTGGAGCGCGCAATCGGTGTGATCTACCGGCCGGAGACAGAGCGGGTAAGCCACTACTTCGAGGCTCGGGTGCCGGAACAATTTGATGCGGTCATCCATATAGACCGGACGCTTGCTCTCATCCCGCTCGAGACAACGGTTCCATGGCACGAGGGTGAGGTACCGGAAACCTTTCCCTCCGCAGTTTAGGTTCCACCGCCAAATCCAGACCGAAGAATGGAGGTGCCGATGCCGGCTGTTTCCGTTGAAGTCTCTTCATCTCTCTCCGAGGATATGGCCCGGCAACTTGGCAGACGAACCGAAGCCGAGGTTCGTTTCGATCCTGGTTCGCGCGCCATCTACGCGTCCGATCTCTCGCACTACCGGCAGGTGCCGATCGGCGCAGTCATTCCGAGAACCATTGACGACGTGATCGCGACTGTGGCCGTATGCCGTGAATATGGCGTTCCAATTCTAGGTCGCGGAGCAGGAACGAGCCTCGCTGGTCAAACATGCAATGTTGCGGTAGTCATCGATTTCTCCAAGTACCTCAATCGTCTGATCGAGCTCAATCCGAGGCAGCGTTACGCGTGGGTGGAGCCCGGACTGATCAACGATCACCTGCGTAATGCAGCCGAGAAACACGGCCTCACGTTTGCGCCTGACCCTGCGACGCATCAGTACTGCACGATCGGCGGCATGATCGGGAATAACTCTTGCGGCGCGCATTCGGTATTGGGTGGAAAGACATCCGAGAACATCGAGGAGCTCGACCTTCTCACATACGATGGACTGCGTTTCACGGTAGGCGCCACGAGCGATCGTGACTTCAAGAAGACCCTGCAGGCAGGCGGTCGTACCGCGGAGATCTATCAGAGGCTTCGCACATTGCGCGACACGTATGCGGATGAGGTTCGGAGAAAATTTCCGAAAATCCCGCGCCGCGTTTCGGGCTATAACCTTGATTATCTTCTGCCAGAGAATGGCTTTCATATCGCACGCGCTCTCGTAGGAACTGAAGGCACGTGTGTCCTCGTTCTTCGCGCGAAGACCAAACTGATCCATAGCCCACAACACCGCGTTCTGCTCGTTATCGCTTACCCGGATGTCGCTACCGCAGGCGGCCATGCTTCCAAGATCGCCGAGCTGGCTCCGATTGCAATCGAAGGCTTCGAGCGCCACGTGATTGAAAATGAGGAATTCAAAGGCAAGCCACTGCCCGGCTTGCAACACTTCCCCAATGGAGGCGCATGGCTGCTGGTGGAGTTTGGCGCCGATAGTGAGAGCAAGGTTCTTGCCTTGGGTGAGAAGGCAAGAAAGTGGGTCGAGTCTCACGATCGCGATCACCTCGGCCTCAACCTGCTCACCAAAAAGAAAGATCAGTATGATGCGATGGACGTCCGCGAGCGGGGGCTCGGCGCGACACGTGTGCCTGGCAAAGGGCTTGAAACGTGGCCTGGGTGGGAAGACGCGGCTGTGCCGCCGGCAAAGCTAGGCAACTATCTTCGTGATTTCGTCGACCTGTGCAAACACTATGGGTACTACTCCGTGATTTATGGCCACTTCGGCCAAGGCTGCATTCATGCCCGCATGGACTTCGACCTGAAGTCGACGGAGGGTGTCGCTAAGTATCGCCGGTTCGTGACCGAAGCCGCACATCTCGTTACGGACTACGGCGGCTCGCTCTCGGGCGAACATGGTGATGGCCAATCGCGCGCGGAACTCCTGCCGATCATGTTCGGCGACCGCCTTGTGAATGCCTTCCGTGAGTTCAAGACCATCTGGGATCCGTCAGGAAAAATGAACCCAGGCAAGCTGGTCGATCCCTATCCCCTGGATTCGAACCTGCGGACTGGCCCCGACTACAAGCCGAATCCCGTGCTTACCATCTTTCAGTTCCCGGACGATCACGGCAGCATGGCCGCGGCTACGGAGCGCTGCTTCGGCGTGGGCAAATGCCGCAAGATCGACGCCGGAACGATGTGCCCGAGTTTTCAGGTAACACGCGAAGAGCAGCATTCGACGCGCGGGCGGGCGCGCATGCTGTTCGAGATGCTCCGTGGCGAGGTGATCGACGACGGTTGGCGCGATCCGCATATTAAAGATGCGCTCGATCTTTGTCTCGCATGCAAAGGCTGTAAAGGGGAGTGTCCAGTCAGCGTCGATGTGGCGACATACAAGGCCGAGTTCCTCGCACATTATTATGAGGGCCGTACGCGTCCACCTTCTGCCTACACGATGGGCTTCATCGACAAATGGGCACAGCTCGCGTCGGTTTCGCCGGCGCTTGCAAATCTGGCCACACAGACACCTGGGCTCGCGTCCGTCGTGCGAACGCTGGGTGGAATAACGCCGCATCGCAAGCTTCCCGCGTTTCCTCCTCGCACGTTCAAAAATTGGTTCTTCGATCGAGATTCAAACGACAGCAGCCCGATGAACATCCGCGGCGACGTCATCCTCTGGGCAGATACGTTCAATAACTTTCTCTTTCCCCACACCGCGAGCGCCGGCGTCGAGGTGCTTGAAGACGCTGGATTTCGAGTGCACGTGCACAAACAAAATCTCTGTTGTGGCCGCCCTCTTTACGACTTCGGGATGCTCGACGATGCGAAGATCTACCTGCGCACGGTACTTGATGCTCTCTCTCGAGAGATCGCCTCCGGTGTACCCATCGTCTGCCTTGAGCCTAGCTGTGCGTCCGTCTTTCACGACGAGCTGACTAATCTTTTCCCGCATGACGAGGCCGCGCAGAAACTGCGCAAGCAGGTCGTTCTATTCTCCGACTTTCTCGAGAGCGTGGGTTACCGGCCTGCACAACGCAACCAGCAACTGGTTGGTCGTAAAGCAATCGTTCACGGTCACTGTCACCACAAGGCTCTCTGGAGCATGGCTCCTGAAGAACGATTGCTTCGGGAAGCCGGACTTCAGCCGCAAGTGGTGGATTCCGGGTGCTGCGGTCTCGCGGGTTCCTTTGGCTATGAGACCGAGCACTATGACATCTCTATGAAAATCGGCGAGCGCGTGCTGTTGCCTGACGTGCGCTCCGCGGACCGGGATACCGTCATCGTCGCCGACGGGTTCAGTTGCCGTCAGCAGATCTCGCACGGAACTTCACGTCGCGCCATGCACCTTGCCGAGGTCCTGCAGATGGCCATGCGGCCGTCCGCTCCGCGCCCAAGGCGCGGCTACATCGAAGACGGTCACACCGAGCCTAAGCACGGCATTCCTGCCCTGCCTATCTTTGCAGCCGCTGGATTGGTGTCCGCCGCAGGGCTGTTCCTGCTCACACGAACTCGCCGCTCAAACACGACGCATGCACTCCGCGAGGGCCGTTGATCTCGGAAGAGGCGGAAGTAAGGAAGTCGCGTCGCAGCGATTTTCATGGAATAACTCGCAGAGGACCTTGCCAGAATGCAACGCGGTGCTGTTCGGCATCCAGCAGCGTAACCTGGCACCTATAGTTCCCTGCTTTCAGCGTCCCGAGTGGCAGCGTGAACATAAACGGGGTCACTCCCAAACGAGTATTCGATAGTGGAGTAGCAGCAAGCAGCTTGGATGAGAAGGCAAGCTGTCCCTCCGAATACAGACTCACGTAGCCAACGAGCGGCTCGGTCTGCGCTGGCACTGAAGCAGTTTTTTCTGCTTGCGCTGCATATGCCTGCAGGAATACATAGAGGTCTTTATCCGCTTTGAATACTCGCGTGACGCTGGGAACAAGCTTTTGGCCGTCCTGCACGAGTGGATTCGCCGCATCATTCTTGGCCGCCTGCTTCCCTCGGACTGTGTTGTACAACGCATCGTCCATGTTTAAGCGCTGGCTGCTCAACACAACTGAGCTGATAGGGATCTGCGCGGTCACTTTATTAAGGTTCGGGATGTAGAACGATGTCTGGAACGTTCCTATACGCCCGGTTTCATCGTCACGCGCGAGGAATTTAATCGTGTAATGTCCTGGCAGAAGCGTTACGCCAGCGTCATACTCAATTGGCTGGTGCGCCAGCTGGGCGGCCGTCTGGTCACTCAGCTTGATGTTGACACTGTCGCGGATGTTGCTCACCGTCGTACCGCCGAAATCGTCTTTGATCTCGCAGACGAAGTCGATCAGCGTGTGCTCGGATCCCATCTTCTTCGCGAGCGCGAGTTCGCGTCCGGGAATCTTTACTACGAGGGGCACGTAATACTCTGCTCGATTCAGCTGAAAATAGTTGATCTCCATCGAAACAGTGAGGTCGGTGACGGGATCACCTAACATCAGGGCGTCCTCAAGCTGCCTCTCCTTGTCTGTTTCGTTGAAGTGCGCAAATTCCTTATTCGCGTAATACCCCTGCCGGTAATCCAGCGAAGCAGGCGTACCGCTATTGAGCATTAGCTTTATCTTCCTAAAGTGCCCGTTCTGCGCAGTATTCGTTGTGTAATAGCCGATTACGTAATAGTCAGTAACTGCGCGTTGAGCCTGCGTGATTCCACGCGTCAGGTCGTTGTTATCCAGGAGCGCCTTTCCTCCGGTATCTGACGCAAGCGAATATAGCGTGTCCTGCGATTGCGCAAAATTGTTGTTCACTGCCTGCACCGACGCACCTGTATACATCGCCTGGCCGCCCGGGGAACCCTGTGTCGCGTCGCCGAGCGGCGCACTCGCCACAAGACCACGCGCGTCCACGGCCCAGAAGGTCACGCCTGCACGGATCGCTGCATCGACGGTCGCGTGCAGTTGTGCCTGATTGTCGATGCCATGCAAACGCAACCCACTGGCAAAGTAGATCAACGACTTCTTCTCATTCATGCCTGCGAGCATCTGCGCCGCAGTCTGCAAAGCTGAGAGCTGCCGGTCATTGTTGAAGACATTAAATTCGCTGTCGTCCTGACCAAACGCCGCACCCGTGTCTGCGCTGCTGGCGTCATCGATCGAGTCTTGGGAACCCTGTCCTTCCCCGACCAGCATTGTCTGGAGGATGCTCAACAGCCGATTGCGATCGGCAGAAAAGTCCTGGAGCACATCCACAGAACCACCCTGATACCGCATGATAGAAATCAGATCGGCCGCTGTCATTTGCTTGCGGATGAAAGTCTCTGCGGCGGTGATTGCCCGCAGTTGGTCCTCCGGCGGCATCGTCGTCATGTCGAAGTACAGAACAATCAGTCTGCGACCCTGATACCGGCTCTTGCCCGTATCTCGCTGCGTGTCCTCCGGAGCGATAGAGGTCCGCGTCAGCCGATGGTAGATGGTGATGTTTTCGTCCTCATCCTGCATCGGAGGCAGTGCTTCTGAGTCGGTCGGTAAAACCTCGTGCTCGCAGAACCGGATCTTCTGCGGCACACCGTCCTCCGTGATCGAGAAGTCTTTTGCCGACAAGCCATTGATGAAATGATCCTGCTTGTCTTTCGCAACTACGGTCTCGACAACGAGCTGAGATGTAACGCTCAGCTTGTACGTCCCGTTGTTGTCGCTCTGCGCCGAATTGCTCCCAATCTGCTGCGCGAATAGCGCCGGCGCGGCGAGCATCAGACCGCTCCACATAACAAACCGCAAAGGTCGACGGCAGTTCATCAGAACCGGAACCTCCCGTTAAGCTGGACAGTCCTCATGGCGTTGACAGAGGCCGGCAAACCAAAGGTCGTACTGTTCGTGATCGTGTTCCAGGCCGTGAATGTTGCGCGGTTCAACACGTTGTCCGACTCGAGCCGCAGATCGAGGCTATAGTTCCCACGGATTCGCAGAGTGCGTGCGAGCGCGGCATTCATCGTGAACGTCGCGGGACCGCGAATGGAATTCCGCCCCGCGTTTCCCCACTGTCCGCTCACTGGCGCAGCGTATGCCGCGCTATTAAGGAAGTATCCATCAGCGGCGGTATACAACGGTGCGCTCGTGCGATCAGGGCGAATGGTGTTGCTAAAACCGGTGCCGGGAACTGTTTCGAAATACACCGGCGTCTCCGGAAGACCGGAGCCTGCATTTATCTGTGCCAATACGGTCCATTCTTTGAACGCTCGGCCCCGCCAGCCGCTCATCAATGTGCCGCCGCCTTTTCCCATACCCGTCGTGTACTGCAGAATAACGTCCAGAAGGTGGCGTTGATCGAAGCTTGAAAGACTTCGCTCTGCGCGGGGATCCAACCAGTTTTGCGCCACGATCGGTGTGCTTGTGGGACCTGTCGAAGCGCTGCTTGTCGAGATCGCCGTCGCCGAGTTCGCCACCGTGTGGCCCTGCCCACCCACCTGTGCGTCATCATCTACAGATTTCGAGAAGGTATAGTCGAGCGTTGCCGTCAATCCCGCCCTCAGCCTTCGCCGCAGTTGCAGCTCTGCAGCGTTTCGCTCCAGATTGCCTCCCGAAGTCCGGTAGATGAAGCCCACCGGACATTGCGGACATGGATTGGTGGCTCCGATCGGATACGTATTCGGCAAGAACTCCTGCGTTCCGTGCGTGCCTTTTGTGCCCAGGTACGTGGCCGTCATCACAAGGGCGCCCGGTAGATCGCGCTGCGCAGACAGTTGCCAGATCTGTGAGTAACCGACCCTCAGGTTCGGATCCACCGCGAAGTTCTCAGGGGTCGTTCCCGGGCAATTCAGAAATCCGTCCGCCAGGGTGAGCGGACACGTCGCACTTCGCTTCACATTAAGACTGTTCGACAGTGGTGCCTGCTGTGACATGCTCTCCGCCGCCGCAACATAGATCGACGTATCGTCATAAATGCCATAACCTGCGCGGACTACGAGCGTCGAAGCAGGAATCGGCCGCCATGACAGCGCCACGCGCGGCTCCAATCCGTGCAGATCTCCGTGAATCAGCGAACTGGGATACTTTTCACCGGTCAGCGGGCCCTTCGGTGCACTGGCCAAAACCGGCGCAGCCGCCGTGAAGCCGGGCGCTATATCCAGATTCACCAGTCGGCCCTTTAACTCCGTAATTGGCGCACCATACTCCCATCGCAGGCCTGCATCGATTGTGAGCTCCGGCCGCACCCGCCAGTCGTCATTCACATAAAGGTCAGACACTGTCTGCCTTAAATACTTGTCTGCGTTCCCGTACGCCAGCGCACTAGTGTCCGGAAAACCCAGTAGAAAATCGGCCAGGTCCGACCCACTCGTCGTCGACGCTGTTCCGTCGGCAGATGTCGCCGCGCCGGTGAATGTGAAGCTCCCGCGCGGGTTCTGCTGCTGCAGCAGGTTATATTCCTGCCTCCGCAGATCGCCGCCCGCAAGAATGTTGTGCCGCCCGCGCGTCGTTGAGATCCGCAGCAGACCCTGATCCGTGCGATTTCGGTTGAACTCGCTGTTTCCATCCGTCAGGACGGCAATCCCGCTGGAGAACGTGAGAGACGGCGGTCCCCATTCACTCGGGTCCTGATCGTTCCCCGTAATTCCCGCATTGCCTGATATGTCGGTCACGTACGCGAAATACGGCAGCAGCTGAGTGCGAAGTCGCGTGAAGTGATAGCCCAGAGTCGTGAAGATCTGCCGCTCAAAACGATGCTGCCAATTGATGTTGGTGTCCAGGCCAAGCGTGTCTGTTCTGTCAACGAAGCCAAACAGGTTTTGACTATTCGAGCGAACACTCTGAAAGCCGAAGCCGCCATACAGCGAATCCCGATGACTGACCGTCTTATCCAAGCGCGACTGCAGAGCATCCTGATGCGTGTCGCTCAATAAAGACGTCTCGTAGTTGTACCGGGTGCTTCCCTCGAGATTGGGCAGCGGATACAGCGCCGGACCCCCGTTGAGATTCCCGAGCAGCGCCTTTGCCTGCGGCGAAATGGGCACCGTTGCGTTGGCCAGGTTGTTGCCGGGAATCGGCTGGCCGGTTCCCGGATCGTAGATCGTGAGCGGTTGACCTTGCGCATTTGTTAGACCACTCAAATCGCCGTTGCGCTCTGCTGCAGTTGGCACCAGGCCCGTGCCGGTGCTCGCGCTGCCATTGCGTGTCCATTGATAAGCAATGAAAAAATTAGGGCCGTGATAGAAAAGCGGCGGAATGCGTATCGGCCCGCCGAAGGTTGCCACCATCGTAATGCGGTTGTAGCTATCCTTTGGCAGCACAAGTCCGGTGAGCGAATACGGCTTCGCGTCAAAGATCGAGTTCTCAGCAAACGCCCCAAGACTCCCGTTGTATAACGCCTTCGTTCCCGGGCGATGATTGCCGATCGCCGGGGACAACGAGTACTGCGATGTGGCCGCATTGCTCTCACTGCCATTGATCAACATCCCGGCCGCCGCGCGTTCCTCATCATCATTCGGCTGAGCCGCCTGCGGCGTGGGCTCTTCCGGCTTCTCGTTCTTTGCGCTCTGCTTCTGCTGTTCCTTGTCGTGGACCTTCAATGGACTGGATGTGGCCGGCTGCGTTTGCGCCATCGACAGCAAGTCCTTCAGGCCCAGCATCTGGAGCGTCCACTCGCCCTGGTCATTCGTGGGCCCAATTGTCACCGAGCCGCGCATGGGCGCGAACCCACGCAGCTCAATGCTGATCTTCCAACTCCCCTCGGCAATCTTCGGAAATTCGTACACACCCTGCGAGTCCGTAACGGTGGACAACTCGTCGGCTCCCTGCGTCAGGGTCACCGTCGCTCCGGGAACCGGCACGCCGCCATAACGCACCCGTCCGTGATATTCCGCAGCCCACAACGTTTGCGCTGCAAGCACAAGACAGACGCAAGCAATATGCACCCCAATGCGCCGATGCCTTGAAAACAAGCCCACGCCTCCGTTCATTCGATCTAATACGCTTTGGTGCAGAGCACAGTTCAATTCTCGATGGGCGGTTCGATGTTGTCGACAACCAGCACATTCACGGGGCCTTTGCCGGACTTCACTGTGGAAACGTCATAGTCGGGTGCCGCGGAATTGGCGTGGCTCGCTGCTGATTCCGATTGCGCCGCAGCCACCCACTTACAACTCGTCGCTAAGACCACGAAGGCAAATAGACTTCGCATCATCCATCCGGCGCCGCCCATTCTCCTCACCTCGGCTCAACTCTGTTCAGGTCCACTAATTTGCTGACGGATGATCGACATGATCAATCACCAGCACCCGCACCGGCCCCTTGCCTGCTGAGAGCTTCAATCCGATCTGCTCACTGATTGCGGTGTACAGGGGCGGTGGTGCATCGGCTGCATCACTCGGCGGCGGGACCTTAATCCCCATGCCGCCAAACTGCGACTCATCCGGCGTCCATTTCAGCAGAAAGTTGTAGCGCCCCTGCAATTCAGTCTCGTCGACTACGGGACGATCCAGTACCGCGGATTGCATCAGCTCACAAAAGTCCTGCATCGTCGCATTCCGCACTGTGAGCACGCCCAGGCCGCGGAAGAACAGCCCCGGCAGCGCACCCGCATCTGGGGGAGCTTTCTCCATCTTCTCGCCACCCTCCGCGATAGAGAGCATATATGCCGACATATCCTTCTTGTCCTCGTGGAGCTTCAACTGAAAGCGATCAGCAAGTGACTGCCTCACCATGTTGCGGAGTTGATCCGGATTCGGCGTTCCAGGAACGTCCGGTTTACCGTTGAGATCGTATTTCTGGCTCGACGCCCAGTCCGGCAGATTCGTAACCTGCTTATCCTGCACGCCATAAGCAAATTTGATCAGATCCATCAGAGTCGTATTGATGGTTACAAAGCCTCCTCCACGGACCCCGAAGAGCTTGCCTTGCTCGTCCGGAGGGCTTGGCTTTATGGTCAGAACTTCAAAGACCGGCTTTGCATCCGCGGGCATCGGCGGAATTGGCTTAGGGGCTTCCGGGATCGTCCATGCCGTCTCCGGAGTAGAGCGCTCCAGGACCAACTGCATGGGCTGGCTTCCTTGGGTAAACGTGCCTGTGATCGACTTGCCGTCAGCCGACAGCTTCCCCTCATACGTCATGTCCAGCATCTGAATCGCGACCTTCAGCGTCCCGTCCGCAAAGCTGATTGAGGACGCATTCATTCCCTGCCCACCTTGGTCAATGGAGTACATCGTCCCGGCCAACGCGCCGTCCGCGCCATGGGACACCTTCAGCACAATACGAAGATCCCTTTGCTGCAGGTGCAGCGTTCCCTGCCAGCTGTCATCGATATTCTTCGCAGTCGGCGCCTGGGCCTTGCCTGTCCAACTCGCGATCAATGCAACTGTGACAAAAACCATGAACGTCAGGCATGCTCTCGCAATCTTGCGAGGCAAAGTCTGAGAAGCAACATAGGACAATGTCATATCAATCCGATCGCTAAGACACTGAGTTGTACAAACGGAAGACTTTACTTTAGACGGTATACGTCAAAGCAGGTCACCCAGGATGCACATTTTCAGCTTGGAGCGGCGGGACCGCGAACACCGAGGTGGTAACTAGTTTGGCGAAGGTGGTTCGATATGGTCGATTACCAGGTACTCAACCTGGTCCTTCTGCGCCTCCAGCTTCAACCCAAGCTGCTCCCGCAGCGATGAAAAGACCGAAGGTCCTGCGTCCGCTGAGCCATCCGCAGCAGGTGGGCCTGGCTGTCCCATGTCCAGGTGCATGTCGTAGATGCCGGTCAGCCCCGTCTTGTCCACGACCGGTCGGCCGGCGGGCCCGGACAACAGCAACGCCAGGGTGCCCATGGCTGCACCATAGATATCGATGTGCCCATTTTTCCCGCTGCGGACAAAGAATCCGCTTCCGCCCGGAACTCCCACCGCGTCTGAATGCTTCGCCCGAATAGAGACCGTCTCACCCCTTTCAGCAGCCTTCAACCTTGGGCCATTCTTCGCCACGACCAGCGCATAGACCGGCCTCTCCCTCATCGCGCGATGAACCACCAACTTGCACCGCTCAGCCAGTAGCGACTGCATCATCGCGTGAAGCATCTCGCCTCGCTTCACCGGGTCCCGCCAAGCCTCAGCATCTGGGTCCGCGACCCGAGCGTCGATGTCGTACCGTTCCTGTGATAGCTCTTTCGGCATCCCCACAATGCGTTGTTGCACTAGGTAATCGAGCGGATTGCCCGTGGTTGGAACATAAGCCGCACCCACCGCCATGAGCAGGGGGCAGTTCGTCATGTGAAATCCGTCTTCCGTAGGCTCAATCTGGCTCGGACTGCAGGTGCCGATGTTGTCCACATTCCTGTGAATGGAAGACACGTCGAACGCGAACGGCTTACTAGCCGTTTGCGCACAAACGTCCAACGATACAAAGGCCACCGTAACGAACAGTCCAAACCACTTCAGCGTCTTCGCGCCGGATGTCGGGTCGGCGCATTCCTTCAGCGTTGCCCGTAGCCTATTCACACTTCCTCCCTCACGTTGTCCCAATCGTCCATTTTGTTCTTGATCAGATTTCATGACGATTTCTTGTGCGACTTTGACCGCACATGAGACGAGAAGTTTCAGCCTTGAATCTTTTGACTGCGGCGACTGGCGGGTCAGATGCGGAGCGTCATTCGCGGACCGCTTCAGCCCGGCAAGTCATGCATCGTGATGGGGCGCTTTTGTTTCGCGATGGTGCGGCAGCTCAAAGACTTGGCAAAAATCCCGGTTAGTTAGCGGTCGGCTTTTCGACCTGGTCGATCACCAGGTGGTCGACAGCGCCGCGCGTCGCGGTAAGATGCAGGCCGAGCTGGGTACGCAGCGCGTCGAAGAGCGTCGGAAGGTCGCGTTCTTCGGGCGGAAGTGAATCGGCCGGTGCGTCGGGCGGAAGGATCGGACGGTAGCTGAGGATGAAATCGTAGTTGCCGGTGAGGCCGGTCTCATCCACAACGGGACGACCGTCGTTCTGGAGAATCTGTGACAGCAACCAGGTTAAATAGATCATTGGTACACGGACCCCGGTCGTGCGTGCCGGTCCACCATTGACGGGAATCTTGTCATCGTCCGGGGATATGTTCGGCTTAAGCTTGAGGCCGGAGGGGTCGATAGTGAGGGCATAGATATTCCCTTCGCGGACTTCGTGGTGAAAACGCAGACCAAAGCGATCGACCAGAAGATTCTGGTACATAGTGTGGAGGTCGTCAATCGAGTGCGGAGCATCTGCGCGAGCCTCGACGTCGAAGCGATCCGTATCCAACCAACTCGGTCCACCTTCGATCTGTCGGCCAGGGACCTTGTACATCAGCGCGATCATCAGGCGGACCGGAATGTTCTCCGCCGTATAGCCGTAATTGCCGGGAATCGGCTTGATGCGGCCGAAGGTCGCAGTCGGGTTCGAGGGATGGATTGCGATAACGTCGAAGGTGAGCCGCGGCGGCGCGGGCGTTTGCGCTAGCACGCAAGCCGCAACTAGGAGCGCAGAGAGCTTCACGCCGACATTGTAGCTATATGGCTGCCGTATTATCCCCACAAGGAGTCCTACGCCCATGCTCCGCATCGTTCAGAGATATTTCGGTGTGCTCACGGTTCTTCTCGTCTTCGTGCCTTGCCTTCGCGCGCGCTCTCAGACCCCCATCGTCGAAGAACCCAATTACAAGCCCACGCTCACCTTCGACGTCGCCGTCATTCGCCTTGCACCACCGCCGGACGCCAATTTCCACGTATCGGTCTCGAGCCCGCCGCACTCCAGCCGTTTCGAAGCTACGAACCTTCCGATGAAGGCTCTCCTCCAGATTGCTTACGGCTTCGATGCCCCGGTTGTGGGTGCTCCAGACTGGGTAGCGAACACCTTCTACAACATCAACGCCCGCTCCGACGAGGCCGCTGATGCGAGGCTCGCCAAACTCACCGATAACGAGGTTCGACTGGAGAAGCGAAACGCAATTCGCGTGCTGCTCGCCGAGCGCCTGGGGCTGAAGACACACCTTGAAACTCGCAACAGCTCCATCTACAACCTCGTCGTGGCTAAGGGCGGAGTCAAGATGGAGGCAGTGCCCCGGCCGCCTGAAGGCGAGGTCCCGGGCGCGCCGCCACCGGCCAACGTCCAGGCCCATGGTTCTCGGCATGGCCTCGAGTTCGTCGGATCGAATGCGCCAATGCGCGCCGTTACCGGCGCGCTGAGTTCGATGGTGGAAGCCCCCGTGGTCGACAAGACCGGTCTCACCGGTACGTACAATTACACGCTTCAGTTCGGGCGCGAGTGGTCCGCCAACGATCCCGAAGGCTGGCCCTCGATCTTCACAGCGGTACAAGAGCAGCTTGGCCTCAAGCTCGAAGCGGTGCATGAGGACGTGCCCAATCTTGTGGTCGACCACATCACCAAACCTACCGAAAACTAGTACTCGACGACCGCGACTTCAGGTCGGGTCTCCTGGCGCTGCAGTTGGGCAGCGCGGTGGTTCTGCTCTCAATGCATGGAACGCACTGAAACCGGAAGCTTGCAGGAAGTTTTTGGGTTGCGTCTAGTTCGTCGAGCGCCAGTGCTCCCCGTCGCTGCTGAGCCACGAGCCCTGCGCAGACGTCACCTTGAAGCTTTGCTCTGCCGTGAGGTTGAGACTAGTGACTGCCGACTTCTTCCATGGACCGTGTACTGCCTTCCATGGCTTGCCGGGTTTTTTGGAGACAAAGAGCTTGCCGGCTGTATCGAGGGCGACCGTGCGTATGCCGTTAGTCACACTGGTTTGCAGTGGTTGTTTGTCCGGCAGAATGGACTGCACCGATCTGGATACCGATGCGGATTCTGTGTCCATCGCAGGAGCCGCTGCCTGCACCTCAACCGTCTCCGAGACCGCGCCAACCGCAAGTTTCGGGTCGGCCTTTGCAAACTGAGTCGTGCCGACCTCAACTTCACGGACCTGTGACTTGAACCCGGGCGAAGAAATTTCCAGGCGATATTTGCCGGGCTCCAGAGAGCTGATGGTGAAGCGGCCCGCAGAGTCTGTGAATGTCTCGCGATGCATTGTTCCCGGAGTCTGGTCCAACGTGACTTTCGCATGCGGGATCGTCGCTCCAGCGGAATCCGTGATGGTGCCCATAATGCCGGGTGGCGCACCCGCAGAACGCATATAGGCCTGGCTGTAGGCATGGAGCGTCGCGCTAGGCGCCGCGGCCTTCGCTACTCCGCCGGACATGACCTGCGCGGACTGGCTTTGTTGAGGCGCCGCAGCCGGCGGGGCTAAGGCTAGGTAGGAAGCTCCATGGAGCGCCCTGTTATCCGCGGTCGCTTGCGGAGAGGCGGTCACGACCGGTGCTGCTGTCGTTGCTCTCGCTGCCATCGCCTCGTCCATGGTCTGCGGTTCCTTCAGGGCTGCCTCCGGCTTTGGAGGCATTTGTTGTGCCGGCGATGGCTTTCGCGGCACGTGCGGATTCGGCTGGGCCGGGGCCGGTCGGTCGGTCGGCGCTGTGGCTGCGAGCGGCGCTGGCGGAATGACAGACGATCGAGACGCCATCTGAATCTGTGTCGATGGTTTGCTCTGGCGGGTGTGGTGGAGGAACAACACAGCGATTACAAGAGCCGCGAGCGTGGCGCCTCCCAGCGACAGCACCGGCCACCATGGCAACGAGAACATATGCGCCGGCGCGGACACAGGCTCGTTTTCCGGCAGCGCCATGCCGGCCAGAAAAGCAACCTCGCGGCAATGCGCGCACTCGGCGAGATGCTGCAGGCAGAGCGCGCGCTCCGCTGCCGGCAACGCGCCTTCTGCGAACGCAGCAAGCTGGTCTGCGTCTAGGTGCGATTCGGATTGTGGCCTTGTCGTCATTCGTTTTGCCGTTTGTGCGCGCCCTTCTCTGAGAACGGAGGTCCGGTGGCAGTTTGCAGAATTTTTCGCAGGTTGAGACTCAAGTCTCCCGGGTCGACACCCAGCGCTTCCTCCGCCGCCGCCTTCTTCAAGCCGCGGTGTTGAAGCTCGCGAAGCAGCTGTTTGCGAATGGACTCGGTGAGCCGCTTGAGTTTGCGGCTGACGGTCGCCTCATGAACACGAAGCAGACGCCCAATCTCCAGAAGCGTTCGGCCGTCGAGAAAGTATGAGGCCAAGAGAAAGCGCTCTTCCGATTCGAGCGAGCGCAGAGTTGCGTGAATGGCCGATTCCAGGCGCAAACGCGTCGCGTCTTCGGCCGGAGGCGAGGTTTCCGCCGGCGCTGGAAAGTCAGTCTCCTCGAGAGAAGCTTCGCGATGCGTGCGTCGGAAACGGTCGACATAGTGCTGTGCCAGGGTCGCACGGAGCCAGCCCATCAGCGATCCGCGGCCACTGTAGGAGGCCAGGGGTGAGCGGCGTTGTCCCTCGCGATCCTTCAAGCCGAAGAGTTCTGCGTACAGAGAGTCGGCGAGTTCTTCTCCTATCGACGATGATTTTGAAATGGCAATCGCTGCCTGTTTGAGCGGGCCGCGATACGCTCCGATGAACTGCGCCCAGGCTGGTTCATAACCACGCGCGCAGGCCTGCGCAAGCGCAAGATCTCGAATGTGCAGCCCGCGAAGGTAAGTCGCCGTGCTGGTGCCCTCCGGACGCCGGGTGGCCGCCGCTCCGATCATCGCGGCAAACTGATCGAGCGTCCAGCCGAGCTGCGCGCCTCCGCAGCTCGAGTAGAGCTCTTGGATGAGTTGTGTTTCAGGAGCCGCAATGACCAGCCCAGCTTCGTGTTGCAGCGTCTCGGCTACGTCCACCGGTGAGGTTGGCTCCACGTTACTCACGATCATGGAACGGAAGTATCGATCTGTCCAGTTTTGACGCCCCATGAAGTCAATCGGTACGACCAGGTGCCACAGGCTGTAGCCGAAAACGCGCTTCACTATTGGGTTCCAATTCGTAATTGCGGAGTGCGAAACAAGGGTTGGCCCTGATACCGGCCAATCGGTTGTAATTTATTAGCGAGGGCCAAACTTCTTGAGCTACCGTTTCCGGCTATATCTCTCATTCCTGCTCTTTGCTGCCGCATTTCTCTCGCCGATGCGATCCGCTTCGGCCGAGACTCAGCCTGCCGCAACAAAGCCTCCCGCCCTCTTGCTTGGCGCCGCCTGGTATCCGGAGCAGTGGCCGGAGTCTCGCTGGCCTGCTGATATCGAGCTGATGCAGAAAGCCCATCTGCATATGGTGCGCGTGGGCGAGTTTGCCTGGACCGCAATGGAGCCGAGCGAAGGAAAATACGACCTCGACTGGCTGGAGCGTGCCATCAATCTTGCCGGACAGCATGGCATCTATACCGTACTTGGCACGCCTTCCGCCGGACCGCCCGTGTGGATGGAGAAAAAATACCCGGACATTATGGTCACAGACGAGAACGGGAAGCTGTTCACGGGTGCGACGCGTAATCACGGCAACTGGAATAGTGAGCGGTATCGCGGTTTCGTCCGCGAGATCGACGAACGGCTGGCGGAGCGATTCGGCCACAATCCATACGTCATCGGCTGGCAGATCGATAACGAGTTCTCGAAGCAATCGTTCGACGCGGACACGCAGGCGCAGTTTCATCATTGGCTGGAGCGCAAGTACGGCTCAATCGCAAAGCTGAACGCCGCGTGGACTACTGCCTACGACAATCAGACTTACTCGAGCTTCGATGAAGTTCCGCTCGTCAATGGTGCGGTCGACAACAACCCTGGGCTGTGGCTCGACTCGAAGCGCTTTATTACGGACTCGCTGCATTCGTTTGAGCGCATTCAGATCGATGCGATCAGGAAGTATGCCGATCCGCAGCAGAAGATCACCACGAATTTGATGGGCTGGTATGACCTCTTCGATCATTACGAGATCGCGCGGGATCTCGACATTGTTGCCTGGGACAACCCGCAGGTGCAGGGGGCATATTTCCCGATGCAGAATGGCGCTGTCCATGACCTGATGAGGGGCCTGAAGGGTAGCGGCGACTACTGGGTGATGGAAACCACCGCCGGTCCGCGAGGCGGAGGCAATGCGAGCGCCATGCTGCGCAAGGGCGAGATGCGCGCCGCCATCTGGGAATATGTTGGGCACGGCGCCGACCTCGTAAGTTACTGGCAGTGGCGCGACGCCCTGAACGGCGGCGAGGCGAATCACGGCGCTCTTGTTGATGTCGATGGCGCGCCGGATCCAATCTATAGCGAGTACGCGCAGGTCGGAGCGGAGTTTGAGAAGGCAGCTCCGGCGCTCGCTGGCACCCATGCGCACGCCGAGGTTGCGCTTCTGCATTCGTATCCCAGCCGCTGGGAGATGAACTGGCAGAAGATGACACCGGAATATGATCCGATCGCAGAACTGATGAGCTACTACACGCCTCTGCGGCAGCTCGGCTACAGCGTGGACATCGTTCCGCCGGACCGCGATCTGAGCCACTACAAGCTGGTCATCGCGCCCGGGTTGATGGTGCTCCAGCAGTCAGAAGCCGAGAACCTGACGCGGTATGTGAAGGGCGGCGGACACCTTGTACTCGCTCAGCGCTCCGGCATGAAGGATGACAATAATTCGCGCTGGCCGCAGCGTCAGCCTGGTCCTCTGGTGGATCTTCTTGGCGCTCGTGTGGAGCAGTACATGACACTCAACGAGCCTGTTGCGGTGGACGGCACGTGGGGATCTTCCTCTGCGAAGCTATTCGCCGAGCAGCTCAAGGTTATGAGCCCGGATACGAAGGTGCTGATGCGCTGGAAGGCGCCGAACTCCTGGCTGGATGGCGAACCGGCAGCAGTGACGCGCAACGTCGGCCAGGGCTCTATTGCCTATGTCGGCGCCTGGATGGACGACTCCGCGACGAAGCGAGCTGTCGATTGGATGCTGAACAGCAGCGGCGCACGCCTTGACCTCTTCCCTGTTCCTGCCGCGGTCGAGGTCTTTCACCGCGCGGGTGCTGGTAAGGATGTGTTCATCCTGGGCAACTACTCAACCTCTGCCACGAGCGTGAAGCTTCCAGAGGCTATGGAAAACGTGCTCACAGGCAGCCGCTCCGGCAGCGTCGATCTACCGCCGTTTGGCATAGCTGTGCTTTTGCAGGCACCGACCGCTGCGAGATAGTTGGCTCTAGAAGACGTACTTCGCGGATAGTTGGAAGAAGCGCCCGTTCGGCGTGTCGAGTTGCAATTGGCGCGCGGTCGTAATCTGGCCGCCCGCCGTGTTGTTGCTCGCCGTGCTGGGTTGTCCGAGAATCGGCGTGTTCATGAGATTGAAGACGTCCGCGCGCAGTTCAAAGTACTGCGACTCGAACGTGTGGAAGTGCTTGAACAGGGACATGTCCAGCTTGCGGAAGCCCGGGCCATAGATCTGATCAGCGCGGCCGCCGAGGAAGAGCTTCGCAACAGCGTCGGTGGTCGGCGCGTTCGACGACGGACTGGCCGTGTTCGTCGCAGCCTGGTAGTTGTTCAACTGCGATGCCGGAAGCGGATTAGAGAAAGCACAAGGGTTATACCAGTGCGCGTGCGTATGCGTAGCAGTTGCGCATGTAATGGACGGGTTCGTGGGGTTGGGAGAGCCGCCTGCACCGAACGGATCACTGACCGCGAAGGCATACGTGGTGCCACCCACAACATTGGTCTGATTCGAAGTGCTCACAGAAAACGGATTGCCTGTCTGCGCCTGGAAGGTGACATTCGTCGACCATCCGCCCAATAACGCATCGGCAACGGCGTTGCTGTGGCTGAGGAACGCTTGACCACGTCCGAACGGCAAACTATAGAAGCCGTTGAACGTGAAGCGATGGCGTGTGTCTGAGACGTCGTTCGTCATGTCCTCGCGGATCGGAATGATGTTTGCGTCCCGGTATCCGATGCCATCGAGCGGGTTGGATGAATCCGTCAGCGCATGAGACCAGGTGTAGTTGGCGCTGAAGTCCAGGCCATGGGACAAACGCTTTTGCAGTTTTGCTTGCAACGCGTTGTAGGAGGATTCGCCGACATAAAGCAGGTTGCTCGATCCGCCAAAGTCCGGGAATGGAAGATACTGCTGGTTGCTGCCGGATACGAGCAGCCTCATCGTTGCATTGGAATTGAGTCCGGTCGGCAGATGGCGCGCTACGGTGCCGACGTAGCTCAGTGTGAAGACAACGTTGTTGGAAAACGCCTGCTCCACTGCCAGGTTGTAATCCATCGCGTAGGTAGTCTTGATATTCAAGCTGGTGCCGACAAGGCCGGGCGTCGAAAACGCACTTGTAAGGCCTTGAGCAATCAGGCTGGAGAAGCCTTGCTCGAGAGTGTAGCCATTGTTCGCGCAGGGGTTGCCCACAGTGCAGTTTGTTCCGCTGGGGACCGGGAAGCTGTCGCTGAACAGGAACGGGTAATTCGTCGCCAGGTTTTCAGCCGCACCGGCCTGCTGCTGCCCCTGGTAGAACAGCCCATAGCCGCCACGCACCACAGTTGTCGAGTCCGGCGTGAAGGCAAAGCCAACACGCGGCGCAAAGTTGGCACTGCTGACATTGGTGAGCCGCACGTTGTTCGTGTACTGCAGCGCGATATTGTCCTTTGCGAGGGTTGACACAAACAGTGGGTTCAAGGGATAAGCGTTCTGGTCTTGCGCTGGAAGCAGATAAACTCCCGAACCAGTACCGACACCTGTGCTATTGGCATAGAAGTTTCCCTGTTTGCCAATCATCTCCTTGTACGGCTGGAAGTATTCGTAGCGCACACCTAGATTCAGCGTGAGCTTGCGGGTCGCTCGCCAGTCATCCTGCACATACCCGGCCGGAAGGACGCCCGCGTCGTTGAACGTGCCGTAGGGGCTGATGGAGCCGCCGGACATGTTGTCGGTCAGGAAGTCCGCGACACCACTTCCAGTATTGGCCGTGCCTGGCTTCGACGTGATGCTGCCGTTATAGGTGTACGCCGGGTGCGACGAGGGAGGCTCCAGAACAAAGGAGCGGATTGCCTGATACGAGAACCCGAGACGAAGCGAGTGATTTCCCAGCGTCCAGGAAACGTTATCGAGCAACTGGTACTCGTCCGCATACTCTAGCTCGGGACGATACGCGTGCGAGCCGAAACTCGCGATGCCGCCGCCACCCGAGATCGTCGTCGTCGGAAGGCCGCCGTTCAGCGGAGCGCTCGGTCCTTCGGGAACGCCGCCCAGCCCGAGGCTAGATGCCGCATTCGGGTTGTTGAAACCCGGATTGAGGATGCCGAAGTGGCTGTAGTTGAAGGCGTAGCGAATCTCATTCACGATCGTTGGCGAGAATGTGTGAGTTTCACTCACCAGGAAATTATTGCCGTAATTGATCTGCGTTCCGCTGACGTTGCTGGACCCATTGCCACCGCCGCCGTCCAGCAATGGACCAAGCGGTGCTTCGTTGGCGCCGCGCGAGTTCAGGAAGCTGAACCGGAAGAATGCCTGGTCCTTTGACGTCGGGTTGTAATCGGCGCGCGCGTCCCACTGCCACACATACAGGGGCTGCTTCAGCGAGTAGTTATAGTTCTGATTGTCCAGACCGAACTGAGTCGAGTTCGGCAGCGGGTAGGCGTCCAGCACCTTCTGCGCCGCCGAGCTGATCTGGTTCATGCAAAGCACATTGTTGCCGGTGGGGTTCGCCGCAGTCGCGCGTGCGGCGCAGGTCAGCGGCGTGATATTGTTCTGCGGCTCATAGAGCTGAATACCTTTGGCCGCGTTCAGGTTTGCAGGAACCAATAATTCGCTGAAGTCGCCGGTGCGCTCAAGCTGCGTCGGCACCGTGAGCGGTGACTGCGGAACCTGAATGATGATGCGGTTGTCCTGCGCGTCGCCAAAGAAGAACAGCTTGTCTTTGATGATAGGAAAACCTACCGTCCCGCCAAAGAGATTCTGACGATATTCCGGCGTTTTCTGCCCAAACGACGATGGCTGCCAGTCATGCGTGTCGAGGTAATCGTTCCGGAGATATTCCCAAAGATCGCCGTGCACTTTGTTGGTGCCGCTTTTCACACTGGCCTGCACCAGCGCGCCCGCAGAGTGACCGAACTCGGCACTGTAGTTCGAGGTGGAGACCTGGAACTGCTGCAGCGCATCAGGCGGCGGATTGATCACGTAGCTGGCGCCACCAAGGAAGTCCGGAGTGACCGCGTTGTTGTCCACCCCATCGAGTACGAAGTTATTCTCTTCGGGGCGCATGCCATTTGCGCTGAAGTCTCCCGTGCCTTTGGCGCGCGATCCATTGGCCGGGGTCGTGCCCGCGCTTAGCTGGGCAAGGTAGATGGCGTTACGGCTGTTCAGCGGCGTGTCGTTGATCTCCCGCGTCGTGAAGGTCTGCCCCGTGGAACTATCCTGAGACTGAAGCAATGGCGGAGCGGACGTGACGGTCACCGTCTCGCTCACAGCACCGGGCTTCAAAGTAATATTCAAGTTCGCCCGTTGACCGATATTTACAGCAATATCCTTCTGCGTAATCTGCTCAAAGCCCTGCGCCTTCACCGTCACGGTGTAGGTTCCGATCTTGATCGGCGAAAACACATACACGCCGCTCTCGTTTGCTTTAGTTGTTTGCGTGAACGACGTGTCGGGATTCATCAGTGTGACTTCAGCCCCAGCTACAGCTGCACCTGAAGCGTCCTGCACCACGCCGGTGAGTGCACCTTGATCGAGAAATTGCGCTCTTGCGGTCAGGAAAGAGCCTAATGCGAGAGCGAAGACGATGATCGGAGTCACACGACGCAACAACAGGATCAAGAGGGATTTCATGCATGTCCTCGTGGGGGTTTAAGGGTCGAGACGTCCTGCTTCTCGACAAAATGGAAGCGCTCGAGCGTTGAATCAGCCATCGAGCGATCGCGATGATTACCACCAGCCGTCGCGTATGCGACCGAATTCGGAAACCACCGTATCTATATCAATCGATTGTTGTCAACCAGAATCTATTACTCGTCCGAATTCCGCCCTCAGCGCGAAAATTTTCATCTCCTCCTAAGAGAAATGCCCGCCGAAATGGCGGGCATCTTCTCTTCTTAATGCAGTCGGCTAGAAGCTGATTTTGGCCGAGAGTTCAACCTGTCGGCCAGGATTCGATCCATCGACTAGACCGAACAGACCGACCGAATTCGAGTAGCTGACATTAGGGCCGGTGGTGCGAACGCCATTGCACGCGCCGCAGGAGCTGTACTGTCCCCACCAACTTGCCGGCACGCTGAAGATCGGCGTGTTGGTGAAATTGATAAATTGCCCCGTGAGCTGCAGGTTGACCCTTTCGGTGATCGGAAAATGCTTGGTCAAGCTGAGGTCAGAGGTCTTCAGCCCCGGACCTCGCAGAGCACCGGTCTGGCAGTTGCCGAACTGATAATCCTGCACTTCAGTCACGGCCGCTGGATTGAGGTTTACCTTGCCGATGCTGCTGCCGATCTGCACAGTTTGCATCGGCACGCTTGTTGAGACACCCGAGACGCAATCGGGACGCGGGACGTAGGAAGGGGCCGTGAGTTGTGACGCTGCCAGGCCGTCCGTCTTTTGATCTCCCATGTAGGAGCCGGCGAAGGGCGTGATGCCGAATCCCGTATGGAAAGTGACGTCTCCCGCCACCTGCCAGCCGCCGATGACCTGATTCACCAGTCCGTTAACGTTGTTGCCAAGTGCTTTCCCATGACCGAACGGCAGGTTGTACACGGCATAGCCGGCGAAGTAGGAAGCTACGTCGGTTGTGCAGCGTCCCCAATCGCCCTTCGGGTCGTATTCATTCTGGAAGAAGTTCTGCGTAGCCTGCGTCTGCGATTCGCCGATGCCTTCTTCATCACCGTATGAGCCGAAATAGCCGAGATTATTGGTCATGCACTTCGACCACGTGTACGAGAACTGATAGTCCAGGCCATGGAACTCTCGCTCAGACAGCATCGTCTGCAGTGCGTTGTAGCGAGATATACCGTCGGAATTGTTGTAGCGTGCCTGCCCCACACCAGCAGCAACCAGCTTCGTCATATAAGGGCCCGGAATAACCTGGTGTGTCTGTGTGAGCACCTTCTGGTTGTACCAATAGATGTCGGCTAGATGATCCGTCTTATTCCCCACGTATCCGATGGTCACCGTCGTGTTGCCGCCAAACTGGTGTTCAAACGTTGCGTTCCATTGTTGATCGACAGCGGGTTGAAGATGCGGGTTCGTCGCGTGCGTCACCGCACCCGCAACGCAGTTTGCTGCCAGAGCCATTAACTGTGCAGCGGTGCACGCGGAGGAGAACGTTGAGTAACCTTGGTCCAGCGTCGTTTGCGGCAACGCTGTTGAGATAACGTTGTTGATGTTCGTGTCAACCACATTGGGTGGGTTCACCACGGCCATGTTGTTGACGCCGTTTCCTTCCATGTACGACGAAATGTCATACGCGCCACGGAAGACCGAGCTCTTGTCCCAGCCCGGCCGCCACGAGATGCCGAAGCGCGGCTGGAAAGTGTCCGGCCCTTTGTAGGTGTCGTAGTTCGTTCCGATCTCCGGCGTGCCCGTCACGAGATCGAAGTTCACATTGTTGTTTGAGTTCTTGTCTCCGCGCGCCGTGGTCACCTCATAGCGCAGCCCGGCGATGATCGTCACACTGGGCGTCACCTTATAGGTGTCGGTGGCAAAGCCCGCGAACAGGCTGTTGCGCAGGTGGAAGTTCAGCGGGATACCCTGCTGCACGCCGCTCGGAAGACCGAGCACGAAATCGGCAAACGCGTTTCCGGACGAGGTGCCTGGCTTGTTCGGATCGCCGATGTTGCCTGTGTATTGGCCGGAGAAGGCGAACTGACCCGACGCGCCGCCGTTGCCGGGGTACACGTCGTTCATCATGTACTTGTACCACTGGAATCCAGCATGGATCTCGTGTCTGCCGCGAGTCCAGGTGATGTTGTCACTCAATAAGATTGTGTGGTCGTGGAAGATCTCGACTCCATTTGAGCTTCCGATCGCCTGAAAGCCGAAGTTCATCAGCGGCAGAATGCTTCCAGGAACTGAGGGAATATTGAATTGCTGTGGAAGATTCCCTCCCGACGCGTTGGTATAGATCTGGTCATTCGCCGGAAACATCTGTCCGCCGAGGCGCGCTTCATTCACAAGCGTAGGTGTAATCGACCGGTCCCAGATCAGCACGCCATTCTTCAACGGATACTCACGGGTGAGGTTCGGCGTCAGCACATCCGATCCGTAGCTCGTCTGATTGATCGTGTACATCTGCGAATAGCGGCCGACAACATGATCTTTCGGCGAGAGCTGCCAATCGATCTTGAGATCGCCCTGCCAGCTGTGGATGTAGCCACTCTGGTAATAGGTCTGTTGCTCCTCCTGCTGTTTGAAGTACGGTGATGCGATGATTGCGGTCGCAACTTTGCTCGAGACCGGCACCTGATTGTTCAGGTACGGCTGACGATTGCCCGGAGTGACGCCCGCGGCAGGTTGATAGAGTTGCAGCGCCGAATTTGTGCATAGGCCACTCACGAAGCTGTCTCCCTGGCTCGTACAAAGAGCGCTGAAGTCGCCGGTGAGAAACCCGCTTTCCGAAGACGGAATGACATTGTTGGTCTGCGCAGTCTTCGGTGTGTTGTTGATCATCCCCTGAAAATCCATAAAGAAGAAAAGTTTGTCTTTGAAGATAGGACCGCCGAGTGTCCCACCGAATTCATTCCACTGAAGTACCGGCCGTGGCAGCGTACTCACAGTGCCGACTCCTGTGAGGAACGCGTTCGCCTTGTTCTGCCATGAGTTCGCGTCCAGAATCGTGTTGCGGAAGTATTCATACACGTTGCCGTGGAACTGGTTCGTGCCCGACTTGGTCGTCTCTACGATGACGCCGCCGATGTAATTCCCGTAGTCCGCAGGCGCATTGCTCGTGATGATGTTGAAGTTCTGAATAGCATCAGGATTCGGCACGTAGGCAACGTCATTGTTATCCGCCTGGTTCACGTCCATTCCGTCCAGCGTGAAGTTGTTGTCCTGCTCACGTGCACCATTCACGTAGGGACGTCCGGTCCCGAACGTAGTCTGCGCCGACTGGAATGCGAAGATGTTCGGACTGATCACGCCCGGAGCGAGCAGCGTCAACTGGTTCACGTCCCGCGACGCAAGGGGAAGGTTCGCTACGGCGTTCGCATCAAGCAATGTAGAGATTTCCGTCGAATCCGACTGCAGGAGCGGAGGCGCGGTCGTCACCTCAACGGTTGCACTCGCCGCTCCCACGGCCAGGTGAAAATCGAGAGTCGCCACCTGGTTCACCGCGAGACTGAAAGCGTGGCGAATCTGGGTGGAGAACCCGGACGCCTCAACCCTGACCTCAATGTTGCCCACAGCCACCTGGGGGATGTCGTAGACGCCGGCGCCGCTCGTCTTGGTGCTCCACGTGGTCCCGCGGTCAACATCCCGGGCTGTCACCTTTGCGTTAGGAACCGCGGCGCCCGTCGGATCGAGTACGGTGCCGGTTATGGCTCCAGCTGACTGCTGAGCCAGGCTAGGCTGTGTCGCCCCCAACAGCAGAACGCCACACAGCGCGCAGATTCGAAGAAGGGAGTTAAGGATTTTCGGCGTCACGGTGATCTCCTCAGAGTCGTTAGTGCAACGCCCTCGGGCGCCTGCTCAGGATTGAGCAGCGCTCCAGTATTGAGGGAGGTTGACTTTGGACGTGGGGCCCTATGGCCGGCAGTGGTCGAGTGTCCACCGCACGGGGACAGCTAGGCGCGAATCACGCAAACATTTGCAGCTTGTCGCCTGCTGATTTCGCTCAGCAGAACCTGCAACGAAGTGAGCTTGCTTCGGTTCTCCGAAGCTCGGTTTTGATCAAACTAGCCCGAACTGCTCAAAAATTTGCCCGATTGGAGGAAATTTAGACCTATTTTGAGTTTTTTACAAGAGGAAAAACGATTATCTAGAAAGTTTTTTCAAAGCTCTTGGATCGCGCCACGACGACCAAATCACGCACGAATATCCGCCGCCCGGATCGTTAGCGCCGCTCGGCCAAGCTCTCACGCGAGGATGACTTCGATGCCTCTGGCTTCCAGTTCCTGACGCAAGTCGGGATCGATCCCCGCATCTGTGATCAACACGTTCACTTCCGAGACTGGACACATGACTGCCGGGCTCACATGCCCCAGCTTCGACGAGTCTGCTACGACGATCACCTTCTTCGCATTGCGCAGCATCGCGACCGAGACTGCAGCCTCGTCCCATTCAAGGGTAGTTAGCCCGCGCTGAAGATCGAAGCCCGTGACGGCAATGAACGCCTTGTCCATGTAGAAGTCGCTGAGAAATTCCACTGCTTGCTTTCCGGCTAGCGCAAACGTCCAGGCCCATGCAAGCGTTCCGCCGGTCAGCAGCGTTTTGATCGAGGGCTGGTTACAGAGTTCCATACCAATGTTCAACGCATTGGTGATGACAGTAATTCCCTTGCGGTGTCGCAGCGAGCGCCCCACTTGGGTCGTTGTAGTGCCGGCGGTCAGCCCGATGATGTCCTTTTCGCCGACCAATTCTGCCGCGGCAAGACCGATGCGACGCTTCGCCTCCGCCGCGCGCCGCTCACGCGACTGGAACGAAGTGTCGTGGCGGAACGGCTCATAGAGCAACGGCTCCACGAGCGCCGCTCCACCGTGCGTCCGCAGGATCAACCCGCGTTTCTCAAGGCGTGCTAGGTCGCGACGGATGCTCGGAGCCGACGTCGAAACTTCGTCAGACAGCTCTTTGACCGTAACCTCGCCGGCCCGGAGCAAAATCTTCATGATCTGATCGCCGCGCAAATCAATTTTTTTGGACATGGGATTGGAGAGTGTCGTCCAGCGGCCCGAACTTCGTCGGATTCTTTATATATCCGTGAGGGCGATTCTGATCAAATGCAACGAGAACAATCACTGAGAATCGCCGAAAATACCCGCTTTGTTCCTTTTCACTTCCTTCCCTGAACGCTGAGTCTCGTCCCCAGACCAGCTTGTGTGCAAGAGACTTCGGGAGAGCAATCAATCTCGGTGAGCACATCGTGCTCCAGGTTTGCTTCACAGCTATCGACGCTCGTACCGTGAGCCAAACCTCCGTTGACACCAAATTGTTCCCCTCCTACAGTGAATACAATTCAGCCTGCACATCCCTTCGGACAGCACTTGGGCCAACCCGCACCTTCGCACCTTGGTTGATCTGGGGGTTAGCTATGCGATTCAGCTTGATGGGGCTCTGTTGTCTTCGGAACTACAGGACACACGTTGAATCACGAGCTATAAAGACGTGCTCTTCGGTAGCCGCTTTCCTTCTTCTGGTTGCGTTCAGCCACGCCTCCTATGGGCAGGCTCGAGGAAGCTTCTCCGGGAACATTGTTGACAAGGCTGGAGCCGCTGTTCCAGGCGCTTCCGTCACGGTGACGGCACAGAGTACCGGGCTGGTTCGTACTGTGAAAACCGATGGCGCCGGACATTACGAAGCTCCGTTGCTTCCGGTCGACCGGTATGACGTACGTGTCGATGCAAGCGGCTTCCAGAGTACGGAAACGAAGGGTCTGCAGCTTCAGGTTGACGAGGCTCGTGAGCTCGATTTCAAGCTCAGTCCGGCAACGGTCGCGACCACAGTGGAGGTCTCAGGTGCTGCCGTCACCATCGAGACAGCCAACGCTTCTCTGGGACAGGTGGTCACTGCTCAGGAGGTGGCACAGCTTCCGCTGAATGGCCGCGATTTCGTTCAGCTCGCCACGCTCACGGCGGGCGCCACGGCCGAAACCAATCCCAACAGCTTTTTCACTTCAGGTAGCGACAGCGAGGTAGCTGCTCGCGGATCGTATTCGCTATCTGTGGGTGGGTCGCGTCCCAACAGCACCGACTGGTTGCTCGACGGTGTGGACAACAACGAGCTGACCGCAGGCGGCATCGGCGTGTTTTCCTCGATCGACGACATCCAGGAATTCAAAGTCCTCACCTACACCTACTCCGCCGAGTTTGGAACACGCGCTGGACCTACTGTTCTGGTCAGCACAAAATCGGGATCGAACAACTTCCATGGATCGCTCTTCGAGTTCGTCCGCAACACCGACCTCGACGCAAAAGGCGACTTTGACACGACAACCCCGAAGTTCAATTTGAATCAGTTTGGCGGCTCCATCGGAGGTCCGATCCAGCACAACAAGACGTTCTTCTTCGTGGACGCCGAACAAAAGTATCAGCGCGAGGGAATCACCTTCACCGGTCTGGTCCCTTCACTCGCCATGCGCGGCGGCGACTTCTCCGCCGATCCGTTCGGCAATCAGCTATCTGGAATCGGCGCTAGCTTTGTTCCCGTAATTGCGAACCCCAATATGGTCGGCGCAGCCAATCCGTACTTCCAATGCAACGCCAGCACCGGCAATCCCCTGCCCGCGAACGCCGACGGTAGCCAGCCCACGGGAGCCAACTGCAACAAGATCCCATCGAACCTGATCAACAGCGTTGGCCAGGCGATGATCAATATCTATCCTGCACCGAACGCCAACAATGCCACCGCGGGATACAACTACGTGAACGAGCCGGTCCGCAGCCTGAACGAAACCAAATTCGATGTTCGGCTCGACGAGACACTCACCACCTCAGACAACCTCTTTGCCCGCTTCAGTTATGACCAGGCGTTCTCTTTCGTGCCCGGTGGCGCACCCACTCTTGCCGAATCCAATCCCTTCGGCAGCAATGAAAACCTTATCAACCACGCACGAAACATCGGCCTCGGCTGGAGCCACGTATTCTCGCCCACCACACTCAACCAGGCGTCCTTCGGGTACGACCGCATCTTCGATTACATCGCCTCGCTCGGTAACTTCACCTGCGAGTCGACCAAACTTGGAATTGCGAACGCCGATCTCGGCTGCTCCTCCGGCGGATCTCCAGTGTCCGGCGGCTCGTACAGCCAGGGTTTGGTTTCAACAGAATTCACCGGCGGCTATTGGGCTCTCGGCGATCGCGGCTACTCCCCATTTCAGGGCGGAACGAACATCTTCTCCTTCAAGGATGATCTCGACCTGATCCGCGGTAAGCACGACATACATGCCGGCATCGATCTCCGTGCCAATCAGATGAATGTCGGCACAGCAGCTTTCGGAGCCGGCTTCTGGCTCGTCGGTACGTTCGGAAACTTCACCGGCGTCGGTTCGGCCGCCGGCAATCCCGAGGCCGACTTCCTGATGGGGATTACGGGAGGGGCCATCCATGACCAGACATACGACGGCGCAGTCACCGGGCGCCGCTGGAAGATCATAAGGCCCTTCGTCGAGGATGACTGGCGCATCCTCCCGTCCCTCACACTCAACCTCGGCCTTGCCTATGACATGACGACTCCCATCACCGAGATCCATAACCGGATGTCAGATTACATACCCTCGACCGGACAGCTTCTTATCGCCGGCCAGAACGGAGTCAGCAGATCGGCCGGCATCAATATGTACTGGGGCGCGTACGAGCCCCGCGTAGGCTTGGCCTGGAAAGTTTTGGGTAGCGACAAAACAGTTCTCCGCGCGGGCTTCGGCATTTATCACGATTCGACTTGGAACCAGGGCGCGCAGGGCCTCTGGCAAAACCCGCCTAACCTCGGCGAGTCTGATCAATTCCCCACTACCTTCTCGGCGGGTTGCGCCTTTGCGACCTCATACTGCGCCGTCACTCTCGGTCAGACACCCGAGTTGAGTTTCAACCTCACCAGCGGCTTTACCCCGCTGCCCACGCCGCAGAACGCGAGCACATTCGTCGGCACGTTCGTCTACGAGCCCACCAACTTCCAGCCAGGCAGGGTTCACCAATACAACGCCGACGTCGAACGCCAGCTGCCCGGCGATATTTTGCTCACCGCTGGCTATGCCGGTGCCGTTGGCGGCCACATCCTGGTAATTGGCAATGATCTAAACACCAGCAGCCCCTCTGGTTGTGGAACCATTCCCGGCTATACGCTCGGCTGCCTGCCCGGCGGCGCGCCTTACATCTATCCCTACAACCCTCCGAACTTCAACGCGATCCTGCTCTATGGCGATCCGGGCAAAACCCACTACAACTCACTGCAGGTGAAAGCTGAGACCAAGACGCCCAAGCACGGTCTTTACGCGCTCGTCGCTTACACCTACTCGCGCACCTACGACAACGGTCTATCCGACGGCCTGGGTTCGGAACTGAGCGCGCCGTATTTCCCACTACCCAACTGGCAAAATCTCGATTGGTCACTGTCGCAGATCAACCTGGACCACAGCTTCACCGGCAGCATCATCTATGACCTTCCCATCGGCAAGGACAGAGCGTTCGGAAGCAACTGGAACTCTGCGACCAACGCAATTCTCGGCAACTGGCAGGTCACGTTGATTGAAAGAATCTCCTCCGGTTTCCCCGTTCCGCTGATCGACAGCAATAACCAGTCGGGCACCACCTTCAACACCGGCGGTGACGATTTCAACTACAACCGGCCCAACCAGGTCGCCGGCTGCAATACGAATCCCTCAAATCACAGCCAGTACCGCTATATCAATGCTGCTTGCTTTCCCGCCGCGCCTGCAGGCGAGCTAGGCAATGCCGCACGCGTCCCCGTTTCCGGACCCGATTTTGTTAACACTGACTTTTCGTTGATCAAACAATTTGCTTTGCCTCGGGAGGCCGGGTTGAACTTCCGCGCCGAGTTCTTCAACCTCTTCAATCACCCCCAGTACGGCTCGCCGATCGCCGACATCAATCAGGTGGGATTCGGCTCGGTGAATTCAACTGTCAACAATCCACGGCTCATTCAGCTGGCGTTGAAACTGACCTTCTGATCAGTCGCTCTTCTTCATCACGCCGGCGAGATCGGCGTCGCGAGACAGCGCTCGAAATGCTCCACAAACTCAGCCACATGAGAGCCATCCACTAGTCCGTGGTGTACGTGAATCGAAACAGGCATCGTGCAGCGGCCACCAGCTTCCGTGATCTTCCCGAAAGTAATCTTCGGCGCCGAGTCGCGCCGGACGACGTCCGTCGCATGCGAGATCGACGTAAAGTCGAACCATGGCAGAACCGAATAACGGATCAGGTTCTGCTCCGGATAACGCTCGAGATCACGTCTGCTCTTAACTCGATCTATCGCCGCAGAAGACTCACTCACAAATTCGATCAGATCCTGGTAATAGGGATGATGAGCGAATCCGATCGTTCCATTGGGCCGTCCCACCGCACTCCCACCATGAATCACGTCGTAGATCCAAACTGAACCATCGACTACCCGCGTTTTGAAGTTCTCAACCTGCTGAGCTGCCACCAACGATCGATGCATAAGCGAGAGGAACACAGACCGCCCGTGATCTTTGGCGTACCGGAATGTCTCCGTGCAATCGATGCGTAAGCAAACGCCATGATAGGGTTCGCTGAAGTTATTGAAGAATTCGAAGAGCGGCCGCCGCTCCCACGTCTCCAAATCAATCTTGATCGCATCGGTCGTGAGTGTCTGTTTCATCCGTCACGAAGAACATTCAGCGTAGAGCGAACTCCTGAAGCCCGAATGTAACGCGGCCAGGGAAGCTCTCACACAGTCTACCTTCGCTGCCGCCAGAGGCACACAACCGACACCCAACGAGGTCGGCAGTATCATAGCGACCGTCGGAGAACTCTCTGGCCTTCCGGAAAGATCGACAAGCTCAACAATTTATCCGCCGACAGCTTCTACTCCGTACTCGAAGGTCAGGGGATCGTTCCACCCGAGCGCATTCGCCCCTCCAAGAAGCAGTAATCTGTTCAGCAGTCACGGCCGTTTAGCCGTCGCCGCCGCGCTTCCGCTGAGTGCGGCATACATCTGCAGTTGTTTCTCTGCATCAGCCGTCCGATGAGCCGCGGTATAAGCTTCCGCCAGCGCGTGATGAAACTCTTTATTATTCGGCGACAGCCGCACCGCGGCCTCAAGCTCCGGAATCGCCTGCGCCGAATTGCCCCCAGCCAGCTCTATTCTGCCGAGATCATAGTGCGCCTCGCCATCCTGCGGACTTAGCTTAATCGCAGCCGCAAGCTCCTCAACCGCGCGCCTGGAATCTCCTTGCCGATCAAATGCCTCTCCTAACGCGCGATGAACATCCACAACATCGGAGTGGGCTCGCTCGATCGCGAGCAGCCTTTCTGTGCCCGCACCAATCTCTCCACTCTCCACAAGCGACTCCGCATACGCATATTCCACCTGCACCGCAAGATCTGTCCGCTGCATTACTGGCTTCAGCGTCTCAACACAGTCGGGATACTTGCCGGACAAAAATTGACTTAGACCCAGCACACTCCTTCCGCCAACATCATCCGGGTGCGATTTGACATAACGCGACAGCGGCGCAATCGCAGTAGCATACTGGCCCCCTGCAAACGCCGCTCGTCCCCAGTTATAGTCGAGCCCCTCAAGCGATGGGTCCCACTCCGATGCGCGCTCAAAGTAAGTCGACGCGGAGGAATAATCATTGTTCGTCGCGGCGATAGCACCTAAATTGTTGTAACTATCAGCCACCGCAGGTTTCACCTTCTCCCGCATTGCTTCGACCCTCCGCAGCGCGGCCTGATCTTCTCTTCCCGCGGTCACAACCGCTGATGCAGCCGCAGATGTGTCCTCTGCTCCCGCTGTATCCATCAGTCCCGAGAGCTTGCTCTTGTCCTGCGCCAGAGTTCTGTCGGCCAGGTCTCGCTCAATCAGCATCTCCGCATGCGCCGCGTCCCGCTCTCCCTTCTTCATCAGAATTCTTCCCAGCACATAATGGGCCTTCTGCACCTGGTATCGATTCCGCGAAATATCTGTCGTTAGAGCAATGCTTTTCCGTAGCGCACCCTCCGCCTCATCCAGGCGATTCGTGTCAAAGTACATTTGCCCCAGATACAGATAAGCGTCGGGACTTTGCGGATCAAGCGAGATTGACTTCTTCAGATATCCCTCCGCCTCAGCGTAATTTCCCCGAGTTACAGCAATCTTTCCCAGTGCCGCATAAGTCACAGGATCCCGAGGAGAATTAACTAACTCTTTATTTAGTTCCGCCTCTGCGCTACCCAGAGGATCGTTTTCATTTCCCGTTGCAAGCAACACCGCAGCCAGCAAATAATGCGCTCCCGGCAGACGCGGGTTCTCCTCGATCGCTCGTCGGAATTCCGCAACCGCTCTCGGCTGAAAGTCCGAATCGCCATACGCGCGCCCGAACGCCAGATGAATCTCCGCCGTATCCCCGAACGACCGCTCCATCTCGTCGAAAATCTGCACCGCACATTTTTCGTCATCGAGATCAAGACACGCGACCGCCAGGTCATAGCCGTTCGCGAAGGTTGGATCGAGCGCCACCGCCGTCTCCAACTCCTTCCGCGCCTGCTGATCCAGATTCAGCTTCAGCAGGGCGCGCCCAAGCAGCTGGTGCGCCTCTGCAAGCCGCGCACGATTCTCTGGATACTTCTCCACGAACTCCGACGCCAGCGTCCTCGCGTGAACAAAATCGCCGGACTTCAACGCCGCGCGCGCGTAGTCCAGAAGTAATGTGGGAGAGTTCGGCTCGAGCGCACGGGCCTCGTCAAACATCGGCGCGGCACGCGCGTAATCAGGCACCATCGCGTACCCAACCGCCAGTTCGCCGAGTGCGTCACCAAGAAACGCCCTGTATTGATCCGCGGCCTCAGTCAGCCTGCCGGCTCGTTGAAACGCCTGCGCTTGATCAAATCGTGTCTGCAAGCTTTGCTGCTTGCCCGAGTCCGGCTCGCCAGTCTGCCCCAAAAAATCTGCAGCAAAGATCAGCGCAAGACACACACACGCAAGCCATGCTCGGAGACACAGGATAGAGTCCCGGTTCGATGGCATACCGCCCTCGATCTGAAATCCTATCGCATCAGGCACACTTCTATTCTCGAACCCCTGCTGAACCATCATGCATGCGAAAGAAAATACGGAAGGTGAGCGATTACCCTCACCTTCCGTTGGAGGAGGCTGCTAGAAGAAATACTTCACATTCAATTCGATAATCCGCTGGTACGGAGCCTGAGACTTGGTGTCCATCACGCCGAACTTGGTGGTGTCATAGTTCTTCGTGATTGCCTTCGATGCGTAGTCGACCTTGTACAACAGCGTGAGCGGCGTAAGCGTGCTGTACTGCGGCAGCGGATGGTTAATCCAGTTGAACGCGCTGATCCGGAACTGGATCTGGTTATTCTCGTGGATTGCGAACGACCTATACAGCGCAAGGTCGTTGTTGAAGTACGCGGCCATGCTCATGTACGGGTAGTTCTGTCCGCCCTGCTGACCGATCGCCGGCGCGTTGAAGCAGTTGCCGTTGACGCGCTGGTAGGTCTTCAGGTTTTGCGTTGGATTGCAGGTGAGGACAGGCATGATGGGCAATGGAGCATCGGTACCAAAGTAAGTGGCGGAGCCGATCCCGGTACCGACGCCTTCTGCGGCTGTGAGGGAGTTTCCGTTGGCGTCCACGGGCTGATTGACGTAGGTGAGCCCGAGCCCGAAGTTCGGAACTCCGTTGCCGAGGAAGGACGGAATATAGCCGCCCGCCTGCCAGGTCGAGATACCAGAGATGGTCCAGCCGCCCAGAGTCCCGTTGATGAACTCATTGAAGGCGTGGATCTTTCCGGTGGAGTAGAAGTAGCTGGCGTTGAAAACGAAGGGCCGGTCCACAGACGCCGGTCCGTAGTTCAGGCGAACGTTATACGGATTCTCCTGAAGACTGGTCGCCAGGGTCTTCGACCAGGTTCCGTTGATGTTGTAGCCAAGGTGTCCCGTGTTCTTCGACCAGGAGACCTGCAACGCGTTGTAGTTGGTGTAGTCCAGCCCCTGATTCATGTACACGTTATTGGTTCCGTAGGCATAACCGTACGGGTGATAGTCACCGAGCTGGTTGTTGGTCGCGATATAGCACCCAGTTGCGACTTTGGTAACGGAATCGATGGTGCACGTACCAGGAGTCGGATTCTTGGTGACGTTCTCCGGATTCGTGGCGGTGATGCCGGTGTACGGGTCCGGGTTGAACAGCGCGCCGATGGGAGTCTTGTTCTGGTCAGCGAGAGCAGAGAAGTTGCTGCCTTCAATGCCTTCGCTGTTATCGGAGAGCTGGTGAGTCTGGCTGCCGACGTAACCGATCTCCAGAAGCGAGTTCCACTTCAACCGGCGGTCAATCGTCAGGTTGTAGGACATCGAGATGGGCTGGCTATAATCGCTGGGATCAAGACCGGTCTGGGAGCCGGAGCAGGTTGCCGGCTGGTTGTGAGAGCAAGGAATACCAACCGGCGGAGCCGAGGCGTTCGGCGGCGCGAGCTTGCTGATCTCCGATAGCATCACGTCCTTGCCGCCTGGCAGGTTATAACCGAGCACGTGCTGGGCAGTAACCAGGGCCGCCGCTACGTCGTTGGTCTGTGTCACCCAGCGGTAATAGCCAATGCCGCCGCGGAGAACAGTGTTGCCGTTGCCCTGCAGATCATACGCCACTCCGAAACGCGGATTAACATAAACCGGTCGGTTTGGCTGTCCACTTAGAGGAACGCCCTCATCGATAGCATGCCAGTAGAAGCCCGGCGCGTATTTGCCGGAATTGTAGTCGGAGAGCACGCGGTCAGGATAGAAAACAGCCATACCGATGCCTCCACGGTCGTACCAGTGCGTGTCGTGCTCGAAACGGAGACCGAGATCGAGTGTCAGCCGGCTTGTCGTCCTCCAGTGGTCCTGCACGAACAGTGCATTGGATTGATAGGCCGTATCAGCGATCGGTGAAGCATTGTTTTCGCTGTAATTGGAGGCGATGCCCATCACGAAGTTGGCGGTGGGGTTGTGTGGCGAGCCGATCAGGTTGCCGGTGATCACGTCCGGATTCTGGCCACCGAACGAGAGATTGCCATCCTGATACGTAGAGAAGGTGCTCTGGTAGTTGTCGGTGTTCTGCGCGAAGGCTCCGAACTTGACGGTGTGTTTGCCCCACACCTTGGTGAAGGTGTCAGCGAACTGCGGAGCCTGCTTCTTGACCGCGTACTTGCCCGGAGGGTTCTCGAAGATTGATGCCTGCGAGAAGTCAGGGAAAGTCTCGTTTCCAGCGCTGCTATAGGCGGGAATCGCGATGGACGAGGTCTGGTAGATCTTCCCATACGTGTATCCCAGATTGGCGCGAGACGCGGCTGCCGGATTCGGTTGAACGAACGGGAAGCTGCCGTAAGCCCATGCGGCCATCAGGTCGTTAGTCGCTGAGGCGCTGAAGCTGTGGACGAAGTGTCCGGCGATGGTCTTGCCGTCGAAGGACTGCGTTTCGCCGCCGCCCGGATACGGGATGGCGTTGCCTGGAGTCCAGTAAAGATGGGCGCCGTTGCCCGAAGCAAGGTCAGAGTTATACGCCTGCGAGTACGTGCCATAGATCTTCGTGTTTTCGCCGAGCTGGTAGTCGAGACGAACTCGATACAGCCAGCCATTATTAATGTTGACGATCGGCTGATAGTAGTTGACGCCGCCCGGGCTGGTGGCCGGGTTGGCGTTCGCCTTGGGCCAGATCTTCGCAAGCGCAGCAGCACCCGGGTCGACGAACTGGGACGGAATCTTCTGGCCTACGTCTCCGCCGCCGCTCCCGTAGGCTGCCAGCGCGCTGGACGCAACGGCATGGCTGCCGTCAGGATAGATGGTGCCACCGAGATCGCTGCACCAGGGACCCTGCGGATAGCTGGAGGTTGGCGTGGGGAAGAAGCCGTTCGGGCAGAGCGCCAGGTTGTCAGGATTGTCCGTCGAGAAGTCGCCCGCCATCATCTCCGGTGTCGGGATGTAGGACGTGAGTTTGTTCGCATTGCCCTGGTTCTGGAGGAGCCGCTCATACCCGCCCCAGAAGAAGAAATGCTTGTGGGTGAAGGGAACTGGCCCGCCGAAGTTGCCTCCGGGGTAGTAGTAGTGCTGCGGTCCCTGCGGGACGCCTTGGTGGTTATCCTGCCAGTCGTTGGCGTTGAGCACACTATTGCGAGCGTCAAAGTAGGCTTCGCCGTGGTCCTTGTCGCCGCCGGATTTGCTGATGGTCGAAACCACGACCGGGCCGAACGCGGTGTCGGCGCCAAAAGCTGAGGCCTGCACAGTGACCTCGGCAGTCATCTCAGGGTTGATGATGGTGAGCGACGAGGCCATGTCGCCGGGATCGATGACATTGGCTCCGTCGGAAAGCAGTGCGGTGCCACCGCGGTTGACGGCGCCATTGATGTTGATGCCGGAGCCCACGGCACTCTGCTGCACCGTGACATTCAGGTCGCTGTACGAGGGAGAAGTCTGCGTAAGGCCGCCCGACATGGTTGTTGCGCCCGGAAGCACCTTCAGCAGCTCGGTAACATCGCGTCCCTGTAGCGCAAGGTTCTCGATCTGTTTGGAGTCGAGGTAGTCAGAGCGGGCGCCAGTGTCAGTGGCGATCATCTCGCTCGCAGCTTCGACGGAGACAGTAGTGTCCTGCGCGCCGACCGCCAACGTCATCGTTGGCACGGCGCCCACGTCTCCTGCGTGGAGAACGATGCCCGTGACCTCTTTGGACTGGAATCCATTCGCAGTCGCCCTCACCTTGTACACGCCAGGTGTGAGCGCGGGAAACGCGAACAGACCGGCGCTGTTCGTCTTCAGGCTGCGCGACAGACCGGTCGCCTGATCGGTGAGCGTAACGTCCGCCCCTGGGATCACAGCGCCGGACGCGTCGGCGACTGTTCCCGTCAACTGTGCCGTGGTCTGCGCATAGCTCAAACGTCCCGAAACAAGGAACAACACCACTCCGAACACGAGCCATCCACCCGCCCGGCTGAGTCGTCCCAGATTCCACTTCGTTCTCAATCCACCATGAATGCGCGCTGCACTGATCATGGGTATGCCTCCTGAAGTTTCCCTTCAAAAATCGATAGGGGGATGAAACAGGGCCCTGACCTTTTCCGTTTTTCGAGCTTTGCGAACCCCGGATTTCTTAGGCGACCGGAACTATAGTCAGCCAATTTCGTACTTGTCAACAAAGAATCTTGCAATTCGCAATGATCACTTCCGGCCGGCGGGCCGGCCACCCCGTCAGCTCTGCCCCAGCGCAGCGCTCCCCTTCCACCGTCGAACGCTCCACGACAAAACCGTTTCAGAAAGCCGCATTGAAGTGAAAAACCCTGCAAATCACGGGCAGTTTCACCCCCCTTACAAGCTGGGGTTCCGTGTTAACAGGATTTCTTTCTTGAAAATAATAAATACGGAATCCGCCATGCCGGCTCGCATGTGAATCCGTATAAAAACCACTAGTTTGTTTTTTGATACCGCTACAGAATCTAGCAATCCTCAACCACCCGCGCTGCGAGCGCACAGAGGCATTCGCCGGACGGGCCGCTCCCCAGCCTGCCTTGCCCCTTCAGAAACGTACCGACGAGATCGAAATCCATACCCCAGCGCTATTGGCCGGACAACTCCACATAGTCGCGCCCGAGATACAGGCGATAGTGCCCGCCCGCCGTCGCCATCACCTGCAAAGGCCGCGGCCGCTGCATTCCAGCGTCGTGCTGAACAGCCGCATGGAACAGCTCCGTGCCCCCGAGATCCATCACCTCAAACCCCCGGTCGCCGAGAAATCCCGCGCCATACGCGCCCGCCGGCAGACGCTTCCCACCAATCTCCACCGGCACGTCAGTCAAAATGTAGAACTGGTACCGCTCCCGCATCCCGCTGGAGTAGCCCCCCGCATCCACCATTCCGAACAGCGTCTGTTTCCCTTCGCGCCAGCGCACTCCACCCGTGTTGCGCAGCTGCACCGTCGTCATCTGTCCACTGAAATAGACCGTCGCAGGAAACACCGCCTGAAGCTGCGTTGGGCTTAGCAAACCGGCCTGTTGATCCGCCTGCTGCGCTCCCGCCCACCTCACCGGCATGAACAGCAACAGCAGAAGAAAAACAATCGGTGCTCTCCTCATATTCGCTCTCCGTTCCCGCTGATCTCATCAACCCGGCCCATACGTCCAACCCAGCCTTTCTAGCATGATTCCCCATCACATCGCTCCGTCCGTAGGACTAGAATGGCTCCGTTCCTCACGCGGCCCACCCCCAGGTCTTCTCATGGACGACGATCGAGGTCAAACTACCCGGCTCCTCAAAGCCATGCATGCTGGCGACGCTGCAGCGGCCGAGCAACTCCTCCCGCTCGTCTACGCAGAGCTGCATCGCATTGCGAACGCCTGCATGCGCCGCGAGCGCCCCGACCACACCCTGCAACCGACCGCCCTGATCAATGAAGCCTATCTCCGCCTAGTCCAGCAGGACGTCGACTGGAACGATCGCGCCCACTTCGTCGGCTTCGCCGCCCACGTCATGCGCCGAGTCCTCGTCGACTACGCGCGCTCCCGCAACACCGATCAGCGCGGCGGAAAGATGGAACGCGTCGAGCTGCAGGATCAGTTCGCCATCTCTCCCGAGCGTCTCGATGAAGTCTCGATGCTCGATGAAGCGCTCCAAAGACTCGAGAAGAAAAATCCCCGCCAGGCCAAGGTCGTCGAGCTCCGATATTTCGGCGGCCTCTCCATGGAGCAGATTGGTGCCATCATCGGCATCGCTCCACGCTCCGTTAAGCGCGACTGGGCTCTCGCCCGAATCTGGCTCTACGAAGAGTTGAAGCCGGGCAGCCCGCGCGCCCAACCCGGCGAATAAAAATAATTCTTCAAAGGTGGCCCCTTTTGCGCACGCGCTGCGCATTTGGAGGTGAGGGCAGATAAGCCCGCCCCCAGAAAAAGGAGAACCACCATGAAAAACCTTTCGATCTTCCGCACAATCTTCGTCGTCGCGAGCCTCGTTGCTGGTTGCGTTTCACTGCCCGCGCACGCACAGGGCGAGCCTCACACCATGACGGTCAACGTGCCGTTTGGCTTTGAGCTTGGCTCCAAGCATCTCGCTCCCGGCAAGTACACCATCAGCCGCCCACTGTCCGACATCGTCGAAATCCGCAACAGCACAGACGGCGCTCTGCTGATGACCCACGACGGACAAAGCAACAAGGCAACCAGGACCAGCAAGATCGTATTCGACAGATATGGCGACCAATACTTTCTTCGCCAGGTCTGGTTCAACGCCGAAGACAACACTTATCTGGAAACCGCGGAGTCGAAGGCTGAGAAGCAGGCGAAGAGGTCGGAACTCGCGTCGGTCACAAAGAAGGCTTCTAACGTGGAAATCGCGCTGCTGCGCCTTCCGTAACAAGCTCACAGCCTTCACAAACAATTTCGTCATCTGGTGATGAGCAGGAAGCACGCAAACCTTCGAGCTTCCTGCTCAATCTTTTTGTGAACTCATGAAACCAAAACCTTTACAGGTGGAAATCGCATGGCGCTTGTGTAATCATTGTCCGCATTACCTGCAGCACTGATTGTTAAGGTCAAACGTTCGTTTCGCATCTGCCAGAGGGCTGGATGGAAACAATGGCCGACTCCCAGAAATTCGTCGAAGACCTCTTCGAGGCAGCTCTCGCCCGCCCGCGCGAAGAACGCAGCGCGTATCTGGATTCCGCCTGCCCGGATTCGCCCCAGGTCCGCGAGCTCGTAAGAATGCTTCTCCTCGCCGACGAGCGCGCCGGAGACTTCCTCGAATTCCCCTTTCTATCGCCCTCAGACACCTCGTCACAAGAACCACCCTTAACCTTTGAGGCCGGATCAACCGTCGCCGGCAGGTTTCAGATTCATCGCTTCATCGCAGGCGGCGGCATGGGCGAGGTCTACGAGGCATGGGACACCGAGCTCCGCGAGCGAGTCGCCATCAAGACCATCCGCCCCGAGCTCGCGCAAAGCCCCTCAGTCATTGATCGCTTCCGCCGCGAAGTCAAGCAGGCCCGCGCCATCTCTCACCCAAACGTCTGCCGCATCCACGAGCTCTACTGCGATACATCGAACTCCGAAACCAAAGTCTGGTTCCTCAGCATGGAGTTCCTCGACGGCTTCACGCTCAGCGAACAAATCCAGCACGTCGGCCCGGTTGACCCCGCACAAGCTTTCGATCTCCTCCAGCAACTCGTCAGCGGACTCAATGCTCTGCACGCCAACGGTGTCATCCACCGCGACCTCAAATGCGGCAACATCATGCTCGTCAGCGGCGCGCCCGGCCAGCTCCGCGCCGTCATCACTGATTTCGGCCTCGCCACAAACGTGCTCCATCGCGAAGGCGGCCTTCACGAAGCCGGCGGCCAGGGCACTCCCGAATTCATGGCGCCCGAGCAGGTGCATACCGCCGACGTCACCGCCCTCGCCGATCAATACGCCCTCGGCGTCATCCTCTGCGAGATGCTCACCGCGGCGCGCCCCAAACACAAAGACGTCACCTCCGGCCGCGCTCAACTCGAAGCCCGCCTCGCCAAAGCCCTCGGAAAATCCGTAGGCCCGCGCTGGTCGCGTGTCATCCTTCGCTGTCTCGAACAGAAACCCGCCGACCGCTTCCCCTCGCTCGACGAAGTCGTTCTCGCCCTCAAGCCGCATCAGCCGCGCACGCGCCTCTGGCTCGCGGTCGCCGCCGCCATCGCTCTGCTCATCGCCGGCGCGCTCTGGTATCGCGCCCGGTCAGCCCCGCCTGCCACGTCACTCGCCGTTCTCCCGCTGGTCAATCGCTCCGGCGACCCCAATCTCGACTATGTCGGCGCAGGAATCACCGAAGCCCTCACCGACGATCTCTCCAGCATGCCCGGGCTCCAGGTCGCAGCCGGCAGTGTCGCTCGCCATTACCAGACCGGCGACACCGACCCCGCCACTGCAGGCTCCGACATGCACGTCGGCTCCATCGTCACCGGCTCCTTCCAATCCTCCAACGGCAAGCTCCTCATTCCCATCGAGCTCATCCAGGTTCGCTCCGGCAAGCAACTCTGGGGACAGACCTACCAGGGCACCACCGCCAACCTCGCCGACATGCAGCACGAGATCGCCACCGACGTCGCCTATCACCTCAAGATCCAGCTCGACGCCGAAACTACCGCTCGCCTCAAGCGCCAATACTCCACCAACCCCGCCGCCTACGACGCCTATTTCAAAGGCCGTGTCCTGCTCGGGAGCCGAACCCATGACAGCCTTCGCGAAGCCGTCGCCGAATTCCAGCGCGCCGTCACCGCCGATCCCAACTACGCTCCCGCACTCGCCGGTCTCGCCGATTGCTACAGCCTCCTCGCCTTCTACGATGTCGAACCCTCCGTTGCCCTTCTGAGAAATGCTTTCAAGACCTCTCAGGATGCTCTCCAGATCGACAGCACATCAGCGGAGGCCTACACCTCGCGAGCCTTCGCCCGGACACGTCTGAACTTTGACTGGGACGGAGCCGAAGCCGATTACAAACGAGCCATTCAACTCGATCCCAACTATGTGCAGGCGCATACATGGTATGCACTCGATCTCCTGACACCGCAGGGTCGAGACGCAGAGGCCAGGGCTCAGTTGAAATACGTGCAATCTGCCGACCCGCAATCTCCCGTCGCCACCGTTGGCCTCGCGATGATGGAGCGCTTTGCCGGCCGGACAACAGAATCCATCCGGCTGCTTCAGCCACACGTCAACGAAGCCCATTTGTTCGACCCCGCGATCGGAATATTGGCTGAAAACTATGTCCAGCAAGGAAAGGCCAGGCAGGCAATTGAGCTTCTGCGTCCCATGCCGGCTGCTCCCGAGGACGCCGATTCAAAAGATGGCCTTCTTGCGATTGCTTACGCGAGCACTGGCGAAACAGCAAAGGCGACAGAAATTGTGCAGCGGCTGACCGAAAAGGTTCACGCCGGCGAACCGTGCGCCTATGTGACGGCGCAAGTCTTCACAGCTCTGCGCAATCACCAGAGGGCGATAGAAATGCTCCAGATTGCGTTGAACAGGAGAGAGCCCGCACTCTTGTTCCTCAAGGTCGATCCCCTCGTTGCTCCCCTACGTAGTGAGCAACAATTCCAAACGCTCCTCCAACAGATGAACCTCCAATGACAATCCGAAAGGACTACTGCCAATGACAACCCGCGAAGAATTGCTAAGGCGATTGGGCCTCACAGACAAGGAGCTTAGGGATTTTCTTTCGAAGTTCATGGCGTTCTACCGTTCGCTGAATGAACCACAGAAAAGGGTGATCGAGCGGACGTTGCCAACTCTTGAACAGGCTGCCCGATCATTCGGCCCGGATGTGACAGTGCAGGACATCGAGGCGCTCGTCGGATCCGAGGTACCAGGAGGCAGTTCGGGTTGTGTCATCGCGGTCATAGGACCATCTTGTTGAACCGCCTGGCTAAGGTCGACGGTATCGAGCGATTCGTGCCGGCAGCAGAGACGGTTTGCCTTGCCGCCGGAGTTGCCGAGTCGCTCGGAGTAACCCGGGTCGCCGATATTACAGGTCTCGACCGCGTCGGTATCCCGGTTTACTCCTCCGTCGTTCCCAACTCTGAAGACTTGATTTCTGTGTACAACGGCAAAGGATTACGGCCCATCGACGCCAGGGCCGGCGCGCTCATGGAGGCAATCGAGCGTCAGACCGCACTGAACGTGCGCCTTCCTCTCGTCGAGGACAGCTACGCACATCTCAGCAATACGGCCGCAGTGTTAAATCCGCGCTCCGTCAATTGCGAACTCGCCGCTGACTACTCCGAAGAGAAAACCTACTCATGGTGCGAGGGTGTTGACATTGTCACGGGGCAGCAATGGTATGCCCCGGCCAAGCTGGCCGGTTATAGCTGGCACAACGTTCCGCACCCAACTAGTTTTGCCACCACCGACACTAACGGTCTTGCCTCCGGCAACTCCCGCGAGGAGGCCACATGTCACGCACTCTGCGAACTCGTCGAGCGCGATGCCTGGACCTTCGTAGAACTCGGCGCTCATCTCATGCCCAGAGCCCGACGCGCCTTCGCTCTCGGGCCCGACGCAAAGAACGGTCCCGATGATCTCGAAATGTTTCCGTGCGTCGACCTCGGCGCACATGATCTGCTCATCAAATTCTGGAATGCTGGCCTTTTCCCAGTCGTTCGCGACATCACCTCCGAGCTCGGCATCCCCGCCTTCTTCGCGTCCGTCTGCGATGAAAGCATCACCGGTCATCCCATGGCGCACTGCGGCCTCGGCGCGCACCCCAACGCCGCAGTCGCCGTTCGTCGCGCGCTGCTCGAGGTCGCACAGTCGCGCTGCGTTGACATCCAGGCCGTTCGCGAAGACATCACGCCTCCGGGCGCCGCTATCGGCCGCTTCTCCGCACACACGCGCCGCGTCGATGTGATCAATCGCGAAAGTTGGTGCTTCGGCCCGTCAAAACATCTCCGCAAATTCGCCGACATTGCTTCGTACCACTTCGCCACCATAGAAGAAGATCTTCAATTCCTCCTCGACCGCTTCACCGCCGCCGGCCTCACCCAGGTCATCGTCGTCGACTTCACTCCCGACCAATCCACCTACTCCGTCGTTCGCGTCATCGTTCCCGGCATAGAAAACTGGGCACTGGACCACGGCCGCTTCGGCCCGCGCGCGCTGGAGTTCTGGAAAAAATATGCATGACACCGCCATCTTCCTCGGCCCCACACTCGCGCGTGCAGACGCCGAGCCCATCCTCGACGCCGACTTCCTGCCTCCCATCTGCCGCGGAGACCTCGCCCGTCTTCCCGACCACATCCGCTTCGTCGGCATCATCGACGGCGAGTTCTATCAAAGCCTCTCCGTCTCTCCCAAAGAAGTCCTCACCCTCATCCGCCGCGGCGTCACCGTCTGCGGAGCCTCCAGCATGGGAGCCCTTCGCGCCGCCGAGACCTGGAAACTCGGAACCATCGGCGTCGGCAAAATTTTCGCAATGTATCGCGACGGCATCCTCGATGCCGACGACGAAGTCGCACTCGTCTACGAGCGCGAAACCTTCCGCAAACTCTCCGATCCTCTCGTCAATCTCCGCGCCGCGCTCTCGCTCGCCGCCGCCGCCAGCATCATCACCGAGCGCGAAAAATTCGACCTCACCCTGCGCATGAAGTCCCTCTACTTCCCCGACCGCTCACACCGCGCCCTTTACGCTCTCTGCCCCCCACTCCGCGACTTCTTCGCGCACACTCCTTTACCCGACCCCAAGCGCGACGACGCCCTCGAACTCCTCCACACCATCCGCGATCTCAAGGCTGCGGACGCGCCGGAACCTGGAACGGCGGTGCCGACGGTGGCGGCGGCGGCGCCGTAGACGACGGCGTTGCCTTCCCCGTCACCGTGTTCGGCTCCATAAGCTCTACTCGCGTTCCATCCGGATCGTACAAATTCACCTGCCGCTTTCCATTCACTCCCGTATGGATCGCCAGCGGCTTCCCATACACCTTGTAGTAAGGCCGCGACTCCAACTCCGCCACCGCCTTCTCCATGTCCGGCACCACCAGCGACAGATGGTTCTTCGTCCCCCACCCCGTGTCACTCAGCGACCGATACAGCATCAGCTCCACATAATCCTCGCCATCCGGAACCTTCATGTTGATCCAGCTCAGCTCCTTCGGATTCGCCGTTCCGCGCCACGTCTCCGTGAAGCCAAGCATCTTGTAAAACTCCTCGGTCTTCTCCGCATCGGCGACCATGTATCCCACGTGATAGATCCGCGGTGAAATCCGCGACTCCGGCATGAACTTGCCCGCGGCCTGCATCTCCTTGCCACTCGGCAGCCGCTGCACAAACTCAATCAACATTCCGTTCGGGTCCTTGATCTCGAACGCGTAATCACCGGCCATCGTCTTCGCGCCATTGCCCGGCGTCACGTCATATCCCTTCGACCGCAGAAACGCCCGCATCTTCTCGATGTCATCAACCGCGAAGCACACATGACTCATAAAGTTGTGCGGTATCGTCGACGCCTCATTGAACAGCTCCACATGCTGCGCATCATTAATCTTGATGAACGCAATCCGTACATCCGCGCTGTCCTTCTTCGGCAGCGTATACATCTCGTCGAAGCCCAGAAGCTCATGCCAGAACGCCACCGTCTTCGGCAGGTCCGACACAAAATACCCCACATGCGAAATCCCCGTAATCCGCGGCCTCTCCACCTGCTGCTGCGCCCCCGCGCACACGCCAACCACACCGCACACCACAACGAGCGCAAACTTACAGCCCCGAACACCAATCTTCCGCAACCTCAAATCCATCCCTACCTCACTTACATCTCTCAAAACCTGGAACCCAACCTAAGCGAACCAATAACAACTGTCATCGCACGCACGGCACTAAAGAAACTAACGAAGTACCGTCATCCTGAGCGGAATAATTTATGCCGTCATCCTGAGCGAAGTTAGCTCACAAAGTGAGCTGCGCAGTCGAAGGACCCCGATGCTGCTCGTTTCACCAAAACCACCAAACTCTTTCCACCAAAGATCAATCCCTACTCCCGCCGCAACACCGACCCCCGCGTCGTCCGCGGCTCCCGATACCGCAACGCCGCATGCCTCTCACTCGGATGCCGCACCTTCGACGCCCTTCCCGTCGCACGCATCCTTCGGTCCGCCTCCTCCCACGACACCACCGTCTCCCCTTCCTGCTCCCAGTGCGCCACCGACGCCTCATCGCACCATTCCAGCAGCTTCACCATCGCCTGCTTGTGCGCGCCCGCCGTCATAAACGCCCGCATCGCCGCCTGGCTCTCCCACACCGTCAGCGTCCAGAACGTCCACTCCCTGTCCCCCAGCAGCGCCCCACCTAAAAACCCCGCCGCGCGCTTCACCTGTTGCGTCGACCGCCACGCATACCACGCAAATCCCGGCAGAAACCTCACCGATCGCACCCTCAGCCGCGTCACGCTCACCCAGTTCATCGTCTGTTCGCCCCCAGACCGCAACACCAATCTCGCTCAAAAAATGCGGGAGAGGGCCTCACCCTCCCCCGCATTTTCCCAAGGCCCCTCTCACGGCCTCACAGCCGGAAGCAGCGACGGATCCCCCGTATTGATGCACATCGGGTGTCCGAATCCACTCTTGCTGATCCCTGTCCCTCCATTCGGGTTCGGCGTGATGTCATAAATGATGTTGTCCGGCCGCGCCGCATCGCCCGAAACCCCACCCACTCCCGCCAGGTGGTCCAGCTTCAGATTGTTCCGCGTGCGCCACGCAATATCATGGTCCGCGCAGCTCGTGTCTCCGCTCACGCCAACCGCTCCAATCAACTTCTTGCCCGGCCCATACAGCGCCAGCCCTCCGCCAAACACATTCACTCCGCCAATCTTCTGCCCAACCATCGGGTCCCCCGGCGTCCCATACGCTGACGACGGCCCCGCATACGCCACACCCGTATCCACCGGATTGCTCGCCTGCAGCCCATACAGACTTCCGCCCGGCTGCACCGCCGAATACAAGTTCGCCGTCGACAGCGACAACCCATTCGCCTGTCCCGACCCTCCACTGCTCGACGACGAATCCAGACTGAACGCATTCGCCGTATTCGCCTTCTGCGCCGAGATCGCCCTGCTCCCCGGCCACTGCGCGCCGCGATTCACACCCGTAAACGCCACCGCGCACACCACGCCATCGCGATCCACAATCGTTCCCCACATCTGGTTATTCAGCCCGCTCGTCTCCGTAGCCGTCGCTGCAGCCAGCGCCGTCTGCAGCTGAAAATAATTCGGCAGGTTCGAGCACCCATTGCTCTCACCCGCATCATTCGCATGAACCACACCTCCGGCCGTTGTAAGCGCCAGAGCCAAAGCGGCCGTTGCCGCTCCATACAATACGCGATGTCCTGCCATGGTCGACTCCTTCGTTGCAGCAATTGAGTCCCGCCAGAGAGCCGGGAATCCCGAAGACCCGAATCCTGAGGCCGAGTTCTGGACCTGTTCGCACCCGATAAGAATCTCCCAAAATCTACGCCCCACTCCCCCGCCCCGCAATCAAACGTCGTGACGCGTAGCCACTGCGCTCCCCTTGCCCTCTCAACCCACCAACAAAAACCGGCAAACTCACCATCGCTACAATCGTCTGCACGAGAAACACATGGGCCAATCTCTAACCGTTTACATCCTCGACCAAACCACCGAACAACCCGTCACCGGGTGCGATCTCGAGCTCTGGGCCTCTAGCGGCCCACCCACCCGGCTCGCCATCTTGCGCCCGGTCACAAACGCAGACGGCAGCTACTCGTTCTCTGACCTTCCCACGGGTGACCACTCATTGTTCGTTGGCGATCCAAGCCACCGCTACCCAAAGCTCCACCAGCGCATCGCCATCCACGGACCCGGACCCCACCTCCTCAACGTCCGCATCCCGCCCGGCACCTTCATCTCCGGACGAATCGTCGACGAAGAAGGACGTCCTCCAAAGGCGTGCCAGATCAGCCTCCTCAGCCTCCAAGAGAAAGCCGGAAGGACCGGGTTCACCAGGGGCTGGGGCGGCCATCACGTCGCCGAGGACGGACACTTCACCTCCGCGCCCCTCTTCCCCGGTCGCTATCTCCTTCAACTCTCGGGCGTCCTCGCCCGCAACAATCCACCGGACGTGCGCCAGCGGATCTTCAACTTCCTCTACCCCAACTCCCGCACCATTGAAGGCGCAACCGGCTTCGACCTGGCCCTCGCCGAGCACCGCTCCGGCCTGCTGATTTCAGTCCCGCGTCCCATTCTGCACAGCCTCCACGGCAAACTCACAGGCGATCTATCGCTCGATGCACTCGAGCATCCCATCGGCGACGCAAGCCTTTCCGTACGCTTCTACTGGCACCCCGTAGGAGCACTCCTCTCGCTTAGCGCCGACATGACCCTCGTTCAGCCCGACCGCACCTTCACCATCATGCTTCAGCCGGGCCGCTACTCCGTCGAGGTCATGTCCGACCCACGCCCGGATGGCGATGACAACGCCCGCCGCGGCGTTCTCGACAAAGCGATCGTTGAGATCCCCGATCTCGACGTGAACGGCATCGAGCTCGCGCCTCTCACCCTGTAGTGATCCGCGCCCGCATTCAGACTCCTTCCACCGGATGCCCCATTCATGACGCGCACCGCGGTCCCCGGCAAACTCGTTCGCTGGGGTGGCAAGCGGCATGAGTGGGCTCGGCACTTTCCTGAGCGCACAAAAACAGCCGCCATCATGCTGCGCGAAGCACGCAGCGCGAAGCCGAACAACCCCGACGCTGCTGGCATCCCAACAGCCGCTTAACCCTTCGACCTATGGCTTTCATCCTGAACGCGCAGTCGAATCATCTCCGACACCGCTCGTCTCGCCACAAACGGGGCAAGCTTTTTTGAATCGGAAGGGGACCGACTTCAGTCGGGCCGAAAACCAGCCGCGCGCAGCGCCTTCCGCTCTGCCGAAGGCCTGGGGTCCCCGGCCAGCTTGCTGGCAGAGGTGGGAGGCCCAAGCGAAGCCCAAAGGACGAAGCGCCTGAATTGCCTTCCTCCGCCGAGCCACGGCCGCCACCTCGAAGCCCGCGCCGTCCTCTACGCCGAACTCACCGACGAGCTCATCACCGCCAAACGGGCTTTAGCCACTGACCCGAGGTTTCGTCAGGGCACGGCTGGTAGCCCCACGCTGGTAACTCCACGCTTTAACGTGGGGTCTCCCAAGATCTCCGTGTCATAAAACCCGCGTCGCAGACGCGCACCGCTCTGCCGAAGGCCCAAGCGAAGTCCAAAGGACGAAGCGACTGAATTGCCTTCCTCCGCCGAGCCACGCCGCCACCTCGAAACCCGCGCCATCCTCTACGCCGAACTCACCGACGAACTCTCCCCGCCAGGATGCTGACCCCACGCATCGGAAGCCTTGGACTTGGGACAACACCCATGGCCCAATCCAGAACGGCAAGAACGGTTAGCGTGGCAGCGCGCTGGACTAGATACACCGCCCATGCGTCACGCGGCAGCCGAAACCCTGCCAGATATCTGTAGCATTTGCGGATCAGCCCTGCTCACGAAGCCGCCCCGACCACCGCAGATAGAACATGAAGTAGGGATCAGGCACGTCAAACACCTGCTTACTTTCATCCCAATCAACTGCGCGCTCAGAGGGGAACTTCTCCACGGCCAACTTAGACATATGTAGGCAAGTGCCCGTCACACTTGAACCCACCGGCGACTCACCCTCACAAACCGCTACCGTCCTTGCGAGCAATTCGTCATACGTGAACGATAGCCTCGGCGGATTCATCGCCAGCGCTCTCAACACCACGCTGTAAACATCGCCGCTCATACCATCCCTGAATTTGTAGGTCTTGCGCTCAGTACCGCGGGTACGCGGTCCAGCGTCTAGAACGTCCACCAGGGAACGGAAATCGGTATTGGAACTTGTCTGCTCGAGAATTCGCTGCAACTCAACCGACCCAACATTTAGTACGGCGGGGAACATCCCTTCGTATGTCTCGCGCAAGTTCATCACGAAGCAGGTATTCAAGCAAAGTAACTGCATCAGCTGCGGCGAACCTGCGGATTCAGTCACGAACTGTTGAATAATTGTGGGGTCGAGGTCAGCGTTCAGAACTCCGAACCCCGTTTTAGCGATAGCCGTGAGTTCCTCGCTATCCCAATACTTCAAATCGACCGCACGCACCCGTCCCCTCAACTCGTTGTTGGCCCGAAGGAGATCATCGCCACGATGCGTAACCGCCGCCGCGACAATCTTGATGTTTAATCGGACTGCCTCCTTGAGGGACTTAGCCACCTCCGACTGGACATCGCGAGGCATATAGTGGAAGTCATCGACCAACACCACAAAATCACTATTCGCGATCTCGCCTACAACTTGGGGAAGACCACGACGGTCTCGCACCTCCTCGGCGGCCTTCTCGAATGAGCCGCCAAGTTGCACTCGCCCGCCCGCCTCGCCCTTTGCCACGAATGGAACACCCGCGGACCCCTTCCCGCTAAGCTCAGCTTCACTGGCAATTCCATAGGTTTTCGTCGCTGTGGCACTTGTCGGAATATCCATCCAGTCCAAGACTTTGCGCCAAACATCATCAGGATGGCCAATTGAAACGCCCGAAATCGGAATAAGCTGATCCTGTCCGACTACCTTCTCGACCAACACCGTCTTTCCGGATTTCGAGGGCCCCGAAAGCGAAACGACCTGCCCGGGTGTGCTTAGGGCATCCGAAAGAGCGGTCTCGAAGCCCTCCTGTGCGCGCTCCACGTAGGTATGAAGCGGAAAAGCCCCAGGTGTAAATACTTCCGTTGCTCTCAATCCCATGCATGAACTCCTGAACCATATTAATCGTTCACGCCATCTCTCCAGCCGAGCAATCGAGGTGGATGGCCCTAAGCCCCGGCTACCGCGGCTCGCCCACTCATGCCCGACGCACTTCACCCCGGAGCGACCCCTCATCGCGGCATCGTCACGATGAGCGGGCTATGCCCCCGCCAATCTCCCATTCCAACCACAAATCCGAAGGGGCACGGAGACCCCGGGCTGAAACCCGCGGTCTCCATGCCCTAAAAACCGCGTCGCAGACGCGCTTCCGCTCTGCCGAAGTCGTCGTGAAGTCCGAAGGACCAACGACCGAATCGTCTTCCTCTACCCACCCGCCGCGCTCCACACCGCCAAAAATCTTGTCAAGTCCCCGCAACCGTGGAAATCCCCAGAACCCCAACAAACCAAAGCCACAACCCGGCCGAACAATATCCGGAATTAATTCCACCCGATTTTATAAAATAGAGATACAGACAAATTTCAAGGCTGCCGCAGGGCCGGAGTCCCCAGCAAGTGCTGGGGCGAACTTCCAGCCCGCCCGGCAGCCTTTCCCTTTTAACCCGAAAGCACGGAGCCACCCATGAAATCCATCAAGGTCCACAACCACGCCCCATCCACCCGGCGCGCGACACTCCCCGATCACGAACACTCCGCCCGCCGCGCCCGCGCCAAAACCCTCGGCCTGCCCCGCAAATCAAAACCCACCCCGCCGGCCGCAAAATCCGCCCTCTTCCTCTCCCACCGCCTCGCCCAACCTGACCTCGGCACCTTCGATTAGCCATCCACCTTCAGCGCACGCACTTAGAACCTAGAACCTGGAACCTGGAACCTAGAACCTAGAACCTCGGAGACCCCATGACACCCGAACACCAGACCCCCGAAGACGAAACCCGCCTCCAGTGCCGCCACATCTTCGCCGACGGCCGCCGCTGCGGCAGCCCCGCCCTCCGCAGCCCCGAAGGTGGCTCCGAGGCGAGCCTGCCCTTCTGCTACTTCCACCACAACTCCCGCCGCCCCATTCAGGACGCCCCCACGCGCAAGCGCCGCCAGTCCCGCTTCACTGTCCCCAATCCCGAAGACCGCAGCGCCATCCAGGAGGGCCTCGCCGTCGTTCTCCAGAAGATCGCCTCCAACGAAATCGACCCGCGCCGCGCGGGGCTGCTCCTCTACGGCCTCCAGATCGCTAGCCTCAACCTGCCCAAGCCCGATCCCAACGCCAAACCCAAACAGCCGGTCTGCGAAGTCATCCACGACCCCGAACACGGCCTCCTCGCCCCACCCGCCGAGCTCGGCCACGATGAACCCAAAAGCTCCGTGCAGCTCCTCCTCGAAGATTTCGACGCAATCGATGCGGCCGAGCTCGAGCGCAACCGCGAACACGAAGCCGAACTCCGCCGCGCCTCCGCTGACGCCGCCGCCGAGGCCGCTGCAAGGGCCGCCGTCGAAGCGAGCGCCGCAGCCCAAGAAATAGCCAGCCTGGACATCCAGGCCAGCGCGGTCTCACCTGCACCCGGGGACACACACCAGGACACACTAAGGTCCGAAGCTAACTCACCTGCTCTGAAGATTTTGCGCAAAAAGTACCGGGGGAGGAGAGGCAGTCCGCGCCTTGGCTTTATTCACTATTCACTACTCACTCGTCCCGCTCACTTGCCCGCCGCATGCGTCGGCAGAAACACGTGGAACGCCGTCACCGCGCCACCCTCGCCAAACACGCTCCGGAACCGCAACGTGCCTTCGTGCTTCTGCACGATGCCCCTGCTGATCCACAATCCCAGGCCCGTCCCCTTCGTCGACTTCGTCGTAAAGAACGGCTCGAATAGCCTCTTCGCATTCTCCGGCGTAATCCCCACACCCGTATCCGAGATAAACACCCGCACACCCGCCGGCCGCCCCTGCCACCCCGCCGTCTCCGTCAGCCTCACCCGCATCCGGCCACCCTCCGGCATCGCCTGAATCGCATTGCTCACCAGGTTCATGAACACCTGCTTCAGCTCCGACGGGAACCCGTGCACTGTTCCCTTGCTCGAATACTCCCGCTCAAGCGAGATATTTGCGCTCTGCATCGGCCGGTGCTGCAGCTCCAGAACATCATCCAGCAACTCCGACACCGCCACCGTCACCGCCTTCTGCGACTCCCGGTAAAAACTCAGCGTCTGCTTCGTAATGTGCGAGACCCGTGCCAGCTCCTGCTCCGCAATCTGCGCATAATACTTCGCCTCGTCATCCAGAGACGGGTGCTGCCGCAGCAGGTAAAACGCATTCGTAATCGCTTCCAGCGGATTGTTGATCTCGTGCGCCACAATCCCCGCCAGCTTGCCCATCGCAGCCAGCCGCTCATTCCTGCGCAGCGCCTCCTCGGCAATCACCTGAGCGGTGATATCGCGCGTAATCTCCAGCACCGCCCCGCTGCCGGCCTGCACCGCCTGCCGGCTCGCCACCAGAATTTCCTGACCGTCCATCGTGCGATGCTTGAGGTTCCCCTCCCATCGCCCGTCCCTCTCCAACGCCTCCCCAATCGCTTTGCGGTCCGCTTGAGAAGTTCCCAGCAAATCCTTCAGGTGATGTCCCAGCACCTGCTCGCGCTTCCACCCGTAGAGCGCCTCTGCGCCCGCGTTCCAGTACTGGATCATCCCCTGGCTATCGCGAACCATGATCGCCTCGGTCGCCAGCTCCAGCAGTTCCGCGCGCTCACGCGACGCATCATCCAGGCGCTTGCGTTCCGTAACGTCGAAGAACGCTCCCACCGCCCCGCGCACACTCCCTGATTCGTCGAACAGCGGCGAAGCGCTTGCCAGCAGGAAATGCGGCGAGCCTTCCGGATGCTCTACCTGGAGTTCCAGCATTCCCGTCGGCAGCCCGGCCCGCACAGCCTGCAGTAACGGCAGGTCCTCTAGCGTGAGAGCCGATCCCTTCTGTGAAATCTTCGCGAGGCTCAGTACAGATTCCGACACGGCCTCGGTGAACTGAGAGCCCAGCATCTCTCCCAGCGCCGCGTTTCCCGTGATCGTCGCGCAGTCGCTGCCATGCGCCACCGCAACGCCCACCGGCAGCACCTGCATGATCGATTCCAGCTCAGCGACGCGCTGCTGCAGTTGCTCGTTCAGCAGCCGCAACTCTTCGCTCCGCTGCGCCACGCGCTCTTCCAGATCGCGATTCAGCACCTGCAGTGCGCGCTTCTTGCGATGCAGCTCCGCAAACACGCTGACCTTCGCGCGCAGCACCTCCGGCACAACCGGAACAGAGATGTAGTCCACCGCGCCGCTCTGGTACCCGCGTATGCGATCCAGGTCGGAAAGGTGAACTGCGGAGACAAAGATGATCGGCGTCTTCTGGAACCGCGGATGTTGACGCATCATGTCCGCAAGCTCGAAGCCGTCGATCTCCGGCATGCTGACGTCCATCAGCACCACCGCAACATCGCCCCGCAGCAGATGGTCCAGCGCCTCGCGCGCGGAGTTGGCCTTCACCAACTCCTCGCCAAGGTCCTGAAGGATCGCCTCGTAGCTCAGCAGTTTTCCAGGCTGATCGTCCACCATCAGAATGGTGACCGGATCCCGCTCGTCGACAGGCATCACCGACTCGTCGTGTTGGGCGAGCGATGGATGCATCCGTGTTGAAGAGTCTACCTGTGCAGCCATGTCCGCAAGCCCGAGAGCAGTTGATCGGTGTTAACCGGTTTCGCCATGTACTCGGAAGCTCCGGCCTCCAGGCACTTCTCTCGGTCGCCCTTCATGGCCTTCGCTGTCAGCGCAATGATCGGCAGCCGCCGCAGATGCGCGTTCTGCCGGATCACTTGCATCGTCTCATATCCATCCATCTCAGGCATCATGATATCCATCAGCACGATCGCGATGTCCGGTGTGCTCTCCAGCATCGAGATCGCCTCCCGGCCTGTGCCCGCCGTCAGTACGGTCATACCACGCCGTTCAAGAACGCTCGATAGCGCAAAGATGTTACGCACGTCATCGTCGACTACCAGCACCTTGCGTCCAACCAGCGCCTCATCCGACCCATGCAGCCGTTCCAGCATCCGCTGCTTCTCCGGCGGCAGATCCGACACCACGCGGTGCAGGAACAGCGCCGTCTCATCGAGCAGTCGCTCCGGAGACTCAACGTCTTTCACGACAACGCTGCGCGCCAGCGTGCGCAGCCGTGCATCTTCATCCGGCGCGAGCTCCTTACCCGTGAACACTACGACTGGCAGCTCCATCAGGTTTGGAGACCGCTGCATTCGTTCGAGCACTTCAACGCCGGACATGTCCGGCAGCTTGAGGTCGAGGACCACGCAGTCGAACTTCTCCTTCTCGGCCTCGGCGAGCGCGTCCTCTCCGGTGTCTACAACCGTAATGTCGATGTCCTCCGACCCCAGCAGTTCTGTGATGCTGAATTGCTCGGCCGGATTGTCCTCGACGATGAGCAGCTTCTTGCGCCGCGGCGACGAGTACTCCTTGATCCGGGTGAGCGCGGCCTCGATGCCCTGCTGGCTCGTCGGCTTCACCACGTACGAGAACGCGCCGCGCGAAAGCCCATGATGCCAGTCCTCATCCATCGTGAGCATCTGCACCGGAATATGCCGTGTCGTCGGATCCTGCTTCAGATGGTTCAGCACAGCCCATCCCAGCATGTCCGGCAGGAAGACGTCCAGCGTCACCGCTGTTGGACGGAACTCCCGCGCGAGTGATAAGGCTTCAGCTCCGCGCATCGCGATCAACACCTTGAAGCCCTTTTCGCGAGCGAGGTCGCACAGCAGCCGCGCGTAGTGCGGATCGTCTTCAACAACCAGCAGCACGTTGTCGCCGGTCTCCAGGTTCGCACGGTCGTCCTCAGGCCGCTCCGCGATCTGTTCCACCGTTGCCGTCGGAAGCTGCAACCGCGGAGCGGAGTGGCCATTGGGTAGTTCGCTCGCCGCGATCGTCGGTCCCGCCGTTCCCACATAGGTCTGCGGAATGAACAGCGTGAACGTGCTTCCCTGCCCGGGCGTGCTGCGCAGTTGAATCTCGCCGCCCAGCAGGCTTGCCAGCTCGCGGCTGATGGCGAGACCGAGACCCGTTCCACCGTACTTGCGGCTCGTTCCTGCATCCGCCTGCTGGAAGGCCTCGAAGATGATGCGCTGCTTCTCCTGCGGAATGCCGATGCCGGTATCCGTCACCTCGAACGCAATCACCGATCCGGCGCCGTTCAGCACCGGATGCCCATCGCTCCATCCGGAGGTCACCGGTGCAACCCGCAGCTTCACGCTGCCCTTCTCCGTGAACTTGAAGGCGTTCGACAGCAAATTCTTGAGCACCTGCTGCAGACGCTTCGAGTCCGTCACCAGGCTGCGCGGCAGCTCCGATGCAGCATCGACTTCGAACGAAACCTTGCGGTTCTCGGCCTCGTGCCGGAACGGCCGCGCCAGCATGTCGAGCAGGCTTCCGAAGAAGACCTCTTCAGCATCGACCGACACGGTGCCCGACTCGATCTTCGAAAGATCGAGAATGTCCGAGATGAGGTTCAGCAAGTCGGTACCCGCGCCGTGAATTGTGCGCGCATACTCGACCTGCCGCGGGCTAAGGTTGCCGTCCGGGTTATCGGTGAGCTGCTGCCCGAGCACGAGGATCGAGTTGAGTGGCGTGCGCAACTCGTGCGACATGTTCGCGAGGAACTCTGACTTGTACTTCGAGGTAAGCGCGAGCTCCTTGGCCTTGTCCTCGAGCGCGCGGCGTGCCTGCTCGATCTCCTGGTTCTTGCGTTCGACCTCGGCGTTCTGTTCAGCGAGCTGCTGCGCCTTCTGGCCCAGCTGCTCGTTGGTCTGCTGCAGCTCCTTCTGCTGCGTCTGCAGCTCAGTTGCCAACTGCTGCGACTGCTTCAGCAAGCCCTCGGTCTGCATCGTCGCTTCGATCGAGTTGAGCACGATGCCGATCGATGCCGTGAGCTGCTCGAGGAACGCGAGATGCGACGCCGTGAATTCGTTCAGCGTTGCGAGCTCGATCACAGCTTTCACGCGATCTTCGAAGAGCACCGGAAGGACGATGACATTGCGAGGAACGGCTTCGAACAGACCCGACCGCACCGGCAGCGTCTTCGGCGGCAGGTCCTCGATAAACATGCGGCGCTTCTCGCGCGCGCACTGTCCGATGAGGCCTTCGCCAATCGCCACGCGCTCCAGTTGGCCTTCGGAGTTGCTCGCGTAGGCCGACAGAAGCACCATCGTGTTCGCGTCCTCAGAGTCCGTCTGATAAATGACGCCCTGCTGCGCGTTGACCAGCGGTGCAAGCTCCGACAGCAGCATGCGGCCCACGGTTCCCAGGTCGCGCTGCCCCTGCAGCATGCCCGTGAAGCGCGCGAGGTTCGTCTTCAGCCAGTCCTGTTCCTTGTTGCGGTCCGTGGTCAGGCGAAGGTTGTCAATCATCGTGTTGATGTTGTCCTTCAGCTCGGCCACTTCGCCTGACGCTTCCACCTGAATGGAACGCGTCAGATCGCCCTTCGTCACGGCGGTTGCGACCTCGGCGATAGCGCGCACCTGGTTGGTCAGGTTGTCGGCCAGCAGGTTCACGTTGCCGGTGAGATCCTTCCACGTTCCGGCGGCGCCAGGCACGTTCGCCTGTCCGCCGAGCCGGCCTTCGACGCCGACCTCGCGGGCCACCGTGGTCACCTGGTCGGCAAAGGTCGCGAGCGTCTCCGTGACGTTGTTGATCGTCTCGGCGAGCGCGGCGACTTCGCCCTTCGCATTCACCGTCAGCTTGCGCGTGAGGTCGCCGCTCGCGATAGCCGTAACCACGCGCACGATGCCGCGCACCTGTTCGGTGAGGTTGGCGGCCATGACGTTTACGTTGTCGGTCAGATCCTTCCACGTTCCGGCGACGCCCGGCACCTGCGCCTGGCCGCCGAGCTTGCCTTCCGTACCGACTTCGCGCGCCACGCGCGTCACTTCGGCGGCAAACGCGTTGAGCTGGTCCACCATCGTGTTGATGGTGTTCTTCAGCTCGAGGATTTCGCCCTTCACGTCTACCGTGATCTTGCGTGAGAGGTCGCCGCGGGCCACGGCGGTTGTGACCTCGGCGATGTTTCTCACCTGCGCCGTGAGGTTGCCGGCCATGGCGTTTACGGAATCGGTCAAGTCCTTCCACGTTCCGCCGACGCCGGGCACGTGCGCCTGTCCACCCAGCCGGCCTTCGGATCCGACCTCGCGAGCGACGCGCGTCACTTCGGCGGCGAACGAGCGAAGCTGTTCGACCATCGTGTTCAGCGTCTCTTTGAGCTGCAGAATTTCGCCGCGCACGTCCACGGTGATCTTCTTCGACAAGTCGCCGTTCGCGATTGCCGTCGCAACCTCGGCGATGTTACGCACCTGGCCCGTCAGGTTCGAGGCCATGAAGTTTACGTTGTCAGTGAGATCCTTCCACGTGCCGGCGACACCGGGCACCTCGGCCTGTCCGCCGAGCTTGCCGTCCGTGCCGACCTCGCGTGCTACGCGCGTTACTTCGCCGGCGAACGCGTTCAGCTGATCCACCATCGTGTTGATGGTGTTCTTCAGCTCGAGAATTTCGCCCTTCACGTCCACCGTGATCTTGCGCGACAAGTCGCCGCGAGCCACGGCGGTTGTCACTTCGGCGATGTTACGCACCTGGCCGGTGAGATTACCGGCCATGGCGTTTACGGAATCGGTAAGATCCTTCCACGTTCCGCCGACGCCGGGCACGTTCGCCTGTCCGCCGAGCCGTCCTTCCGAGCCGACCTCGCGGGCCACGCGCGTTACTTCCGCAGCGAACGAGCGCAGCTGCTCGACCATAGTATTCAGCGTCTCTTTGAGCTGCAGAATTTCGCCGCGCACGTCCACGGTGATCTTCTTCGAAAGATCGCCCGTCGCGATGGCAGTTGCGACTTCGGCGATGTTACGAACCTGGCCCGTCAGGTTCGAGGCCATGAAGTTGACGTTGTCGGTCAAGTCCTTCCACGTTCCGCCGACTCCCGGCACTTCGGCCTGTCCGCCGAGCTTGCCTTCAGTTCCGACCTCGCGAGCGACGCGCGTCACTTCGCCGGCGAACGCGTTGAGCTGATCGACCATGGTGTTGATGGTGTTTTTGAGCTCGAGAATTTCGCCCTTCACGTCCACTGTGATTTTGCGGCTCAAGTCGCCGCGGGCCACGGCCGTTGTTACCTCGGCGATGTTTCTCACCTGCGCCGTGAGGTTGCCGGCCATCGAGTTCACCGAGTCCGTCAAATCCTTCCACGTTCCGGCCACACCGGGCACGTTGGCCTGACCGCCGAGCTTGCCTTCGGTGCCGACCTCGCGAGCGACGCGCGTCACTTCGCCGGCGAACGCGTTCAGCTGGTCGACCATCGTGTTGATCGTGTCTTTGAGCAGCAGAATTTCGCCCGAGACGTTCACGGTGATCTTCTTCGAAAGATCGCCGCTGGCGATGGCTGTTGAGACTTCGGCGATGTTACGGACCTGACCCGTCAGGTTCGAGGCCATCGAGTTCACCGAGTCCGTAAGGTCCTTCCACGTACCGGCGACACCGGGCACGTTGGCCTGGCCGCCGAGCTTGCCTTCGGTACCGACCTCACGGGCGACGCGCGTGACTTCCGAGGCGAAGGAGCGGAGCTGGTCCACCATCGTATTAATGGTGTCCTTGAGTTCTAGAATTTCGCCCTTCACGTCCACGGTGATCTTGCGCGAGAGATCGCCGAGCGCGACCGCGGTTGCGACCTCGGCGATGTTACGCACCTGGCCTGTAAGGTTCGAGGCCATGAAGTTCACGTTGTCGGTGAGATCCTTCCAGGTTCCGGCGACACCGGACACCTGAGCCTGGCCGCCCAGCTTGCCTTCGGTGCCGACCTCGCGGGCGACGCGCGTGACTTCGCCGGCGAAGCCGTTCAGCTGATCCACCATCGTGTTGATGGTGTTCTTCAGCTCCAGAATTTCGCCCTTCACGTCCACGGTGATCTTGCGCGACAAGTCTCCGCGAGCAACGGCGGTTGTTACTTCGGCGATGTTACGAACCTGGCCGGTGAGATTGCCGGCCATAGAGTTCACTGAGTCCGTCAGATCCTTCCACGTTCCGGCGACTCCCGGCACGTTGGCCTGGCCGCCGAGTCTTCCTTCGGTTCCGACCTCGCGTGCAACGCGCGTCACCTCGCCGGCGAAGCGATTGAGCTGGTCGACCATGGTGTTGAGCGTCTCTTTGAGCTCGAGGATTTCGCCCTGCACATCGACGGTGATCTTGCGGGAGAGATCACCGTTCGCGATCGCGGTCGCGACTTCGGCGATGTTGCGGACCTGGCCCGTGAGGTTCGAGGCCATGAAGTTGACGTTGTCGGTGAGATCCTTCCAGGTTCCGCCGATGCCCGGCACCTGCGCCTGTCCACCCAGCCGGCCTTCGGTGCCGACCTCGCGGGCCACGCGCGTCACTTCGCCGGCGAACGCGTTGAGCTGGTCCACCATGGTGTTAATGGTGTCCTTGAGTTCTAGAATTTCGCCCTTCACGTCCACGGTGATCTTGCGGGACAAATCGCCGCGAGCCACAGCCGTCGTAACTTCGGCGATGTTACGGACCTGCGCGGTAAGGTTGCCGGCCATCGCGTTTACGGAGTCCGTCAAATCCTTCCAGGTTCCGGCCACGCCCGGCACCACGGCCTGTCCGCCGAGCTTGCCGTCCGTACCAACCTCGCGCGCCACGCGCGTTACTTCCGAGGCGAAGGAGCGGAGCTGATCGACCATCGTGTTGATGGCCTCTTTGAGCTGCAGAATTTCGCCGCGCACGTCCACCGTGATCTTGCGCGAGAGGTCGCCCGAGGCCACGGCGGTCGCGACCTCAGCAATATTTCTCACCTGGCCGGTGAGGTTCGAGGCCATGGAGTTCACCGAGTCGGTGAGGTCCTTCCAGGTACCGGCGACGCCGGGCACCTCGGCCTGTCCGCCGAGCTTGCCTTCGGTTCCGACCTCGCGGGCCACGCGCGTCACTTCGCTGGTGAACACGCTCAGCTGCTGAATCATGGTGTTGACGATGTTGGCGGAGCGAAGGAACTCGCCTTCGAGAGGGCGGCCGTCAACGTCCAGGCGCACGGTCTGGGTAAGGTTGCCCTGCGCGACGGCGGCGATCGCCCGCGTCACCTCGGTCGTCGGCCGCAGCAGGTCGTCAGCGAGCGTGTTGACCGAGGTCTCCATCTCGCCCCAGGAACCGCGGGTCTGCTGGAAGCGCGCACGCTCGCGCGTGCGGCCCTCCTTGCCGACCTTCTGGCCGATGCGCTTCAGCTCGCGCGCCATCTGCTCGTTGGCCGCGACGATTTCATTGAAGGTGTCGGCCACCTTGCCTTCGACACCGGTCCACGTGTTGGGCAGCCGCACGGTGAAGTCGCCGTCGCGCATGCGCAACATCATGGAGAGCAGCACGGCTGAGTCGAAGCCGCCGCCGTTTCCGTTGTGCTGCAACGAAGTTCCGTTTTCTACAACCGAAACGGGAACCTCTGAATCTGAGGTGGAGGGTCGGCGCGGACTGGTCTTCAATTTGGGGCCTCGCGAAAGGGATTTAACGAACTAAAGCATGCGGTCGGATGCTGACGCAGTTCGCCCTGTAGGGTTGGACGAACGAGATCGGTAAGCGACCCTTCGGCGGAACTCTCGGTGGGAATCGGCCCGGCACAGGGAAAACTGTCGGACCGGCCTCCGCGAGTCCATACAAGCAATAGCACGTTCCCCCAACAGACGGGAGACACGAGCCGCCGAAAAAATTGACCCTACTTACACCCAAGGCAGTAACTATTTGGTCCGGGAATACTTAGTGAGTAGATGGGGTTTGTACCCGGGGTTGTTGCCTGCCATCGCATCCCCCAAAGGTGTACGTTGCCAATCGCCCTCCGGAAGCCTATAGTCACGGCTAAAGGTGAGGTATCCGACCATGCGTCTCCTTAACCTTTCCTCGACCGCAGCGAGCGGACCACGGACCTCCGTCCGGCTGAGGGTGCCTGCCCGCGCCTCCCGCTCTGTCTTGCCCAGCACCAGCCGCCCGAACCTCTTCTCCGGCGATTAGCTACTCTCACACATCCGAAACCTTCTGACTCTGCCCGGACCTTCCGGCAGCCTCGCCGTCTTTGGCGAACCCCGGCACATCTTCCAGCCGGGTACGGCTGTCCTCACCGGGCGTCCCCCTGACCGCCTAGCAGACAGGAAAGAGCCTCAGCAAGACAAGAAAGAGAGTTCCGATGAGCACGATGGTTCTGGAGTACGAACGTACCGCTTCACCGGTCGCCCACGCCCGCTTCGGCCCCAGGCTGAAGGGGCCCATCCCCGGCCCGAAGGCGCAGCAGATCGTCGCCCGCGACGAGGCGCTGCTCTCGCCCAGCTACACGCGCTGCTACCCGCTGGCTGTGAAGCGCGGCGTCGGCTGCCGGATTGAGGACGTCGACGGCAATGAGTTTCTCGACTTCACCGCCGGGATTGCAGTGACCTCAACCGGCCACTGCCACCCGCATGTGGTCCGCGCCATTCAGGAGCAGGCTGCACAGCTGATCCACATGTCCGGCACAGACTTTTACTACGACGTGATGCCCCGGTTCGCGGAGCGTCTGTCGGCTACCGCACCGATGCCCGGGCCGCACCGGTTCTACTTCGGCAACTCCGGCGCCGAGGCCGTGGAGTGCGCCCTGAAGCTGGCGCGTTACCACACCGGACGCCAGCACGTGATCAGCTTCCTCGGCAGCTTCCACGGGCGGACAATGGGCGCGCTGTCCCTGACCGCCTCCAAGGTGCAGCAGCGCCGGCGGTTCGCTCCGCTCGTTCCCGGCGTCACGCACATCCCCTATCCCAACCCGTACCGCGAAGGCGACGGCAGCGCTCGCTCCGCGCATGAGCTGGGTCTTGCCTGCGCACGTTTTTTGGAGGAGAAACTCTTCAAGACGACGCTGCCGCCGGAAGAGGTCGCCGCAATCTTCGTCGAACCGATCCAGGGCGAGGGCGGCTACATCGTCCCGCCGGATTCGTTCCTCAAGGAGCTACGCGCCATCTGCGACAAGCACGGCATCCTTCTGGTCGCCGACGAGATCCAGTCAGGTGCTGGCCGCACCGGCAAGTGGTGGGCGATCGAGCATACCGGTGTCGAGCCGGATATGGTGCTCATCGCCAAAGGCATCGCGTCGGGCATGCCCATCGGCATCTGCATGACGCGCGCCGAGATTATGGACTGGGTGCCCGGATCGCATGGCAGCACATTCAGCGGCAATCCCATCTGCCTCGCGGCTGCGCTCGCGACGATGGATGTTATCGAGAAGGAAGCAATGGCGAACGCTGCAACCGTTGGCGCGGCTGCGCTGGAGCGACTGAGTCACTGGACCTCGCGGCACGCCTGCGTGGGCGATGTGCGCGGTCGCGGTCTGATGATCGGCGTAGAGATTGTGGAGGATCGCATGTCACGCAAACCGGCGCACGATCTGCGCGACCGCATCGTTGATGCAGCCTTTCACCGCGGGCTGCTGCTGCTCGGCTGCGGCGAGAATACGATCCGGCTGTGCCCACCGCTGATCGTCAACCAGCAGGAGATGGATGTCGCGCTCGACATCCTGGAAGATTGCCTTGTAGAGTGCGGCGCGCTCCCCGAGGCGCAACAGGCTGAGGAAGGACCAGCATGACGACCGCTACTGAAACCTCGATTCGCGACGAAGCGCGCGACCTGCTCGCGCAGCTCGTCGTGCGCGAATCGGCCTACACCAACGGCGAGCTCGTCGCGCGAACGCCCATCACCGGCGAAGAGCTCGCGCGCGTCCGAACAACCTCAGACAAAGAAGCAGCGGATGCACTTGACGCTGCACACAAAGCGTTCGAGGCGTGGCGCGACGTGCCCGCGCCGAAACGCGGCGAGCTGGTGCGTCTGCTGGGCGAAGAGCTGCGCGCAAACGTGGATGCGCTCGGCAGGCTGGTCACGCTCGAGGCCGGAAAGATTCTCTCCGAGGGCCACGGAGAAGTGCAGGAGATGATCGACATCTGCACGTTCGCTGCGGGGCTGTCGCGGCAGCTCGCCGGGCTGACGCTGCCCTCGGAGCGCGCGAATCATCGCATGATGGAAACCTGGCATCCGCTCGGCGTGACCGGCATCATCAGCGCTTTCAACTTCCCGGTCGCGGTGTGGAGCTGGAACGCTGCGCTGGCGCTGGTCTGTGGCAACTCCATCGTGTGGAAGCCGTCGGAGAAGACTCCGCTCACGGCGCTCGCCACGCAGGCATTGTTTGAACGCGCATGCGAACGCTTCGGCGCCGTGCCTCCGAATCTCTGCACGCTGCTGATGGGCGATTCAAAGCTCGGCGAGCTGCTCGTCGACAGCCCGCTCGTGCCGCTTGTCTCCGCAACCGGAAGCACTGGCATGGGCCGAGCCGTGGCTCCGCGCCTGGCGAAACGCTTTGCGCGCGCGATTCTTGAACTCGGCGGCAACAACGCCGCGATCGTTTGCGCTTCCGCGGACCTCGACCTTACGCTGCGCGCGATTGCCTTCTCCGCGATGGGCACCGCAGGTCAGCGCTGCACGACGCTGCGCCGGCTCATCGTGCACGAATCTATCTATGACACGCTGACGTCGCGCCTCAAGCAGGTGTACGGTTCCGTGTCGATCGGCGATCCGCGCGAGCCGGGCACCCTCGTCGGTCCGCTTATCGATGAGCGAGCGTTCGACTCCATGCAGAAGGCGCTCGGCGCCGCGCGTTCCGACGGAGCGACTGTCACCGGCGGCGAACGTATCGATGTCAATGAAATGAGCGGTCAGGCGTTCTACGTGCGGCCTGCGCTCGTCGAAATTGCACGCCAATCGGAGGTCGTGAAGCACGAGACCTTTGCCCCGATACTCTACGTGCTGAAATACCGCGAATTCGAAGAGGCGCTCGCCCTGCACAATGATGTTCCGCAAGGACTCTCATCCTCGATCTTTACGCTGAACATGCGCGAGGCCGAGCGCTTCCTCGCCGTGTCCGATTGCGGCATCGCCAACGTGAACATTGGCACCTCCGGCGCGGAAATAGGCGGTGCGTTCGGCGGCGAAAAGGACACCGGCGGCGGCCGCGAGTCCGGTTCCGACGCATGGAAGCAGTACATGCGCCGCGCGAGCAACACCATCAACTACGGCACCGATCTTCCGCTAGCGCAGGGTGTCAGCTTCGATATCGATTAGCGATTCGAAAAAAGAACAAATTTGGCCGCGCGGATCTCGTGACAAACTGGCTGGGACGCTTTGCTTCATTTAACACGTCCTGGGAGTCCGGTCCGATGATTCGCCTTCGCACGCTGAGCCTTGCGCTCTTCATTGCTGTATCCGCGCCGTTGGTTGCTCAAACTTCATCTGCTGATCGTCCGTGGATGAATACTGCCCTTCCGCTTGAGCAGCGCGTGAATTCGCTCCTCTCGCAGATGACGCTTGAAGAAAAGGTGCAGCAGATGCGCGACCACGCGCCGGCCATCCCGCGGCTCGGCGTGCCTGCATATTTCTGGTGGAACGAGGGCAATCACGGCGTAGCAGTGTCCGGGACTGCGACGAACTTTCCGCAGGTGATCGGCATGGCCGCGACGTGGGACTCGGCGCTCGTACATCACGAAGCCGAAGCGATCTCCACTGAAGCGAGAGCGAAGTACAACGAGGCGATCCGCCACGATCAGCACGAGCAGTTCTTCGGCCTGACCTTCTGGGCGCCGAACATCAACATCTTCCGCGATCCGCGCTGGGGCCGCGGCCAGGAGACCTACGGCGAGGACCCATTCCTCACCGGGCGAATGGCCGTTGCGTTCGTCTCCGGCATGCAAGGCACCGACCCGAATTACTTCCGCGTGGTCTCCACGCCCAAACACTTCGCTGTGCACTCCGGACCTGAGACGACGCGGCACCGGGCCAACGTCGACGTCTCCGCGCATGACCTCGAAGACACCTACCTGCCGGCTTTTCGCGCCGCTGTGACTGAAGCCAATGCGCAGTCCGTGATGTGCGCGTACAACTCGATTGACGGCGCGCCTGCGTGTGCCAACACGATGTTGCTTCGCGAGCACCTGCGCGACGATTGGAAGTTCTCCGGCTATGTCGTCAGCGATTGCGCCGCCGTCGCCGACATCAACACTGGTCACCGCTACGCGCCGGACATGGCGCACGCGGCCGCGGATGCCGTGAAGGCCGGCACGGACCTCGAGTGCGGTTTCGGCAAAGGCCAGGCATTTCCCGCGCTGGTCGACGCCGTGCATCAGGGCCTGATCACCGAGGCCGGACTCGACAACTCTCTGCACCGTCTCTTCCGCGCGCGGTTCAAGCTCGGCATGTTTGACCCGCCCTCCAGCTTTGCGTATGGCCGCATTCCGTTCAGCGAGGTCAACTCCTCTGAACACCGCGCACTCTCACTTCAGGCCGCGCGTGAATCTATGGTGCTGCTGAAGAACGCGAATCACACGCTTCCGCTAAACGCGTCGATTCGCAGCATTGCGGTGATCGGTCCCGAGGCTGAACTCATCCAATCGCTGCAGGGCAACTACAACGGGCCGCCGCCCTCGCCCGTGTACCCCGTCGATGGCATCGAGAAGCGCTTCTCCACCGCGACGATCCACTACGCGCAGGGCTCGACACTCGTGGATGGCTTCGCGCTCCCAATCGAGCACACGGCGTTGCATCCGGCGAGCGGCGACGGCGACGGCCTGACGGGCGAATACTTTGCCTCGCCCGATCTAAGCGGACAGCCTGTGCTCACACGCACCGATCGCCGCATCAATTTCAACTGGGACAAGGTCATTCCGGTTCCGGGCCTGCAACGCAACAACTGGTCCGTTCGCTGGAGTGGCATCTTCACGCCGCCTGCGCCCGGGAACTACAAGCTCGGCGTGCGGATCAACTATTGCTACGCGTGCGAGAACGCTGAGGGCTTCCGTCTCTATCTCGATGGCAACCTCCTTGTGCAGAACTCCGGCAAAACTGCGGAGCGCGGCGCAGCCTTCGACGCTCCCGTGAGCTTCAGCGACACGCGACCGCATGCGATCCGCCTTGAATATCTCCACGGAACGGGCTCAGCCGGAATCGACCTCACCTGGCAAGCGCCTGCAGAGGCTCTGCGTGATGAGGCCATCGCCGCCGCGAAGAACTCGGACGTGGCGATTGCGTTCGTTGGGCTTTCACCGTCGCTCGAAGGCGAAGAGATGCCGGTGCATCTCGATGGCTTCTCCGGTGGAGACCGCACCAGCATCGAGCTGCCTGAAGCACAGCAGGATCTGCTGAAGGCCATTGCCGCAACCGGCAAGCCGCTCATCGTTGTACTGCAGAACGGCAGTGCGCTCGCGGTCAATTGGGCACAGCAGAACGCAGCGGCCATCCTCGAAGCCTGGTACCCCGGCGAAGCTGGCGGCACAGCCATCGCGGAGACGCTCGCCGGCGACAACAACCCCGCCGGACGGCTGCCGCTTACTTTTTACGCGTCACTTGACCAGCTTCCGCCGTTCGAAGACTACGCGATGGAGCATCGCACCTATCGATACTTCACCGGACAGCCCCTCTACAGCTTCGGCTATGGCCTCAGCTACACAACGTTTTCCTACAGCCATCTGCATTTGCCGTCGAGCGTTCGAAGCGGCGACAGCGTCACTGTCGAGGCAGAGCTTAGAAACAGCGGCAACGTTGCGGGCGATGAGGTCGCCCAGCTCTACCTCACGCAACCTCGCGGATACCAGACGCCCCTCCGCAAGCTGGTAGGCTTCCAGCGCGTTCACCTCGCGCCGGGCGGGTCCACTCATCTCACACTGACCATTGATCCACGATCACTCAGCCAGGTCGACGAGAAGGGCAACCATGTCATTATTCCCGGCGAGTACACCATTTCGCTCGGCAGCACACAGCCGGTCGAAGGCGTGACTACGCTCTCGGGCCACTTCAGTGTCACAGGACAAAGCGAACTGCCGAAGTAAATGAGCGGCTATCTCAAATGCATTGGTATCAATACATACCGTTCAGATATGGAAATACCTGCTCGCGAACGCGATGAAAGTGGGCCAGTTTGGGAGCGGCGTATGCCCTTCGCTATGCTGCCGAAACGCCAGATCGCCGCCAACATCCGGAGTTAGCACGGGCGGAAATTCCGTCGAACTCAGCCCTTTCGCGCCAAGCAGTTTGTACACCGGCCCTGCGGCCACCTCGGCCATAAACATGCCGCGGGCATCCACCCACCCGTCTCCCTTTTCCGGTATACCCGCACTCACAAACACTGGCCGGGGCGCGCACAATGCAATCAGTTCATGTGCATCGACAGGAAGATCGCTCCACTGCTCCGGTCCGCCATACCTCAGAAAATTACCGGCCATCCAGTGATATTCACTCTTATCGGTGAGGTTCTCGACCGTCTCGCCCCAGTTCCGGCGGCTCAGCTTTGCCCCGCCCTCGCCCGACGAACTGATATACCCGATCGCGAATCGCTGATCGTACGCTTCGGTGACCAGCGCGGCCTTGCCAAATCGCGAATGCCCGGTGATTCCAACCTCTTTCGCATTCACCGCCGGATCGGTCTCGAAGTAATCCATCGCGCGTGAGCCAGCCCACGCCCATGCGCGGAGCGCTCCCCAATCGTCCGGCTTGCGCGGCTGGCCATGATTGCATAGCCCAATGATTCCCTCGGTGAGCCCCGCGCCGTTGTCCGCCTGGACGGTGTACGGCGCCAGTACCGCATAGCCCCAGCCCTTCGTCAGCAGCATCTCCTGCCAGGTTGGTCCGGGCGGTGGCGGAGGCAGCGGAAACGGTGGCTTGCCGATAAATCCATATTCCAGGATGACCGGCACAGGCCCTTTTGCGTTGGCTGGCGTGGTCAATTCCATCTGTATATTGACATCAATTAATGGGTATGCGGAATTGTCTACATGCCCCACCAGCGACTTCGTTACAGTAGGCACGCCGGCGTCTTCGCCGCGTTTTGTCGCGATGACCTCCCAATGCACAGCGGGAGTACGCGCCGGCACGCGGCCGTAGATCTCGCGATCGAACAATTCCACAATCTGCGGCCGCCGCACCTGCCACCACATCTTTGCTGTGGTCACGCGCTTGCCGTCATTGGTCACCAATGGATCGGGCAGCTTGGGGTACGGATTCGCCTTGGCCTCGTCGTAATTCGCGGAGTTCGGCAGGTCCTTGTGATATCCGTCGCGCCCGGGACGCAGCTCTTTGATTCCCAGCAGGTCCATCATCCGTTGATGGTCCTGTTCCGCCGTGAGGTGCACGATTGGCGGATACTTCTCTGTCGCTTGTGGCGCAGGAGTCGTCTCCTGCGCAGTCAATACCGCCGCAAACAACATGGACACGCAGACTCCGATAGCCAACCACCGCACACCCGTCATCACAAGCCTTTCAAGTTAGCGAAAAACGAGCGGCCCTCACGAGCCGCTCGCAGTGACAGCCGTCCTTCGGAGTAGCCCTTTAGAAGTTGAATCGCCCGCTGAACTGCAGCGTACGGGTGCCCGCGGTTGGAGAGTACGGGGCACCGAAGCTCGTTATGTAGCCAAACGTAGAGCCACCCACCGTTGCATTCGGGTTGTTCAGCAGAGCATGATTCAGCACATTGAAGGCCTCTGCTCTGAGCTGGAACTCGCTCTCCCGCCAGATGTGGAATCCGCGGAAGATGCTGGCGTTGATCTGCGTAACGCCAGGTCCACGGAACTCATTACGGTGCGTGTTGCCGAAGTGCGGACTCACGATGGTGCCAGGGACTGCTGTTGCACTGTTGGTTGGCTCCACTGGGTTTGCAAACGCTGTCGTATCAAACCAGGTGTTACCGCCTGTGACGTTAGAACCAGCACCACGTGCATGACCACTGAGTTGACGATACGGCTTGACCAGGTCGGCGAATTCCGCGTTACCCGGCGCGTTGAGCGCATTGGTACTTGCGCTCACCGAGAACGGTGCACCGCTCACATGGCTAAGTTGCCCGTTCACCTGGAAGCCACCAAAGATCGCGCTCGCCACACCGTGGTTTGCCCACCGTTGATCCCTGCCCCACGGCAGATGGTAGATCCACCAGAACTGCAGGTTGTTCGTGCGATCGTAGCCGGCAGAAGCCCGGTTGCGGGACCAGTATGCAGGGTAGGCGAACGACGGCCCAGTTGAGCCAGACCCCGCACCGTTGTCGTCGAAATCAAAGGCGTGGGACCAGGTGTAGATAAGTCCGTACTGAGCCAGGCGACCAGCGCGACGCGAAAGCTGAGACTGCAGAGCGTTGTAGTTGGAGCTGAACGTCGGAGCGTTCATCGTAATGCCGCCGGTGTTGTAGCAGATGCCCTGAGCATTGCCTGTTGTGCCGGCAGGGCATGGCGCACCGATATTGATAGTCTCGTTTGCGGCAGAGTTGCAGGGGTTCGTTCCGGGAGTTCCGTTGTAGTACGGCGAGGACGGATTGAACTGGCCGTTCGCCATGCAAACCGACGAGCCGCTGGGTAACGGCGCCGAGTTCAGGGTATAGTTTGCGGGCTGGCGTACCTCATGGGTGCCAACGTATCCGATGTTTGCGACGAAGCCGGAGCCAAGGTCCTGCTCGACGAACAGGTTCCAACTCTCGATATACCCACGCCGGTAATTCGCTGGCAGTGTATTGGTAGATCCGCTCACAGGCAGCGAGACAATTCCGGCTGCAACATTGGGCAGAACCGGCGTTGGAATTCCCACCGAGAGAGGCAACGCCTGACCGGCATTGACGGCAATGGTATCGGTTCCGGAGCCTGAGAATGAGGGGGCCTGGTCCATCGGATAAGAGTCACGCAGGAAGCGCATACTGTCCGGATCGGAAGTGATACCACCGCCTGTGCGGACCACCAATCGGTCGGTGACCCGGTAAGCGATACCAAGACGCGGCACGATCTGTCCCCAGCCCACATTGACACCGGCGCTCTCAGGGTTTCCGTTCACACCGCCGATGATGACGTTTCCCGATTGTGGCAATGTTGGGTCAAGACGATAAATGCCCGAATGGTCTCTGTAGGCCACCGGATAGAACTCGTAACGAGCGCCGTAATTCAGCGTCAGCCTCGGCGTGATTTGCCACTGGTCCTGCGCATAGGCCGCGAGTTCGGTCCAGCGCATTGAGTTCGGGTTGTAGAGTTGAACTGCCTTCTGGACCGAAGGGTTGCCGTTATAGTTCGGCAAACCGAGCAGGAAATCTGCAAACGCAAGGTAGGAGTTTTGCAGACTCGTGCTGTTGGTCGTCATGCCGCCCTGGAAGTAGAAGCCGCCGCGCGGATTCACAATCGCGCCGCCGCCTGTGGGCTGAAAGTGGTTCAGGTCAAAGTGATAGTACGTAAAACCGTACTTGGTGGAATGTTTGCCAAGATTCCAGCTCACGTTGATGTCCGCGGTGAACTGGTTATCGCGGAACAGGAATGGATTCGCAGTCTGCGCGTTGCCGAGCGTCGATAACCCGGGAGCGCCGCTGCTGGTTTCTCCATAGAAAGCGAGAACCGGCTGACCCACATAATTGGGCCCGATTCCGTTGGTTCCGGGAATGCCGAGCGTATTCAGGCCGAAGTCGCCGTCCGCGATATCCAGCACTGACTGAGCGCCGGTCACTTGACGGGTATAACCGCCGTCCGCGTCGACCACCAGTCTCGATGTGATGACATGGCTGAAGTCAATTCCCACATTCTGCATGCGGCCTGCAGCGGCGCCGGGTTGGCCACCATCCAGAGGAGCGCCACCTGCACCGCCAAGCGGCTGAGGATCAAGAGCAGAGAAAGGTTGAATGCTGTAGTGACCAAACAGGCTGGTCCTGTCACTCGGGTTGTACGTCACCTTGGAATCCGACGCGTTGCGGTTGTAAGCAAACGTGCCAGAGGCCGGATAATCCTGAAATAGCTGATTGTTGAGTTGCGTCGGTGTCGGCGTACCCACTACTGACGAGATCGGCTGAAGCAAAGCTGCCATTTTGGCCGAACCCGGGAACTGACGTGATGCGGGGATGCAATTGCAGCCATACTCTGACATGAATGTCGGCCGCAGTCCCACATTGAGGTAGCCGTTGGTGCAGGTAGACGGAGTGCAAACAAGGCCTGGCGGCTGAGGATCATACAGCGTGCCATTCGCTGAGCCGGCGAGACCCGCAACTTCTGAGAAATCACCACTCAGCATCTTGGTGTCCACAACCGTATCCAGGCCGGAAAGCAACTGCCGCCGCGTCGTCCGATCAAAGTCCTGGAAGAAGAACAGCTTGCTCTTTCCCGTCAGAATCTTCGGTATGTACACCGGTCCGCCGATGGAGAAACCAAACTCGTTGTAGATGTTTTTGGGAATCCTGGGATAAGCCGCTTGCGTAATCGTGTAGCCGCGGGCATTTACATTGGAGAGCTGGTTGTACTCCCACGCGCTGCCGTGCAGGGCGTTCGTTCCGCTCTTCAGGATGACGTTGATGGACGCGCCGCCCGCCACGCCCTGCTCGGCATTGAAGGAGTTGGTAGTGAAGTTCACGGTTTCAATACCGTCAGCCGGGGGGATATACGCCACCAGATACGGCAACCATCCATAGTCGTTGATCGCCCCGTCGATGCGGGTGGTGTTGCCATTCGCCGAAATGCCATTCACGTTGGCCATAAAGGAGCGCGCAGGATTGCCGGCCGTGGAGTTGTTCTCCTGCACGTTTGTGGTTCCCGGGATCAGCGAGTAGAGCGACTGAAAGTTACGTCCCTGCGAGGATGTGATCGGCAGTTGCGCAAGTTCGGTCTGCGAGATCTGGTGGTTCACCTCCGCCGTCTCCGTCTGCAGGATCGGCGCTGACGTGTCCACCGTCACCTCCGCATTCACGCTCGCCGGCTGCAGCGCGGCATTCACGCGCACAACGCTGTTCACCTCAACCGCGACGTTCTTTTGCGTGTATCCGCCGAAGCTCGCCATCGGAGCAATTGAAATCGTGTACGGCCCGGGCTCAAGGTTCGGCACCGTGTACTCGCCGTGCCCAGCCGTGGTCGTCTGGCGGGTTTCGCCGTTCGCCTGGTTCGTGACCGTGACCTTGGCGTTCGGAATGTCGGCGCCGGTCGGGTCCGTCACCTCTCCGGTGATTGTTCCGTAGAGCACCTGTGCCCCGGCCCGATTCGCGCCCGCGCCCGCGAGCACTGCCAGGACCAGAACCGCCACTCCCCGGACGATCAACCCCACTCGCCCCTGCTTATTTCCCGTCTCGATGACGCGCATATTCGGTCCTCCATAAGAAGCAATACCTGCAGCTTATTCCGGTGCGCCGGACCGCACACAACCGGCTAATCCGCTCTTTTTTATGCGTCCCGAACTTTAGGCTTCGCGGAGAGAGACTGTCAAGGATTTTTCGCGGCAGGTTCCCTCGGAAATACGCAATTTCTGCAATGTTTGCTTGAAATTTTCACTATCCAGCCTCTCGCGACGCGAGCCGCCGCCCGCGCTCCCGCAAAGGGACCGGTATCCGCAGAATGCCGTGAAGGCAAATATTTGTGGAGGGTCGCAGTTATGTCGCGGCACGCAACGAGGACGCGCAGTGCACCTGGCTGACAGCCAGTTTCACTCTGCGTGTGCTGCCGTACCCGCCGTCTCCGGGTCCGACTGGCTGCGTCCCCGCGGCCGCGAGTGCATGTGCGTCCGGTGATAACCCGAATGCCGCTGCAGAACCAGTGCCGCCGCTCCCCTCAACCGCGCAAACTCGGGGTTCAGCGTCGTCATCACCCGCGGAGCCGGTCCCGCCAGCATCTGGCGCTTCAGCTCCTTCTCCACAATCGGTCCAAACCGCTGCCATGCCGACGTCAGCTCGCCCGTGAACAGAATCACCTCCGGCGACAACGCCGCCGTGATCGCGTGCAGACCGCGTCCCAGGTACTCCGCCTGCCGGCTCAGCGCCTGCACAGCAGCCGGGTCGTCGTCGACCGCCAGGTTCAGCAGCCGAGTTCCCGTCATGCCGCTGTCTTCCTTGCCCTTCGCTTCGTTGTAATACCGCACCGCCGCGCGCGTGGATGCAAACATCTCCCAGCATCCGGTCCGCCCGCAGCCGCACTTCAATCCCGTGGGGTCCAGGACCACGTGCCCAAATTCCCCCGCCAGGCCACCGTGCCCCGTAATCATCTGGCCGTTGCTCAGCACAGCCGTGCCAATACCTTCCGAGATCGCGACCAGCACGGCGTCGCTTACACCATCCAGCCGGCCGGACCACACCTCCGCAATCAGGCAGGCGTTGGCCTCGTTCTCCATCTCCACCTTCAGCCCCAGCGCCGACTCAATCAGGCCGCCGATCTCGTGCCCCGCCCAACGCAGGTTCGGAGCCAGCACCAACTGTTGTGTCACCGGATCCACTCGTCCCGGCATGCTCAGGCCCACGCCTTCGAATGTCTTCGTCGGATGCATCTCGCGCATCCGCTCCAGCGCCGCAATCAGCTCCGGCATCGCGCGGTCTACATTCGACGGCAGCACAATCGCTTTCTGCGAAAGCAGGCGGCTGTTCATGTCCACCACCGCAATCGTCGCCTGCTCCGGCCGCACATCGACCGCCAGCATCACGATGTCTTCGTTCAGCGACAACAGAGTCGGCCGGCGGCCGCGCGGCAGCCGCTGCGTTCCGCCCTCCACCACCCATCCCTCTTCAATCAACTCCTCAACAATCGACGAAACCGTGCTCGGGTACAGGCCCGACGCCCTCGCCAGCTCTACGCGCGCCACCGGTTGCTTCGCGCGCACCAGCTCCAGGATCACGTCGCGGTTAATGTCGCGTGCCACCTCGCTCGACGCCAGCCTGACGTATGCCAGGTCTGCGCGTCGCAACGCGTGCGTGGTTCCGTGCGCCGCCGGCTGCCTTCCCCCGTTTGTCTCCGTGTTCTTCGCCACGTCGTTGCTCCTTACCCAACTTTGTTCTTCAACGCAATCCTGCAGCTACACCTGCATGAAAACTCTCCGGCGGACCCAGGTAGCTTGGCCGCAGCCGACCATAACTCAGCACAACTCTCTCGACGACCACGGCCGGATCAACCGCCCACACCTTCAGCGTGTGATACCCGGCCGTCGCAATCGTCAGCGGCACACTCACACGCCGCACACCATCGCTCACGGCTTCCGCCCACTCCTTGTCCGTGTTGTTCCCCAGAGCATCCACCATCGTTCGCGGGCCATCATCAACCGATACCGCGAAACGCAACCCCCGCCCCGGAACAAAGTTCAGCGTCGGCGAAAGCATCATCTGCAGCTCGAATTTCCCGGCGTCATAAAGGTACATCCTGTAGTCCAACGATGTCCCGGAATTCGCTTCGCTCGCCGCCGTGACCGGAAACACCGTCATCCCGGACTTCGTCTCGCCATACCCCGGCAACTCCACCCAATGCATTGTTCCGTTCGCTGCATCGTCAGCCGTCCGAGCCGTCGTGTCCGCCGCCTCCATCGCGACATACCCGTCGCTCTCGACAAATCCCTGTGCATTCTCCCGCGTGATCGGCAATCTCTTCGCACGCAGCGTGTACACCACCGGCCGCGCATCGCCGGAACTCACGGTCGCTGTTCCATCTGCCTCGTCGCCCGGAACCTTGCTCCAGTCCACGCTCACCACAACGCTCTGCTCCGCAGACTCCAGCATTCCCTCACTCTTCGACACCATCAGCCACGACGCACTCGTTTTCACCGCGAACGGCACCGGCGTCTTGCCGCGATCAAATAGCGTTAACGTGCGCGTCTGCTGATTCACTGAATCCACCGTTCCCAGCGAAAACTCAAACCGCCCGCCCACACGCGTAAACATCGCATCCTCAGCGCTCACGCCGAGCGATCCCTCCTGCGGAACCTGCACCCAGCTCACCGCCGGCATCACATTCACCGGTGGATCGTTCCAGCTCACGTAGCCAATATGTGTCTGGTCCATCATGTGGTCCCACTTCCCATTCATCAGGCTGTGGTTGTACTCCTCGCTCAGCGTCGCGTCCTTCGCGAACATGCGCTGGACATCCGACGCCTCATCATTGGCCTTCGGATTTCCCAGCCGCGCGTCCAGCGCATTGCGCCCGGCAGTGATGTACATCTCCGTCAGATTGGCGCAAGCATCGACCGGATACTGGATCAGTTCGAAGTAGCTGGCCCGCTCGTTCTCCGGAAGCTCCGTCGCAAGCTTGTCCACGCGGCGCGCGAGCCCGTCCCACTCCTCATATACGCGATCCGCCTCGTGATAGTTCGCCAGACTGAACGTCGTCGGATCAATTAATTCCGGCTTCCGCCTGCCGTTGTAGCGCGTGTACTCCTCCATCTCGTTCGCAATCTCCCGCGCATGCTCCGGGCCGAACTCCCGCTTAGCCCAATCGAGCGTGAACTCGTCGAGATGGTCCCCGCCGTCGCGGGTATAGCCCCAGCGCTGCGGCGTCCTCGCATAGCTCAGGAGAAACTCCATCGGAAATTCCATCGGCTTGCCGTCGCCGACGTTCACCACCCACAACCGGTCCGCGCCATACTCCAGCGCCAGGTGCATTTGCTCCTGTGTCTTGGTGATAGGCACCGTGTTCAGCCACTTGTACGAGCGCGGCCCACCCACGTAGTCGAAGTGGTAATAAATCCCCGCGCCACCGCTGCGCTTGCGCTCCTCCGCCGTGGGCAGCCGCCGCAGATCGCCCCAGTTGTCATCGCTCCACAGCAGCGTCACATCGTCCGGCACGCGCATGCCTTTCTCGTAATACCCCTGGACCTCCTTGTACAGAGCCCACACCTGCGGCACCTTCGCCAAATCCGGATTGACCGTCTCCTTCAAAATCTGCCGCTGGTCCGCAACAATCTTCTCCAGCAATTGGGTGTTCGCACCGGCGGACATCGGCGTATCGTTTTCTCCGCGCATGCCGAGCGTCACAACCTCTTCATAGTTCTTGTCGCGCTCCATCCCCGCACGCCAGAAGTCATCAATCTCCTTCTGATTCGTCGTGTAATCCCACTTGCCGTGATCCCCGCGCGTCCACTCCTTCTCCGCGCGCATCATCGGCTCCTCATGCGAGGTCCCCATCACAATCCCGTACTCATCCGCCAGCTTCGGGTTCTCCGGATCGTCCATCGCAAATGCGTTGTTCCACATCGCCGGCCAAAGGAAGTTCGCCTTCAGCCGCAGCAGCAACTCAAACACCTTCGTGTAGAACTCATGATTCATCCCGCCGAACTTCTCCTTCGTCCACCCTGACAGGCACGGCGCCTCATCGTTGAAGAAGATTCCTCGATACTTCACCGCCGGCACCGGCTGCACCACTCGCCCCGGCATCACGTACAGCGCATCCTGATGCGGCACCCGAACATCCGCCCACCAGTACCACGGCGACACCCCGATCTGCTCGCTCAGGTCATAGATCCCGTAGATCGTGCCGCGCTTGTCTGCACCCGCAATCACCAGCGCACGCCGCACACCCGGCATCGGATGCTCGACGATCGTCGTCACCCCGGACTCCCACTTGCCCGCGACATCGCTCACATCCAGCTTCTTCGCCTTCACCAGCGCGTCAATCAGCGGACTCTTTCCAATCGTCCCGATGATCACGACATCCTCACCCTTCGCGGCCGCAACATCCTTGACCACCGCCGCTGCACGCCCCGTCACCCGCCCCACGTCCGCGCTTAGGTCGCCCACGGCCCGCACCACGCCCGGCCAGTCCTTATCGCTCACCAGCAGCGCCGCAGATCGCCCGTCGGCTTCCAGCACAAACCCTCCGCGCACCGGCGCCGTACTCACATATTTCGACTCACCCAGACCCCAGGCCCGCACCGATCCCATCACCAGCGCCACGACGATCAAAGCAACACGCATTTCCACCCTGAAATCCATCCTCTATCGGTCGAGGCCACCTTACACCCGCTCGATACTTTGTGTCTCGAAGAAAATGCAGCGTCTGCTCAAATCTCCACGGCTCGCCGCTCGCCACCGAACGGAATCGCTCGCTCAACCGCAACGCATGCTAACTTGCACATCAGTGCCGCCCGTCACCCACGCTCCGCAGGAGAACGCACCAATCCGCCGCCGCAAGCCGCGTCCCACCGGCCTCCGTCTCCTTCCGCTCGTCGCGGCCATCTATTTCATGGTCTCGGGCGGCCCCTACGGCCTCGAAGACATCATCGGCATGGCCGGCTTCGGCCGCGCTTTGCTTCTGCTCTGCCTGGTACCCATCCTCTGGAGCCTGCCCACCGCGCTCATGGTCGGCGAGCTCGCCTCCGCCATCCCCGACGAAGGCGGCTTCTACGTCTGGGCGCACCGCGCGCTCGGCCGCTTCTGGGGCTTCCAGGTCGCCTGGCTTTCGCTCGCCTCCAGCGTCTTTGACATGGCCATCTACCCCACCACGGTCTCGCTCTATCTGATGACCGTCTTCCCTGAGCTCAAGCACGGCCACTACGCGCTCTTTCTCAAACTCGCCATCGTCCTCATCGCCACGCTCTGGAACCTCCGCGGTGCTGTCTCCGTCGGCCACGGCTCGGTGCGCATGATGGCGATCTCGCTGGCTCCCTTCGCCGTCATGCTGCTCATTGCACTCTGGCGCATCGCCCACGGCGGCCTTCACCTCGCCCCAACCGGCCGCACGCTGACCTACGATCTCGGCGGCGCGCTCTCCGTCACCATGTGGAACTACATGGGATGGGACAACGCGTCCACCATCGCGCAGGAGGTCGAGAACCCGCAGCGCGACTACCCGCGCGCGATGCTCGTTTCGGCGCTCACCATCATGTGCGTGTACACGCTTCCGCTGCTCGCGGTCTGGGCGGTCGGCATTCCCGCCGCGCGTTTTTCTACCGGCGCCTGGGCAGACGCCGCCGGGCTGTTAGGCGGATCCATCCTCGCGATCGCCGTCGTTCTCGCCGGCTCGCTCGACGGCCTCGGCACCTTCAACGCCCTCACGCTGACGCTCACGCGCCTTCCCTACGCCATGGCCGAAGACCATCTCCTCCCACGCATCCTCACCCTCCGCACAAAGAAAGGCGTCCCCTGGGTCAGCGTACTCGCTTGCGGCACCTGCTGGGCGCTCGCGCTCTCGCTCACCTTCGAGCGCCTCATCTCCATCGACCTCGTCCTCTGGGGAGCCTCGCTCATCCTCGAGTTCCTCTCCCTCATCGTCCTACGCCGCACCGAGCCCGGCCTGAAACGCCCCTTCCGCATCCCCGGCAACCAGCTGGCGCTCATCCTCATCGGCTGCGGCCCCATGCTCCTGCTCACCTTCGCCCTCTTCAACGCCCGCACCGAAAAGCTCGCCGGCATGAACGCCCTGCTCCTCGCCACGATCATCGGCGCTGCCGGCCCGGTCGTCTACGCGCTCATGCGCCTTTCGTCCAAACAGAAAGGGATCAGCGGCAAGCGCTGATCCCTACTCTCTATCCTCTAATCTCTACCCTCTGTCGCTTCTACTTCTTCCCCGCGCCCACGGCCTCGAGCACCTTCTTGTCCTTCTTTTCCTTGGCATCAATAAACGCCTGCTCCGCCTGGCCGATGATCTCCCTCGCCCTGGCCGCATCGCGCCACCCCTTCACCTCAACGCGCTTACCTTCCAGGTCCTTATAGATCGAGAAGAAGTGCGTCATTTCCTTCAGCACATGCGGGTACACATCCGAATAGTTCCAAACATCCTTGTACCTGGGATTCGCCTGTCCCACGCACAGGATCTTCTCATCGGCCACGCCCTGGTCGGTCATCTCCAGCACGCCAATCGGCCGCACCGTCAGCACGCACCCTGGAAAGCTCGGCGTATCCACCAGCACCAAACAGTCCAGCGGGTCACCATCCGCCGCCAGCGTGCTCGGAATGAACCCGTAGTCGCCCGGATAATGCACCGGTGAGTACAAATTCCTGTCCAGCCGAAACACATGCAGCTGCTTGTCGTACTCGTACTTGTTGATTCCCTCCAGGGGAATCTCGATCACCGCATTCACCAGCTCCGGCGACTTCGGCCCCACCGGCAGTTCCAAATAGTTCGGCATAACCTGCGCTTCTCTCTCGCGAAACCTGCAACATTCGCATCAAAATTTTCGACTCTCTCGCCGCCCTGCCGGGCCCGTTCAGCAACACCCAAATCCGGCGAGAAGCCTTCTCCCAGTCTACCCGTCCGCGCATCGCCCTGTCTGCGCGTTATTCGCGCACCGCGCCGGTGCTAGCCTCAATATCGTGAGCCCTAACACCACCTCCCGCTTCATCCGCGCCTGCCTTCGCCAGCCCGTCGACCGCACGCCCGTCTGGTTTCTCCGCCAGGCCGGCCGGTACATGCCCGAGTACATGGCGGTCCGCAAGCACCACTCGCTCCTCGAAATCTGCCGCACCCCCTCCATCGCCGCGGAAGTCACCATCACCGCCGCCGAACGCCTCGGCGTCGACGCCGCCATCATCTTCGCCGACCTCCTGCTCCCCCTCACCCCCATGGGCCTCGACTTCGAGTTCGTGAACGGCGAAGGCCCCGTCATCCACCAGCCCCTCCGCACACTCGACCAGATTCGCGCCCTCCGCACCGACCGCACGCAAGAGCTCAGCTACGTCGCCGAAGCCATTACCCGCGTCGCCACTCACTTCAACAACAAGCGCCCTGCTTCTTCCGATCCGGCCGAGTCGATGGACACCCTCGGCATCATCGGCTTCTGCGGCGCGCCCTTCACCCTCGCCAGCTACATGATCGAAGGCGGCAGTTCCCGGAACTACATCGAGACCAAAAAACTCATGTACGCCTGCGGGACGGCCACAAATCCGGGTGCCCCACATCTCGATTCTGAGATGTGGGCTCGCGCTGGAGACGCGAGTTGGCCGCTCCTCATGGACAAGCTCCTCACCGTCCTCACCGATTTCGCCGCCCAACAAGTCGCCGCCGGCGCCGACGTCATCCAGGTCTTCGACTCCTGGGCCGGCGCGCTCTCCGTCCCCGACTACCGCGCCTACGCGCTCGCCCCCACCACCGAGCTCATCCGCCGCATCCAGGCCCTCGGCGTCCCCGTCATCTACTTCGGCGTCGACACCGCCAGCCTCCTCCCCACCTTCCGCGAGCTCGGCGCCGACGTCATCGGTCTCGACTGGCGCATCCCGCTCGACGCCGGCTGGCGCGCCCTCGGCCTCCGCCCCGACGGCACCGCACCCACCGCCGTCCAGGGCAACCTCGACCCCATCACCCTCTTCGCCCCCGACGCCATCCTCGAAGCCCGCGTCCTCGAAATCCTCTCTCTCGCCGCCGGCCGCCCCGGCCACATCTTCAACCTCGGCCACGGCATCGTCCCCAACACCCCCGTCGACTCCGTCCTCCGCGTCGTCGACCTCATCAAGCGCCACGGCCAACAATCCGGGTGCCCCACCCTCGACGCGCAAAGCGCAGCAGGGTGGGGTGTCGCGCGTTAAGACGCGCGAGTCGGCTCCCGCCCGACACGCGTGTTGTAATAGCTCCGATGAAAAAGAACATCTGGGAATTTGCGAGGAAAACGGACGGTAGTTACTCCATCTCTCATAACGGAGAGCTGCAATCCGATTCGATTCCCGAGAAGTGGTTCGCGGAACAAATTTGCGTACGCTACGGATTCTGCGGCAGGGAATATCAGGAAATACGCCAGCACTTAAATCAGTTCGACAAGTGCACAGTCGATTTGAGTTCGAGCAGCCCCACTCACTTGTCCATATTGTGAGCCACCAGCGACTGGGCCATCCGCGCCTAAGCCGGGTGCCCCATTCATGACGACAGTTTCACCGTCGTCATGAGTGGGGTTCCAACGCCCCCTCACACCCACACATCATTCTTCGCCGTCATCTCCCCACCCGCATCGCCCGTATTCACCACACCCTTCGGCTCAATCAGCATCAGCTTCACCTCAGCCGCCGCGAACGGCTTATGCTCCACGCCCTTCGGCACGACGAACATCTCGCCCGGCCCAATCGTCACCGCGCCATCCCCGCTATCAATTCGAAAATCAATCCGCAGCTCGCCCTCGACCACAAAGAACGTCTCGTCCGTCTCCGCATGGCTGTGCCAGACAAAATCCCCCTCCAGCTTCACCAGCTTGAACTGATAGTCATTCATCTCCGCAATCACCCGCGGCGACCACTGCTCCTCAAACTTCCCAAACTTCTCCCATAGGTTGATCGCTCGCATCCGACCGGCTCCTCACCCACAGCATAGGCCCCAACGCACCCCCGGCTACATTGCCGTGGCGCCCCTTTGCGCTCCTTCGCGCCCTTTGCGTCAAAGCTTTCCGCCTGCCCCTAAAATTCTCCCGAGCGCATTCCGGCCTCATTCGTCTGTCCTATAGAAACTAAGCGGAACTCCGGAAATCGAGCCCCACGTGATCGAGGAACTCAGTTTGGTCTTGCCATACTCCCGGCCCGCCGAGACAGACACCTCGCTCGCCGCGCTCGTCGAGACTTATTCCACGCTCCTCTTCCGCGTCGCCCACTCCATCCTCCGCAACCCCACCGAGGCCGAAGACATCGTGCAGGACGCCTTCGTCCGCGTCATGGAACACCGCCGCGCGCTCCCCGAAATCCGCGACCTCCGCGTCTGGCTCGTGCGCATCACCTGGAACCTCGCGCTCGACCGCCGCCGCCGCATCCGCCCCGATCAGCTCGACGACACCTTCGCGCTCTCACTCATCGGTCGCAACACGCCCGCCGACATCGCCCTCGACGAATCCCGCGAACTCGCCTGCGTCTTCCACGAGATCGACCGACTCCCGCGCGCCGAGCGCCAGGTCCTCCTGCTCTCCGCCATCGACGAGCTCGACACCCGCGAGCTCGCCCAAGTCCTCAACAAATCCGAATCCGCTATCCGCGCCCTCATCTTCCGAGCCCGCACCCGCCTTCGCCAACGGCTCCAGAAGAACGACGCCCGCCTCGAGAAGAATCAAGCCCGCCTCACGAAAGGAGGCCGCCCATGAACGCCAACTCGTCCCATGCCGCCTCTGACACAATCGACAGCCGCATCGACCGCGCCCTCACCGGTCTGCGCGACGCCCAACCGCGCTCGGGCCTTAACAGCCGCATTCTCGCCGGGCTCGAGCACCGCTCCGCCGCGCACGCCACGAACCCGGGCGGCCCGTCCTTTCACGACTTCATCGTGAAAGGGTGGGGTATCGTTTGCGGTAGCAAACGAGAAAGCACGTTTCGCCCCACCCACGTCGCCCTCTGGGCCGCAACCTCCGCGGCCATCCTCGCCGTCGCCTCGCTGCTCGCGCTCCATCATTCCCACCCGAACAAATCTGCCGTCATCCTGAGCGCAAATTCAAAGACCGTCATCCTGAGCGGAGCGCAACGCGCGCAGTCGAAGGCGGGGTTCCCAGCGAGCATTTTGTGCTCGATGGGGTGCAAGGACCCCGAGATCGCCAGCGTTACAACGAACACCAAACCCCTTTCCACCACGAACCTCGCGCAGACCGCCAGCACGTCTTCATCTCGACCTGGCCTTTCCAGCCGTCATCCTGAGCGAAGCGCAGCGGAGCGAAGGACCTCTGTATTTGGAAGCTGCCTAGACCACCACACCACCGGGTGCCCCATTCATGACGACGCAGTCGTCATGAGTGGGCCGACACAGGACCCCGACGCCCAGGCCCTCGCCGACCTCCACGCGCCCAGCCACCCCGCACCGCCACTCCCGCTCACTGCAGAGGAAAAGCTCTTCCTCCGCATGCTTCGCTACGGCAACGCCACGCAGCTCGCCGAGCTCAACCCCCTAGTCCGCGACAAAGAGGACGCCGACGAGACCGCCGCCTTCAAAGCCTTCTTCCCTGACCCTCCACCGCTCAAACAACCACTCGGAGACACCGAATGAATCGCACTCTCAAACTGCTCGCAGTCGGCCTTATCGCCCTCACCGTACCCGGCGCCGCGATCGCACAAAACAAACCCTCTGAAGCACAACCTGCTGAGCAAAAGCAGCCCGAAGCACGGCCGTCCCCGAGCGCCGTGCGCGATGCGGAGGCTTACGAGGCCAACCGTGTTATCAAAACCTACTACCTCACCAACGTCACCCAACAGAACGATGCGAACGAGATTCTCATCGCCCTGCGCAACGTGCTTTCACCCCGGGCCAAGATCTTTCTTGTCGCCTCGCAGAACGCGATCGTACTCGACGCTACCCCAGAAGATCAGGCAACCAGCCAGAAGGTCATCACCGCTCTAGACCGCCCGCACAAGGCTTACCGCCTCACCTTCACCCTTGCCGAGTCTGACGCTGGCAAACGGATCGGCGTTCAGCATTTCGCCATGGTCGTCACCTCAGGACAGCGCACCGTCGTCAAGCAGGGCTCCAAAATTCCCGTCATCACCGGAACCTACAAAGCGGGCACCGAATCGCCTGAGACCCAGTTCCAGTACCTCGATATCGGCATGAATTTCGACGCGACGCTGGAAGACTCTCCCAGCGGCCTGCGCCTCAAGACCAAGGTAGAGCAGTCCGCCGTTGGTAGCCCAAGCGAGTACACCAACGGCTCCGGTCCCCTCGCGCAGGAACCCATCATCCACCAAACTTCCTTGGAAGGCTCTTCGATCATTAGCCTCGGCAAACCCCTCACCCTCGGCTCCGTCGACGTCGCGGGCAGCACCCGCCACATCGACATCGAAGTCGTCGCCGAACCAATCTCCTGACGACCCCACTTGACAACGCACCCCTTCAGAAAGCCCCCTGCCCATGGGGGCTTTCCCTTCCCAAAACGGGAAGGTCCACCCCTAAATTCTCTCGATTGAAGATTTTGCGCAAAAAACAGGGGGAGGGGGGTACCCACCCCGTACCATAGAAAGACGCATGAGCCGCACCGCCATCCTCCTCCTCGCGCACGGCACCCCCAACCGCCTCAGCGAGATGTCCGACTACCTCCAGCATGTCACCGGCGGCCGCCCCATGCCCCCGCACATCATCTCCGAGCTCCAGCACCGCTACGCCGAGATCGGCCTCCGTGAAGACCCACTCCCCGCCGGCCCTCCCCTCACCCGCTGGACCCTCCGACAGGCCGAACTCCTCGAAAAACAGATCGGCTGCAAGGTCTACGTCGGCATGCGCAACTGGCACCCCTTCATCGCCGACACCGTCGCGCAGATGCGTTCCGACGGCGTCACCCACGCCCGCGTCCTCTGCCTCGCCCCCCAAAACTCACGCACCTCGACAGGTCTCTATAAACGCGCCCTCGACGCAGCCGTCGCCGGCGCATTCACCTACGACTTCATCGCCGGCTGGGCCGACGAACCCCTCCTCGCCCAGGCCTTCGCCGAACGCCTGCAACCCGTCCTCGCCGAAGCCCACGCGCCCGTCCTCTTCACCGCGCACTCCGTCCCCTGCCGCACCATCCGCGCGACTACAGCGGAGGAAGCGGCGAACGCCGGCCCGGTGCCCGCCGAAGGCATCCAGAGCTATGGCGCCGCGACCGAGGGTGACCCGTATCCAATCGAGTGCAAGCAGACCGCGGCGAGCGTTGCAAAGCTTGTTGGATTACAGGACCATGAGTGGTACTTCGCGTTTCAATCGCAAGGCGTGGCTGGAGCTCCGTGGATCGGGCCGACAGTAGAAGACACGCTGAAGGCGCTTGCGGAAGAAGGACACAAAGCCGTCGTGATTCAGCCGATCGGATTTCTGTGCGATCACGTCGAGATCCTCTACGACATCGACATCAACTTCCGCGAGGTTGCGAGCGCACTCGGCATGAAGCTGTATCGCCCTGAAAGCCTCAACGATTCGCAGACACTGATCCGCGCGCTGGCGCACGTGCTGGCATGAAGCGCATCGCCATCATCGGCGGAGGAATCAGCGGACTGACTGCCGCCTATGAGCTCGAACTCGCACGCAAGCGCGGCTCAGCGATCGACTGGCACCTGTACGAAGCAAGCGATCGTCTCGGCGGCATCATCGAAACCACGCGCATCACCACGCCCGAAGTCGAGTTTGGCGAATGGATCTTGGAAGGCGGACCCGACGGCTGGGTGAGCGAAAAACCCTGGGCCCGCGAACTTGCCATCGAACTTGGACTTGAATCGGACCTGATTTATTCGAACGACGCAACGCGAAAAACGTACATCCTGATCGACGGCAAACTGCAGCCCATCCCTGACCGCATGCGCATGATGGTCCCTGAAGACCTCAGCGCTCTTGAAGCGTCACCACTGTTCTCCGAGTGCGCGAAGAAGGCTTATGCGGATGAGTTCACTCGCGCGGATGAGCTCAAAGCGTCTGCGCCGAATCACGATGAGTCTGTTGCAGACTTCGTTCGGCGTCACTTCGGCGAGGAGGTGCTGAGCACGCTCGCGGCACCGTTGCTCAGCGGAGTCTTCGGCGGCGATGTGCATAAGCTCTCTGTACGTGCCGTGATGCCGCAGTTCGTGGCGATGGACCGCGAGCACGGATCGCTGATCGCCGGATTGCATGCGCGCGCGCGTCAGCGTCTTCGTGCGCCGCAGCCGATCTTCACCAGTCTGCGCAGAGGGGTCGGATCACTGACTGAAACGCTCGTGACGCAGCTTTCTCGCGCGCGCATTCACCTGGAGTCGAAGGTCAGCGCGCTCGCGGATATTGAATTCGATGAGGTGATCCTTTCGACCTCGACGGATAGCACGCGCCGTCTGCTTGAATCGGTGAGCACTGAAGCTGCAGCGCTGCTGCCGAGTGATGCGAGTTCCGCTGTACTCGCGGCGTTTGCATGGCCTGAGGAGGTTGCGCGCAGCTTCGCGATTCCGTCGGGATTCGGCTTTCTTGTGCCTGATGGATCGGCCGGCGAGGAGCAGCTTCTGGCGTGCACGTTCGTGGATCAGAAGTTTCCGCATCGGGCGCCGGAGGGAGCGCGTGTGATGCGGGCGTTCTTTGGAGGCAGGAGCGCGGAGGCTCTGGCATCACGGACAGATGAGGTGATTGCAGTTTGTGCGCTGGAGCAGTTGCGGGAGATTCTGGGACCGATTCCGGAGCCGGCGGTACAGGTGGTTCGGCGATTGCCGCGAAGCCTGCCGCAGTATGAGGTTGGACATCTGGAGCGGATTGCAAAGCTGGAAGAGCTGGTTGCGCAGGTTCCAGGGCTACACCTGCTTGGGAATAGCTATCGCGGCGTTGGGATTCCGGATTTGATTCGGGACGCTCGCGCTACAGCGCGGAAGATCGTCGCGGCGGTCGGCTAACCGCTAGGCGGCGATTGCGAGGCGTTCGCGTTCTTTGTGCTGGGCTGCGCGTTTGCGCTTCCACCAGTTGCCGATCATGATCTGGAACGGATGCTCGACCCATTTGCGCGCCGCCATTGCGACCAGAACGATGAACACGTAGCTGATCCATGGGTCGATCCACGCAACGTGCAGGCGCGAGGGCAGATTATGTTCATGGATGAGTTGGAACAGATTGAAGTGCAGCAGGTAGAGGCAGTACGTTGATGTGCCGATGGCGACAAGCGGACGCCACGAGAAGATTGTTGCCAGCGGGCTTGGGCCGGCAAGGCCGAGGATGATCATGCCGAAGACCGGCGTGAGCAGGCCGCCGTGCACCAGGAGGTATGGCATCTGGTTGGCGAGGTGATAGCAGCAGAACCATGCGATCGCGAAGCCGACGAGGCCGACGATCATGCGCCCGCGAACTGCAAGCTTCGCCTGCTGATGAATCCTCCCGATGGTGATGCCGCAGAGGAAGGTGCAGAGATATGGAAGCGGCGTGTACTTCAGAAACTCGATATAGACGCCGGTGCTATAGCGATCGGGCGCGTGAGCGAGGTGATCGGGGTTGGTCAGGAGATAGATGGCGTGCGGCACCATGCCGAGCAGCCAGAAACCTAAGCCCATGGCGATGAGCTTGAACACATTCCTTGGCAGACGCACCTTCACGAGCCATGGGAAAAGCAGATAGAGCGCGACCTCGCAGGAGAGCGTCCAGCTTACGGTGTTCCAGAAGGTGGCGAGGCGCGGGAAAAATCCCTGGATGAGCAGCGGAGTAGTGATGACACCGACGACGAATTGCGAGTGGGAGCGCGAGTGCCACTCGACGGCGAGCATCGGAATGGAAACGAGCATCGTCAGCAGGTAAATCGGATAGAGACGGCTGGCGCGCGCTACCCAGAAATCAATTGCGTTCACGCCGCCCGGCCGCTCTGCGTAGTTGTAATAAAGAATGAAGCCGGAGATGACGAAGAAGAAGCTGACGAAGACGTAGCCAATGTTGATGATGGGGTAAAGCGTGAAGCGCGGATGCGCAGCCCAGGTGAGGCCGTTGGGCGTGAAGTGGAAGAGCATGATGGTAAGCGCCAGCAGCGAGCGAATGCCGGTGAGCGCCGGCAGCGCCGGCTTTCGCATGTAGGCCGGTGCGCCTGGCTTCACCTTCGGGTGCAGCGCGGTCACCGGCTGCAGTTTGCCCGCGGGCTCACCGGTGGAGGTCGGCGCTTTCTCTTCCAGCACATGCATCAAACGGCTTTCCAATCCCTCAGGGTTAGGACGCTTGTTCGAGCATCCGAGTCGCAGCGCGGAAGCCATTTTTCACGGCGATTTCGCGCGGCATGTTGGGTTAAGACGGGCCCAGCGGACGACCAGACTACCGCACGTCGACGTGCGCAAATCCAAGCCCCTGCAGCAGCGCAATCACCGCGACACGAGCATTTTTGCTGGCGGCGTCGAGGATTCCATCGCTGAGCGCGGCCTGTTGAAGCTCAGCCTGTGCCTTAGCGCGGGTTGCTGATTCGAGGTTGGGATCGGCGCTTACAAAAAGGCCTGTGTTGCGCGCGTAGACGCGGCTCTTCGCTTCGTCGACGGTGGTTTGAAACACCTGGCTTGCAGGCAGCGTGAGTTGAATATTGCGTCCGTTCGGTGTCTCGGTAATCTGGACGCTCTCGGGCTTCAACTGGCTCAGGTCAACGCCGGCGACCGTGCTGCCGTGCACGATCATCAAGAGCTTGTCGCCGGCGAGTGCGTCAGGAAGTACAGGGCTCGATTCATCGCCCTCAACGATGGTGTCGAGCGAGTACTTGACGGTTTCGAGCCGGTTCAACTGCTGGATCTTTTCGACCACATCCGGCGCGCTGACCACGGTGAGCGATCGGCCCGCGATGGCGGACGCGAGGCGTCCGGGCCATCCGCTGCGGGCGCGATGCACGAAGACCGCCAGCAGTGTCCCGCCGATCACCAGGCTGAGAATGCTGACGTAGAGGAGACCTGATCCGGGCCGGCGGCCGTAGCCGTATTCGTACTGTGAGGTCACGCTTCAACCTCGGCTCGGACCATGCGCTCGGCGCCGCGAAGACCGCGGTTCGCGTAGCTGGCCTTCACGAACGCGTGGAAGATCGGATGCGGCTCGAGCGGCTTGGATTTGAACTCGGGGTGGAACTGGCAGCCTAGGAAGAACGGATGGTCGGGGATTTCGACGATCTCGACGTAAGTCGCGTCGGGCGTGGTGCCGGTGAGGCGAAGGCCCGCGCCGGTGAGGATGGGTTCGTACTCGCGGTTGAACTCGTAACGGTGGCGATGGCGTTCGCTGATCTCTGTAGTCCCGTATGCCTTCGCGGCGAGTGAGCCGGGCTCGAGGATGCAGGTCCACGCGCCGAGGCGCATGGTGCCGCCCATCTCTTCTACGCCGATGAGCTCGCGGAGCTTGTAGATGATGCGGTGCGGCGTCGCTGGGTCGAACTCACCGGAGTTGGCTTTCGAGAGGCCGCAGACGTTGCGCGCGTACTCGATGCAGGCGGTCTGCATGCCGAGGCAGATGCCGAAGTACGGGACCTTGTTCTCGCGCGCGTAGCGGATGGCGTTCAGCATGCCTTCGATGCCGCGCTTGCCGAAGCCGCCGGGAACCAGGATGCCGTCGAAGCCTTCGAGTTGTGACTCGTAGTTGTCTCCCTCGAGGCCTTCGGCTTCGATCCACGTGACGCGGAGCTTGAGGTTCTCGGCGAGCGCACCGTGGACGAGGGCTTCTTTGAGCGATTTGTAGCTGTCCTCATACTCGACATACTTGCCGACAATGCCGATGGAGACTTCGTCGGCTGGGTTGTAGGCGCGGTGAACTAGGTCCTTCCACTTTGTGAGGTCGGCGTCTTTCGCATCGATGCGGAGGTACTTGAGCGCGAGCGCGTCGACGCCTTCCACGGCGAAGTTGAGCGGGACCTCGTAGATGCTGGGGACATCACGGGCGACGACGACGGCGGCCTCTTCAACGTTGCAGAAGGCGGCGATCTTCGAACGCATCTCGCGCGGGACGGCGCGATCGGCGCGGCAGAGGAGGATGTCCGGCTGGATTCCGATGGATAGCATCTCCTTGACGGAGTGCTGCGTGGGTTTGGTCTTCAGCTCCTGCGCGGCGGCGATCCAGGGGATGAGTGTGACGTGGACGAAGCAGGTGTTGTCGCGGCCCATCTCCTGGCGCATCTGGCGGATGGCTTCGAGGAATGGGAGCGATTCGATGTCGCCGACGGTGCCGCCGATCTCGACGATGGCGACGTCGCAGTCGGCGCCGATCTTGCGCGCGGCGGCCTTAATCTCGTTGGTGACGTGCGGGATGACCTGGACGGTCTTGCCGAGGTAGTCGCCGCGGCGCTCCTTGGTGATGATCTGCTCGTAGATGCGGCCAGTGGTGAGGTTGTTGTCGCGCGAGAGCTTGGCGTGGGTGAAGCGCTCGTAGTGGCCGAGGTCGAGGTCGGTCTCGGCGCCGTCGTCGGTAACGAAGACTTCGCCGTGCTGGAAGGGCGACATGGTGCCTGGGTCGACGTTGAGGTAGGGGTCGAACTTCATCAGGTTGACGCGCAGGCCGCGCGCCTCGAGAAGGCAGCCAATGGAAGCAGCGGCCAGGCCTTTGCCCAGCGAAGACACAACACCGCCCGTCACAAAGATGTACTTTGCTGACACGATAGCGACCCCTTGAGTTGTGAGTTTCGGATGTGCCTGGTGTGCACAATCAAGTATACCGCAGCCGGGGGATCGGACTTGCGGTAAGGTTTTGAGGAGAGCTGAGGAAGGCTAACGGGCCCTGTGAATTTGCTGGAGACGCTGAGCAATCGGTTGCTGGCTGTTGAGCGGCGGAGCTATCTTGCGTTGCGAAGGCTGGCGGACAGGCGTGCGGCTGCGCGGGCGCGAGGACTTGGCGAGAGTTCGAAACCGGAACATCTGCTGACCGGGGAACTCGGCGAGGACCTGGCGTTCTTTCACCTGCGGTCGCGGGGGTACACGATTGTGGCGCGGAGGTGGGTCGCGACGCGGGTGAAGGGCGATCTGGACCTGGTGGGATGGGATGGCCACACCCTGGTCGTGTTTGAGGTGAAGACCCGTACGGCGCGCGATCTGTTCCCGGCGGAGGTTGCGGTGAACGCCCCGAAGCAGAAGCAGTTGCGCAGAGTGACGGCGGCGTGGGTGGGTCAGCTTCCGGAGCGGCTTCGCGGGCGCGTCCCGGTAAGGTTCGACGTGGTCTCTGTGTACCTGGTGACCGATGAGCCGGAGTTCGAGCACATCAGGGACGCGTTTCCTTACCGGGAATCGTGGTAAGGCGAACCACGGTGCGGACGGCGGTGTCTATAGTAGAGAGGTGATTTAAAGAGGCGACGAAGGAGCCGTCTGCACGATGAGCCTGATGGATGCGCCCGAGTACGACGCGCGCGGTGAACGCCGCAAAGTCGACATTCTCATTGGAACAGGGGTCGCTGTTCTGTTGCTCGTGATCCTGACATTTGCCGGCTACATCATGGGGCACGGGTGGCTGTTCACGAATCTTGGCGCCGAGCACCGGGTGAACAGCTTCTTCAACGCGCTCGAGTCGCAGGACTACGCGAAGGCATACGACATCTACGAGAACGGGCACCCGGATTCCGGCTATCCGCTGGCCCGCTTTACCCAGGACTGGACCACGTACTCGCCGGTGCACGCGCCGATCACGTCACATCACGTCGACATCTCGAAGACAGATGGTACGGGCGCGTTTGGCACCGGCATCATTGTTGCGGTGCGCGTGAATCTGCAGGATGGGATTGTGCCTGCGGGTCCGGGTGAGCCGCCGAACACCAAACCGGGACACAAGGTCTTCATGTATGTGAGCCGGGCTGACGGCACGATGACCTGGCCTGCTCCGCACATCCTCGAGTACTAAGCGCGCGGAGGCTCGGGCACAACAACAATTGAGGGGCCGCTCGGCACGGTGAGGCTGAGGATCGTCATCATGGAAGCGGCCGCAAGCGGAACGCACAGGCCGGCCGAGAGTGAGTGCACCCAGCCCGACATCGCTCCGGTGAGCAGCGGCAGTGCCGACGAGCCGCACCCTGCGAGAACAAATACGCCGCGCGTCTCGCGGTGCCGCAGAACAATCGCCAGCAGGAGCGGATAGATTGGGCCAGCTCCAAAGCCAACGAGAAAGGCCGCGAAGACGCTGATGGCGGGCCCCGGCCAGGCGACCAGAATCGTGAGGCCGGCGGCCGCGAAGCCTGCGCTGAGCGCCAGCACCGCGCGTTCGCTGATGCGGGTCAAGACGCGCAGCGAGTGCACGAGACGGCTGCCAAGCAAGCCAGCCCAGAACGCAGTCGCCGCACCAATCGTAATCCTCGCTGTTTCGCCGAGCCGTTGTGCATACGCTGCGAGCCAACCTCCAGTCGAGCTCTCCACGCCAGTCGCGCAGAAAACCAGGATGAGTAAAGCAAACGGGACCTGTGCGAGCGGCCAGCGGTGGGATGGACCTGCAGCAGCGGCGCCTGTGGCTGCATCCGGTGCAGCAAGATTACGACGCTCGTGCGCGAGCCAGACCCAGAGTGCGAACACGGCGAAAAAGGCCGCGAGGCCGAGGAGAACATGCAGCGGTCGTGCACCAAAATTGCCAGTGCGCAGCGACTGGCCTCCGAGAGCGAGCCACGGACCGGCGCAGGCGCCGGCAGCCCAGAGGAGATTCAGCCGCATCATCTCGATGCGACGTTCCGCGGGAAATTCGCGCGAGATAAGCAGGCTGGTTGAGGTCATCGCGATACCGAGGCCGAGGCCGTAGACGATTATGGCTGCAAAGCCCCAGCCGAGGTTGGCGAATCCGAGCCAGGCGGCTCCGATGGCCGTCAGCAGCGCGCCGCGTGCGATGGAGCGGTTCATTCGACCGCGGGAGACGAGCGCTCCTGCCGTGGTCGCGAGAAAAAAACAGAAGAGCAGCAGGCCGCCACGCGCGTCGCCGAGGCTCCAGCGCCGCAGCAACAACGGCAGCAGAGCTCCCGGCAGCGCCAGGCTTACTCCTGTTGCGGAGAACCCAAGATACAGACCAATCCTCAAACTGATCCTCGCAGCGCGCGGCAGGGTGATATTTCCTGTCATGCTACGTGTTTCAGAGGGATGACGGCGCTGGAGTGGCGTGCGGGCGCGCATCGGGAGTTACGGTAGGTTCCCCAAGGCGTTGCTGCCGAGAGCCGCGCACAGGGATTTGAGGAAAGGACGCTGGGCCGCGAGGATCGCGCGGTGAGCGTCATCGATGGAGAACCATCCGCCGCGATCGACCTCGGGAACTTCAATCATGCGCTTGGAACGCGGCGGCCACTCGACCTCGCACGTGATGCTGCGCAGATCGTCCGGATTGCAGTCCCCCTCAAACGCCCACGCTTCGACAAGCTTTCCACTCAACTGACGAATCTTCCCGAGTGGAATGAACTCACCATTGGGAATGAAGCTCGTCTCTTCCTGAAACTCACGCTTGGCGGCATCCAGCGGCTGTTCGTCATCGAAGAACTGCCCTTTGGGGATCGTCCAAGCGCCGTCGTCTTTCTTTTCCCAGAAGGGTCCGCCAGGATGGACGAGGAACACCTCGATGCTATGGTTGCGAATCCTGTACATCAGTAAACCCGCACTGCGTTTTGGCATCTGCCGTAAAGCTCCCGAATCTATAGCAGCCGGGGAACGAGCTCCGTGGCCGTTCCTAACAGAATCTCATCAAAGGCGTCCGCGTTCTGCGGCTCTTCCGGACCGATGTACATCGTCTTGATACCGCGCTGATTCGCGACGTGCACGAAACCAGCGGCCGGATATACCGAGCCCGAAGTCCCGATGACGAGGAGAACGGTCGCGCGATCCAGCTCTCGATAGATCTGGTTCATATCGAGCGGCATCTCTCCGAACCACACAATGTGCGGACGCACGGGCGCACTGCAGATCTTGCACTCCGGAAGCGCGTCGGAAGACTCATAGAAGTTCTTGTCAGAGAATGGCTGATCACAGCGGACGCAGCGGGATTCGAACAGCGTGCCGTGCATGTGATGAATGCGGCGTGAGCCACCGCGCTCGTGCAGGTCATCGACGTTCTGTGTGCAGAGGTAAAAACGGTCACCCATCTGCTCTTCAAGGGCCGCGAGTGCGCGGTGAGCAGTGTTGGGCTCGGCGGCCATCGCATCGCGGCGGCGCATGGAGTAGAACCGCCAGACGAGCTCGCGATTCGCCTGCCAGGCTTCGGGCGTAGCGACCTCCTCAACCCGGTAGCCGTTCCACAATCCTCCCGACCCGCGGAAGGTGGCGAGGCCGCTCTCCGCGGAAATACCGGCGCCGGTTAGAACAAAGAGCCGGTCCTGCGGGCCGAAGCGCATATGCGATTATGACTGCTCGATGCACAAAAGGTCATCGAGCGGTTGCATGGCTTTTCGTGGAATTGAAACAGCGGCTAGTGCTGATCTTCCAGGCTGGAGATCTGATCCTGATCGAGTTCGCTCCGAAGCTGGACCAGGTAATGCAGATTCGCCTTGCTGAGGTCGGCACGGGCCTGCTCGATGCGATCGATCTGGGTGAACAACGCCGCTTCGTCGAGCGTCTTGGCGTGCGTAAGCACCTCCATGCGCTGCTCTTCCTTTTCAAGGCTCTCGAGCCGATTCAGCAGGACCGGACGGCTCTGCTCGAAGATCGCGTCCATGCGCCGCTGCTGATCGTCGCTCAGCTTCAATTGCTTGGCAAAATGCTTGTCATCCCACCAGCGCCCGGGCGGCCCAACCTGCAGCCCGGCATGCATCCTGACGTTGCCGTTACGACTCATCTCGGGAACGTTGCCGCCCCGCGGAAAATCGCGGCCCATACCATCGTGCATGCCACCGCCGCCGGACATTCCCCCGCCGGGAAAACCACCGCCGCCGGCGCCACCGCCATGATGCTGGGCAACGGCGACCTTCGGCATGGAGAAAATCACCAGAAGAGCGAGCGCCAGCGTCGCCTGCATCAGCAGACGCTTGGGACGCACGCGGATCTGGTTGCGTGGCGGCATTTAGTTCGACACCTCGCGGATCGAACGATGATGTGTCGCACGTGAAGAAGCATCCGCATCAGCGGCCAGAACCTGCGGTCCCTGCTCACTCAGCTCGTTGTCAATCGAACGCATCAGTTGATTGTCTTCGGCGAGTTCATCGGCTGACGGAGCGGAGACGGTATGGCTAGGTTGCAGCGCCGGCTCGACTGAATTGCGGACCTGCATGTGCGCGCCGAGCGCCACCCCGAAGATGAGAACAGCAGCCATCGTCGCTCCCCAGCCGGGAAGCGCATGCCAGTTGAGCGTCCAGACAGACGGAGTTTCGATGCGCGCAGCACGCTTCTCCGCCCAGCGCAGGCTTGCGAAGTTGAGATCGCCGACAGCGGCCGTCATACCGGCAAGCTCCTGCCGGCATGCGGCGCAGCTCTCGAGATGAACGCGAGCGCATTCGTCGCTCTTGTGTCCGGCCAGAAGGTCTGCGAACTGTTCATCGGTCAGATGATTGAGGTTCATCGCCTTCCTCCCATTCGTGCGCGCACGGTGCGCACAGCGCGATGCAGGTGGGTCTTTACGGTGTTGATCGGCATTCCCATCGTCTCCGCAATATCGCTGAGGTCCAGCTCCTCCTGGAAGCGGAGGACGAAGGCGGTGCGCTGATTCAAGGAGAGCGTCTGCAGGATCTCCGCAACCTCGCGGGCCCGCTCGCGTGCGAGGAGCTGCTCCTCCGGCGAGCTGGCTGCGCTGGGCAGCATGCCGGCAACCTCGGTCACGTCCGTCGCCGTTTTGCGCACCTGCTTCCAGAAGCGGAACTTCTGCGTGCGCTGATAGTCGCGGACAAGGTTCAGCGCGATGGAGTGCAGCCACGTCTGCACGCTGCAGTCGCCACGGAAGTTGTGGCGGTTTGTCCACGCCTTAACGAAGCAGTCCTGCACAATTGAGGCAGCAAGGTCCTCGTCCCCAAGTGAGAACGTAACGAACCGCAGCAGCCGCGCGCGGTGCGTTTGAACCAACTCTTCGATATCGTCCAGCTCAGTGAGCGCACGCTCACGGCTGGGAAGGCGGAGAACATCCGTCGCCATAGCCATTTGCATGCAAGGGTAGACGGAAATTCGGCAATTTGCGAGTACACACGGCGTACTGCGTCGCGCAGCGATACATCACACAGCTAGATTGTCTGCCACCGCACAGACCAAGGCCCCAACCCGCCAGAATCCTGCTGCGTTCCCTCCAACCAAAGCACGTCTTCGCTGGGCTGGAGAGATTTGGTTTCCGATGGCGCTGAACAGAGATTGGCGGCAAGATTCAGGCGTCCGCCGCTTCCAAGGGCCCATTCGCACTCGAACTGACCTACGCCCCTGACCTCATACGTTCCGCAGCGCTGGGTGAAGCGATCGAGCAGCGGCAAAATCCGTTCGCGCCGGACGGCGAGCACCCGGCGATACCAGTCAACCTGAGCAGCGTGCAGCGGCTCATCGAGATCGCCCCACTGCAGCTTCGCCGAGAGAAACGTGGATTCGGCCTGCGGGTCGGGGGCGCGGCTCAAGGTCTCAGCATCGACATGGCTTGTGCGCATCATCTGCTCGGCACGGCCCTGCCGGACAGCCTTGGCGAGTTCGCCCCCGTAATCCGAAAAGTACGGAAACGGCGTGGATGCAGCCCATTCCTCACCCATAAACAGCATGGGAATCTGCGGCAGCAGGAGTAACACTGCGGCGATCGCGCGCACCGCGTCCGGGCTTGCAAGCTGCTCCACGCGTTCGCCGAAGACACGGTTCCCAATCAGGTCATGAGTCTGGATGAAGCTCACGAACGCAGTCGGCGGGACTGAGGCCCCGTCCTCCACCGAGCAGGAGAGGTCGCCGGCAAAGAAGCCTTCCGCCAGAGCCCGCGCCAGCTCTCCCGTCGCGTGGAGTTGGCCATCGTCCGTAGCATCGCATTCGGTATTCATCGCCAGGCCAAGGATGTGGTCCACAGCGTGATTCCACTGCGCGCTGTACGGCGCTTGGCCCTTTGGGTCCCGCTTCAACAATTGCGCGATGGTCTGCTCGTTCTCGAGGATGAGGTGCGTATCGCGCCGGCCCGCGGTTGCGTGGACGCGCTCCGAGATCTCGTTCAGGATGTGGTGAGGGCTGTTGTCGATCAGCGCGTGCGAGGCGTCGATCCTTAGGCCGTCCACATGGAATTCGCCCGTCCAGTGAAGCGCATTCTCCACGATGAACTCGCGGACCTCACCGCATCCAGGTCCATCGAAGTTCAAACCTGGTCCCCAGGCAGTCTTGTGTTCCTTGCTGAAGATCTCCGGAAAATACCGCGGGATGTAGTTCCCCTCCGAACCGAAGTGGTTGTAGACCACATCGAGGATGACCATAATTCCACGCGCATGCGCTGCGTCAATGAACGCCTTGAGATCATCGGGACGGCCGTAGGTCGCATCCGGAGCGTAGATCTGAACGCCGTCATAACCCCAGCTGCGCTGGCCTGCGAAGGCACACAGGCACATCAGCTGAACGCCGGTGATGCCAAGATCGCGCAGGAAATCGAGTTTCGCCGCGGCTGCACGAAAGGTACCCTCAGGCGTGAAGGTGCCGATATGCAACTCGTAGAGAACGGCCTCGCTCCAGGGACGACCGTGCCAATCTTCGTCATGCCAGCAATAAGCCTTCGGATCGACGAGCTCACTCGGGCCGTGCACGCCTAAAGGTGCGTATCGAGACGCAGGATCCGGCACGCGAAAGCCATCGGGCAGCACAAAGCGATATTGAGTGCCGGGACCGGCTTCGTCGACGGCAAGCTCGTGCCAGCCGTTGCCGCAATTTCGCATGGCTAAAGGGCCGCGTGGATTCTGTGCGTGTTCATCGAGCGCCAAACCAACCGACGACGCAGCGGGCGCGAACAGTCGAAAGATCGCGCCGCCTTCGTCGCGCAGCTCCGGACCGAACTGCGGCGCCGCGGAGATTCGCTTCGCAGAAGGCCCCTGGTTTGGATTGGATCTCGGCTGCTGGACGGCAGCGACTTCGGCGGAGAAATCGTGCATCTCGTTTGCTCACTCTTACGGCCGAGACGTGCTGCGAGCGACCAAAGATGCCGACAAGGCAGTTCGAACCCGAGGCCTGAAAATGTTCCGCTAATTCGGGTCGCGACGGCGTGTCGACGCCACCGCTCCCATCACGCCCGCTCCCAGCAACACGACCGCCATGGCGATAATCCAGTGCTCTGGCACGTGTGCAAGGTGCGCAACGTAGGCCACACCGGCAATCAAAATAATCGTTCCAACGAGATACAAAGCGAAGGACATTCGTTCTCCTCCAGCGCGTCTGCGCAGTCGTAGTGGCCCACCCTCTACGATGCAGTTTCAGCGGCTTAGGTCAGTATCCAGAAGCGGATTGTGCAGTCGCAAGAGCGAATCGTAGGCCGCCGCCCGGACCACATGGAAATAATCCGAGCCAACCAGGTAGAGCACACCCACTCCGATCCACCAGCACGTGAGGAACGTCTGCGACTCCACATTCTCAAACGGCAGCGGGCAAGACGAAAAGACCAGCGCCAGTACGATGAGAGCCACCTTTACGATGCCCATCACAAGATTGATCTCGATGAGCTTCGACCGCAGCGCACCAAGGCGCATCGCCGCGCGAAGACTTGCGAGCGCACCTAGGCCGCGGGACATCGCGAGGATCGGCGCGATCCGCAGTATCCAGCTCGTTGTGGCCCACAGCAGAAACACGAGTAGTGTCACGGCGACAGCCATCGCAAAACCCGGAACATACGACGGCTCCAGGTTGCGCTCCATCGGACTCCAGACGCAACTGCGCGCGATATGAATCAGCAATGCGAGCCATAGAAGCAGCAGCGCCGCAAATGAATAGGCGCGCAGCAACATGAGCGGGATCATGCTTCCGGGGCGTCGAGCAAGCGATTTATCCCACCGGCGCAGCACCGCTCCACGACCAAAGCTGCGAAACACCGACCACCCGGCAATTGCGACGAGCAGCGGCCATAGATACGTCTGCACATCGATCGTTCCACGCGCGACGAGGTGACCGCGCAGCAAGATCGGCTCTATGTCACGGACCTTCAGCGTCCACATCAGGATGATGTCGCGGGCAAAGAGCCAGATGCAGCCAATCGCCAGCAGACCAAAGCTCCACCGCCAGGCAATCTCCAGCGCTGTAAGCGAAGGCCGCTTCCAAACGGCGAACATGACTCCGACGAACGATTGCGTGCCGCGCACCGGTGCAGCCCTGCGGCTCACCTCCGCCGCAGTCCGAACTACCTGTTGGCTCACTTCACCACCAGATTGACGAGCTTGCCCTTGACGACGATGATCTTCACGATTGTCTTTCCGGCAACGCGTGCGGCGACCTTCTCATCTGCGAGAGCAGCGGCCTTGATCGCCTCCTCGTCCGCGCCTGCCGACAGCTTCACCACGCTCACGAGCTTGCCGTTCACCTGAACAGGTACCTCGATCTCGCTCTCGCGCGCTAGCTCTGCGTCCGCGCTGGGCCACGGCTGGCGCAGCAACGTCTCGCGCTCGCCAATCTCCTGCCAGAGTTCCCCCGCGACGAACGGAGCAAACGGAGCCAGCAACAACACGAGAGTGCGGATAACCTCAGCAATCGTTGCCGGGGAGATCTCGCCCGAATCCATCTTCGCCTCGGCTGCCATCATCTCGTTCACAAGGATCATGATCGCGGCGATGCACGTATTGAAGTGCCACCGGCCGCTGAAGTCCTCGGTGATCTTTGCAATCGTCTGGTGCAGCGTGCGCAGCAGTGCCGCGCCTGCAGGTGTCTGCGCGGCGAACGCTTTCGCAGCGATCTCATCCCCATGTGCACCACGCTCTACGCTCCGCACTGCGGGAGCGAACTTGGTCACAAGGCGATACACGCGCGCGAGGAAGCGGCTAACTCCGGCGACGCCTTCCTCCTGCCACTCGAGATCGCGGTCTGGCGGCGCGGCAAACAGCGCGTACATGCGCGTCGCGTCGGCGCCGTAGCGCGCAATCATGTCATCGGGCGAGACGACATTGCCCTTTGACTTCGACATCTTTGCGCCGTCTTTAATCACCATGCCCTGCGTGAAGAGTCGTGTTGCAGGCTCATCGTTCTTGATCATGCCCAGATCGCGCATGACCTTCGTCCAGAAGCGCGAGTAGATCAGATGCAGAATCGCGTGCTCAACACCGCCGATGTACTGGTCGATCGGGAACCAATAGTTCGCCTTCGCCGAATCGAACGGCGCGCGCGAGTTCTTCGCATCGGTGTACCGGTAGAAGTACCAGCTCGAGTCGACGAACGTGTCCATCGTATCGGTCTCGCGCCGCGCCGGTCCGCCGCACTTCGGGCACGTCGTGTTCACGAACTCCGGCACCTTCGCGAGCGGGCTCCCGCCCTCCTGCGTGATCGCGATGTTTTCCGGCAGCAGCACCGGAAGCGCGCTCTCCGGCACCGGCACAACGCCGTCTTTCTCGCAGTAGACCATCGGGATCGGCGTGCCCCAATAGCGCTGCCGACTCACGCCCCAATCCTTCAGGCGGAAGGTCGTCGTGCGCTTGCCGAAGCTGTGCTCTTCGGCGAAGCGGCCCATCTTGTCCTGTGCTTCGAGGCAGGACTCACCAGTCCATTCGCCAGAGTTCACGACGACAGCATCATCTTCCGCAACGTAAGGCAGCGCCAGATCACCCGAATCATCCCCCGCCCCCCCTGAAGTTGCCGGAGCAACCACTCGCTTGATCGGCAATCCGTACTTCGTCGCGAATTCGTAGTCGCGTTCATCGTGCGCAGGCACGCTCATGATCGCGCCCGTCCCGTAGTCTGCCAGGATATAATTCGCCACCCAGATCGGCAGCGCCTCGCCGTTGAATGGATTCACCGCGAACTCGCCGGTCGCCACACCATGTTTTTCGATGTTGCCGATGTCGCCCGTCTCCCTCGCAACTTTCTGCTCCGCGATCATCGTCTCGACCGCCTTCGCGAGCTGCGCATTCTCCGCCGCCCACGCCTTCACCAGCGCGTGCTCCGGCGCAAGCTGGATCGAAGTCGCGCCAAAGATCGTATCGATCCGCGTGGTGAAGACGGTTATCTTGTCCGACGCGCCCTGCACACCGAAGTCGACGTTCGCGCCCTCGCTGCGGCCGATCCAGTTGCGCTGCATCGTGCGCACCTTGTCCGGCCAGCCAGGCAGCTTGTTCAACCCGTCCAGCAGCTCGTCCGCATAGTTGGTGATGCGGAAAAACCACTGCTCCAGTTCGCGCTGCTCGACCAGAGTGTCCTCATGCCGCCAGCAGTAGCCGCCCACAACCTGCTCATTCGCCAGAACCGTCGCGCACTTGGGGCACCAGTTCACCTTGCTGGATTTGCGGTACGCCAGTCCGCGCTCGTACATCTTCAGGAAGAACCACTGGTTCCAGCGGTAGTAATCCGGAAGGCACGTCGTGACTTCGGTCGCCCAGTCATAGCTGAAGCCCATGCGGCGCATCTGCTGGCGCATGGCCGCGATGTTGCTCAGCGTCCACTCGCGCGGCGGTGTTTTGTTGCTGATCGCAGCGTTCTCCGCCGGCAATCCAAACGCGTCCCACCCCATCGGGTGCAGCACGTTGTAACCGCGCATCCACATGTAGCGCGCCAGCGCGTCTCCGATGGAGTAGTTCCGCACATGGCCCATGTGCAGCTTGCCGCTGGGATACGGCAGCATCTCCAGGCAGTAGAACTTCGGCTTGCCAGCCGCGTGGTCCTCCGCACGATACAGCTCGGCATCGGCATCCCACCGCGCCTGCCACTTCGTCTCTATCTCCGCTGGGTTATACCGTGTGCTGTCGCGCTCCTCCACGACAGATCCTTCTTTCTTGTCAGCCATCCTCTCATTGTAAAGAAGTGGTCTCAGCGGCAGGCTTGGCCGGCTCACGCGTCAGATCGAACACCTGATAGTCCGCCGGCGGCTGAAACACCGAAGCATCCGGCTCGCCCACATGCAGCTCCGTCACCTCATCGACCATGTGTCCCGTGCGCGGATCGTCCATTACATTCTTCAACTGAATGCCTAAAGTCGGTGCCATCCAATTCTCTCCAGAGGTTTGAAGCGGCGCGTCGTTGCCCATCTCGCCCGCCGGAATCGCGTTCGTCCACCGGTTTCCCACCGCGCACTCACCCAGGATCGTTGACTTCCCAAGCGACTCGTTCTTGTTCTCCATCCGCGACTGCCGCTGCGCCTTGTACTCCGCCTGCATCGCCTCGTTGAACGCCTTATCCACCGGCCGCTGCTCGAACCGTCCGCCCATCATCGGCTGCAGCATCCCGTTGATCGCCGCCACCCGCGCGATCGGATGAAGTTGAATCATCCGGTGCGCTACCGGATCAACAATGTTCGAGAACTGCAGCTGCATCTGTCCATCGCGCTCAACGTAGTTGTCCGTCCTCGTCCTGCCCGCGGAATCATGCCACTCGTGCACCTCCATTCGCGTCGTGATCTGCGTCCCGTTGGCCAGCGTCTGCACCTGCGTGTGCTGCCGCACCAGGCTGTACGCCGCCGGACCGGTCCTTTGCCCCACGGGACACGCCATCGCCGCCGGAGTCACAGGACACGCCGGCGGTGCATTCGACTGCCCGGATGCGCTTGCCACCGTGACCAAACTCACCACCACCGATAGAACCAGACGCCGCATACGCCACCTCGCACCAGCCATCAGCCACGCCACGATACCACAGACACAAAACGGCCCGGAGTCGTTCCCTCCGGGCCGCTGAGCTATTACGCGTTTAGTGGATCGTGAGGCTCACGGTTGTCGTCGCCGAAGTGCCGCCGCCAGACGCCTTCACAGTAACGGTCCGTGTCGTTCTCGACGCATTCCGCGAAACCGTGATCTTCATCGTTGTGCTTCCGGCGCCTGACAACGAGCTCGGCGAGAAGCTCACCGTCTGTCCGCTGCCCTGGCCCGAAGCCGAGAACGTCACCGCTCCCGTCGTCGTGCCCGCCAGCGTAATCGTCACGCTACCCGAGGAGCCGCGCGAAATCGTCAGCGAGTTCGGCGAGGCCGAGATCGTGAAGCTCGACTGCTGCGTTCCGCTCACCGTCAGCGTCACCGTCGTCGAGTGCGACAGGCTTCCGCTCGTTCCCGTAATCGTGATCGAGTACGTGCCCGCCGCGGTACCGGACGCAACCGTGAACGTCGCCGTCGAGCTGCCTGAGCCGTTCACCGGATTCGTTCCGAAGCCAACCGTCACGCCGCTCGGCAGGTTCGACGCCGACAGCGTTACCGCCGATGTGAACCCATTCACCGCACCGATCGAGATCGACGATGATCCGTTGCTGCCCGGCGCCACCGTTAGCGAACCGGGGTTCGCCGCGATGGTGAAGTCCGGGTTCTGCTGCTGCTGCGATCCCGACAGAGCACTCACCAGCGCCGGCGTCGGGCTGCCCCATCCGGTCACCAGGTCATAACCGGTCACCGCCGAGTAGCTGCCCGAGGTGCCGCTCGTCACGTCGTGGAAGTTCGCGCTGTAGTACGAGGGAGAGGTCGCATTCTGCTGGTAGATCGTTGGGTTCAGGAAGCCAACCGGCGACTCCGAGTTTGCCGCAAGCTGCTGGTTCACGAGAGCGATATAACCCGCCCACATCGGAGCAGCAAAGCTCGTTCCGCCGTACTCGTTTGCGAGGCAGCTTGTCTGGTCTGCGCAGGTGTAGAAGGTGAAGTTCGCATTCGCCGAAACATCCGGGCCGTTACGCAGCGTCGTCGATCCGTGATTGCTCGAGTTGATCACGCCCGAATACTGCTGCCACGACGGAATCGCGATATTGTCCGGCGAGATGCCGCCGCCCGAATCCGACCATGCCGTCTCCGACTGCCACGGTCCTCCCGCGCTCGACGTCGTAAGGTCCGTTCCGCCGACCGAGATGACGTACGCATTATCCGCGGGCCACGCCGCGCTCTTGCCCGTCGCCTTCCAGGTGGAGTTGTCGCCCGAGGCCGCGAAGAAGCTCTGTCCCTGCGAGGCCATCTTCTCGAAATACGGGTTCAGCGTGCTCGGATCAGCCGGCGTCCATCCCCACGAGCAGCCGATCGTCGTCGGGAGTGGGCTGTGCGTCGTCATCGAGCTGAGGATCGCCGTATCGCTCGAGCCGACATACATCGTCATGCTCGCCAGGCCGGGCGCCATGCCCAGCGCCTGCGTCATGTCCAGCGTCTGCTCGGTGTCGTCGCACGAAGGATACGTGCAGCTTGTGCTCGTGCCATCCGTCGACAACACCGTAACGTTGTTCGGGTAGGCTTGCCCCACGTTCTTGTAATACGTCTGCAGATCGGCGAGGTCGGTTCCGTAGTACTCCAGAAGACCAAGATTCTGCCCGGAGCCCGTCAGGCTTCCGCTGCCATAGTAGGCCGCGCGCATATCGCTGCCCAGGAACGAGGCCGAGGGTCCGCTGCCTGTGGTGGCATTCGAAACCACCTTGCTGGCATCAATTCCGTGCGCCGCCGCGTATGCCGCCTTCGTCTCCAGCAGCGGGTGCGGAATGGAGTAATTGTCCAGCCCGGTAACGTGCCACAGGTTAATGGACAGATCCGTCGTCGGCTCCTGGTCTGCCGAGAAGAAGTTGCGGTTCTCCGTCGGGTGCTTGTACGTCTGCATGTGAACGTGGAAGGCCGATTCCACATTCGCCACCGAGCCGCTCACCTGCACGTCCATTCCGTCGCGGCTTCCGCCAGTCACCGTGAATCCGTGCATCTTCGCGAACTGCACGACCGCGTCATAGTCAGCCTGCGAGGGCCCGAACTGCGCGGTGAACTGCTGCGGTGTGAGGAAGTGATGATAGTTCGCGCTGGCGGGGTTATAGACGTCGGCTACAAACTGGTCGAGTGCGGCCTGGTTACGCACCGGAAGAACGAGATCCAAACTCATGGTCTGGTTTTGGGGAAGGCTTCCGTTGGCCTGGACCTGCCCATTACGAACAACGTCACGCACATGGTGCGTCATGAACGACTGAGCCTGCGCCATGACTGTCATGGCCCCCAGCGCCGCCGTGACTAACAAACTGCGACCGAATTTTTGCACAGAGGTACTCCTTTGGTGAAAGCCCGCAAATGTTGCTCTGAATCGGAAATCTCGGGTCATTTTCATTGCGCGTTATAGCGCTGTCAAACTACAAAGAACCCCCGGAATCAGGTCTGATAGAAGCGCTTTCCTTGTATCACTTCCATCTGTGTCAGCCACATGACGAAAGGCCCTATCGGCCCACGAACTTCCGTCTTCAACGGCCCTCAGCCGCCTGCCCGGCTCCCTTCGGAGCCGGTTCTCCCGTCCTGAACTCCGTCCACGGGCCGGCCTTCATGTCGTGCAAAATCGGCTGCTGCCACGCGAACTCAGGATGCGCCGCAAGGAATGGCGCAACGACGAAGTCCGCTCCGCACGGATGCCCAGCGCGCACGATCATGCTCATCTGTTCAGCCATCGTGGCATCGGTCACTTCGCCGGTCACGGCTCCGCTAGGAGAGTAAGGAGGATTCCCCCACACGGGCTCACCTTCTGCGCTCGTCTCCTCATGACCGCAGAGACTGCGCTTGCCCGGATCTTCTTTTTTCTCGAAGCTGTCCCAGTGATCGCTCAGGTACGCCTCTGCAAGCGCTGTATCCAGCCGCCCAGTGTGCTTCTTCACAAACGCTTCACCCGTCACGCGCCGCGCGTTCATGCTGCTCGACATATTCTTCGGATTGAACCCCGGCGTGTCATCGCGAATCACCAGCGGATCCACCGTAAAGTTCGCCGAAACGAAATACCCATCCGTCTTCTTCGTTAGCGGCGTGTGATGCAGACCCAGCTCCAGATACGCAATCTCGTTCGTCTTGCGGTCGCCGATCATCCACGAGTTCGCATATCCGCCATTGTTGCCCTTGCGCATGATCGCGGCATACTCATCGATTGATGTCGCGTACTGCATCGCCTTCCTCGACCGCACAAACTCGGGTATTCCCTGCTCGTCGAATCCCGCCGCCATCGGCAGCGTCGTCTCCGTAATCATCAGGCCGGCGGAGTTCACGCCAAAGTCGTCCTGGCTGGTGATCACACCCGGCGTCCCATCCATCAGCATGCGCAGCCCATGTTCAGGCTGGATGTCGAACACCATCACCCACCGCTCGCCCTCCGCATAGCTCGTCCAGTTGCTGTGCGCCATCACGATCTTCCCGTCCTTAGTCGCGCTTCCTGTCGCGATAAACGCTGAGCAACGTCCCTGCGCCTTGGCCTTCTCCGGATTGGCCTTTTTCTCGCGCGCATTCACCATTGGCAGGTAGTACTGCGTCAGCTCCAGATCGGCGTTCAGCGCGACCACATCCCACAGGTCCGCCGTCGATCCATGCGCCTTCAATCCGTCCGCAATGCCGTGCAGCTCCGCCTGGTACTCCAGCTCGATATGTGGCCAGAGCACGTTCTTCGCCGCCTCCCGGAAGAAGCTCCAGTCGCGGTGATAGTCGTTGGTCGCTTCCAGCTTGTAGACGCTCAGGTTGTCGTCGATCTCATCCTTCAGCAGATATCCGTGCTGAAAGCCAATCTCATGCGGCGAGCCCGCGAGATGCACATACGTCCACCCGCCCTGCTCGAAGGTGTACGCATCCTTCAACTCACCCGGCGTCTTGCCACTTTGCGTCCATGCTGCCTGCGATCCACTGACTGCTCCACAAACCGCCAGCACCGCGACACCCAGTCGACCAAACCGCATCACTCACCCCATGAGAATGAAATTCGAAGAAGCACAGCAGTCCCGAAGTGTAGCCGCAGTCTATACCGTGATCCCGATTGCACGCGCGCGGAATCACGCCTCAAAAAAAGGGACTCCCGGAGCATCGCCCCGGGAGTCGCGTTCTTCCTTCCTTGCAGCTTCTACGGAACCGTCGCAACGACAATCTGCCCCGCACCCGCGCCCGCCGCGCCCCAGTTCGAGATGTACAGCTTGCCGTTCGGCCCGAACGTCATCCCCGTCGGCACCGACAACCCCGTCACCACATCCGTCAGTGATCCGTCAGGATTGATCTTGGTCACCTTTCCGTAACCTGGCTGCGGATACTGCGATGGTGTGTCCGGTGCCATCTGCAAAACATAGAGCATTCCGTTCGGCCCGAGGGCCAGCCCGGTGATCGTCGCGAACCCCGCCTTTGCCGCATTGACGTAGTACGGCCCCGGAACGTTCAAGCCAGGTACTCCAGTCCCGGTACCCGATGGGAAGTTGGAGACCGTCAGCACCTGCGACGTGTGCGGTTCAATCGGAAACAGATTAAGGTTGCCGACCAGGTAGCTTCCGTTTTTGTACACCACCGAGGTCGGCACGATGTGACCCTGCGAAGCCGAGAAATCGATCTCTCGCGTGATGTTCCCGCTGAACGTATCGAGCCGCAGCAACTGACCCGAATTAGGTTCGATCAAGTGCAGCGCGTTATTCACGCTGGTCATGGAATACAGTGATCCGTCCGGCTCGAAGTCACCGGCATTCGGATACTGGACCGGATTCGCGTGCATGAACGCGCTCACGTCACCCACGTAGCGCCAGGTGCCGTTGGAGGTATTCACCGACACCACGCCGCTCGGGTACGTGTCATTGCCATGCGAGCAGCCCCCACCCGCGATCAATGCATACAGCGTCCCATTCATGAATTGGAGATCGGCGACACCCATCAGATCGCCCATCGCATCCGCGGCCGAAGGCAGCCCGCTCGCCACAATCGTCTGGTTCCAGTTCTTGTCGAACTTCGAAATCCTTGCCGTCATGCCGCCCTTGTACGGTCCTACGGGCGGCACCACCTGGGGGCAGTCGGTCGTCGAGTTCGTCCCTCCGGTTCCCGCCTCGGCCACATATAGGTCGCCATCCGGTCCAAAGTGCAGCCCCCGCGGCCCGTTTAGCCCCCTTGCAACTACGACTGCATTAGCGGATAGTTGTGCTGGAAGCGCCTGCGGCGCTAGGCTTACTGCCATTCCGAAAACAGGCAGCAGGACGTATTTCATCGGGCTGAGCATAAGAGAACTCCTCGCTGCATGAAGCAGCGTTCATTTGCGCTGAACCGCACTACATTGCTCCGGCTTTCTCCACATAGCAACCTCGGGCTCGTAAGTTACGTCGGCCACCTTGCAGATTCATCAGCTTGGAGGCGCATCGCGAACCCGATGCCAACACTCTTCCCAACTTCCTCTCCCCGCCGCGCGCCTGTCTCGAGCACCGTTCCATTCCCACCGCTCCCCAACGACAGCCCTGTAATGGCTCAGCTCGACCGCATCGTTTGCTCCCGCACCTTCAGCCGAGCGCGTCGCAGTCAGCAGTTTCTCCGCTACATCCTCCTCCACGCCGAATCTCACCCCGGCGAGCCGCTTAAGGAGTACAGCATCGCCCTCGACGTCTTCGATCGCGACTCCTCCTACGATCCGGCCGTCAACAATACCGTCCGCGTAGAAGCTGGCCGCCTCCGCACCCGTCTGCTCGAGTACTACGCCGGCGAAGGCCAGGACGACCCACTCGTCTTCGAAGTCCCCAAAGGCTCCTACCGCGTCCGCATCCACCACCGCGACCCGATCGCTACTCCGCCCGAGGTTTCCCCGTCACGGGTGGAGCCTCCCTCCTTTTCACCGCCGCGGCCGTTCACGAAACCCTGGGCAGTTCCACTCGCGTTCCTCATCGGCGCCTTCGTCGGCTACCGCGCATCGCACTGAACCGTTACCATCGCAGCTTCCTCACACATCTTTGCCATTCTTTGCGTCTAAGCTCCGTGGTCTACTTCGCATCGAAGGAACAACAGGCCAACCCTCCCTTATGCACCCCTCCTCGAAGAATCTCCTCTCCCTCGCAGCAGCTTTCGCGCTGTCCGCCTCCTGCCTTGCCGCGCTTGCTCAGAACAACAGCAACTCCGGCACGATCCGCGTCCTCAACAGCACGACTCACCAGGCGGTGCTCGACCCCGTCGTTACTGTGAACGGCAAAGTCCTCACCGCCTCAAATGGCGCTTACACTCTTCCCGCCGGCACGCAGAGCGTCATGGCCCGCGCTCCCGGCTATCGCGCCGTCACGGTCTCCGCCGCTGACATCCAGAACCACCACGACGCCATCGAGCTCCATCCCTTCACCGTTCACGCGCTCTATCTCTCCGAGTACGGCATCGCCTCGTCTGTCCTTCGCAACTCCGCGTTCGACATCATCAAGCGTGGCGGCGCCAACGCCCTCGTCGTCAACATCAAGAGCGACCACGGCCAGCTCGTCTATCCCAGCGCCATCCCGCTCGCAAAACAGATCGGCGCGCGCAACGTCACCACCATCCACTCGCTGTCCGATCTCGTCAACACTGCGCACGCGCAAAACATCTACATCATCGCCCGCATCGTCACGTTCAAGGACATGCCGCTCGCCACTTCAAAGCCTGAAGACGCCGTCCACCTCGCAGACGGTTCGCTCTTCCATGACCGCGAAGGACTCCATTGGACCGACCCCTTCAAGCCCGAGGTCCGCGCCTACAACATCGCCATTGCCGTCGAAGCCGCCAAGGCCGGCTTTGACGAAGTCCAGTTCGACTACGTCCGCTTCCCCGACTCCACCAGCAAGCTCATCGTCAGCGGTCCCACCGACGAAGACCACCGCATCGAGGCCATTTCCAGCTTCCTCGGCGATGCCCACGCCGCCCTCGTTCCCTACAACGTCTTCCTCTCGGCAGACATCTTCGGCTACACCTTCTGGAACACCAACGACACCGGCATCGGCCAGCAGCTCAATCATCTCGTCGATAAGACCGACTACCTCTGCCCGATGCTCTACCCCTCCGGCTTCGCGCACGGCATTCCCGGCCACGCCAAGCCCGTCGACAACATCGACGACATCCATAGCACCGTCAAGCTCACGCTCGACCGCGGCATCCAGCGCACCGACGTGAACCCGCTCAAGCTCCGGCCCTGGCTGCAGGCCTTCCGCGATTACGCCTTCGGTGGCGTGGTCTTCGGGCCCGACCAGGTCGCCACCCAGATCTCCGCCGCCAACGCCGACCACACCGACGGCTGGTCGCTCTGGAATCCGCGCAACGTCTACAGCGGCATCGGTCTCATCCGCGACGCGAACGCAAGCAAAGACGCCGCACTCCCCGTCGCCGAACACGCGTCAAAGTAACGCATCCACCAGGCTCCGTTAGCGCGCCGTTGCTGCACCGCTGGCATCGGCGAGGCTCGCATTCTGCGGCATCTGTGTCTTGATCCACCGCTCCACGCGCTCCTGCAGCAGGTCCAGCGGCATCGCTCCGCCGTTCAGAATCTCATCGTGAAATGCCTTGATGTCGAACTGCGTTCCCAACTGCGCCTTCGCTTCGCTGCGCAGCTTCAGAATCGTCAGCTGGCCCATCTTATAAGCCAGCGCCTGCCCCGGCCACGCGATGTACCGGTCCGTCTCGGTCTGCGCCAGCGCATCGTTCACATCATTCGCGTGCATGTAGTCGATCACCTGTTGACGCGTCCATCCCTGATCATGAATCCCCGTGTCGACCACCAGCCGCACCGCGCGAAACAGCTCCGAGTTCAGTCGCCCGTAATCCGACACCGGATCCTGGTAAAACCCGACCTCCTTGCCCAACTGCTCCGCATACAGCGCCCATCCCTCCGTGTACGCCGAGTACCCTCCACGCAACCGGAACTTCGGCAGCCCCTTCAGTTGCTGAGCCACGCTGATCTGCATGTGATGTCCGGGCACACCCTCGTGATACGCCACTGCCTCGTCCAGCACTAGTGTCCGGCTCGTCGGATCAGCCACCGCCACAACAACGCGTCCCGCGCGCTTGCCGTCCGGCGTCCCGGCAACATAGTGCGTCGACTCCGCCTTCGCAAACCCCGGAATCGGCTCGACCGTCACCAGCGACTTCGGCAGCAGCCCGAACAGCTCCGGCAGCTTCGGCTCCATCTGGTGGATGTACTTCGCAAAATCATCCACAATCTGCTGCTCGCTCGTCGGCCTCCACTTCGGGTCGCTGTTGATTGCCACCCGCCAACTCGCCAGGTCCTTATAGCCCTGCTTCTGCGCGAGATCCGTCATCTCCGCCGTAATCCGCTTCACCTCATCCAGTCCGAGCTGATGAACCTCCGCCGGCGTGATTTCTACCGTCGTCATCATCTTCACGGCCTCGGCGTAGCGCCTCTTTCCGTCCGGCAGGCTCTCAATCGAAAGCTGGTCACGTCCCTTCGGCGCATAGTCGTCGCGCAGAAACGCTGCAAACTTTCGATAAGCCGGCAGCACATCCACATTCGCCGCCTTCGTCATCTCTGCCGTGAGCCTTTGCTTGTCCGCGTCAGAGAAGCTGGCCGGAAACTTCTTCAGTGGCAGAAGAAACGGATCCGCCGCCACGATCCCATCACACTGCGCCGGCAGCAGCGAGAGAACCAGCTTCGGCGGCATCAGGCCATCCTTCTCGCCCTGCCGCAAAACCTCCGTCGTCTGCTCCAGCGCCTGCGGAATCTGGTGCAGCCTCGCAATGTAGTCCTCATAGTGCTGCACCGAATCCAGTGGCACGCTCAGCGGCAGGTCTGCCAGCGACGTTTGAATTCCGTTCTGCTGGTTGATCGGCATCTCATAGTTCTTCAGGCTGTAGTTCACGTCGGCCTGCTTCAGTTGCCGGTCCATCAGCTCATGGCTCAGCAGATCCTGCTCGCTCATCCCGTCGGTCGAAATCGTCTCCAGCCGCGCCAGGAACACATCCTGCTCCGCATGCTCGTCCGCAATCGCCTTCAGCGAGTGCTGCGACAGCAGGTTGTTGTACCGGTAATCACCCAGCGAAGTCGCCCGCTCCGGCGAGGTCTTCAGCCCCCACTGGTAGTACTCCTCAAACAACCCATTCTGCTGCGCCACACGATCCGCCACCGGAGCAGCCTGTCCCAGAACAACCGGGCACACCAGTGCCAGGCAGCAACCGAACAAGAGATTTCGCATACGCGAAAGCCTAGCAGCCCGTCCCTCTGCCCACCCAGAAAATTTCGTCAATTACCCCGAGCGCTGTCTTGCAAACCCCTGAAAATGCGAACTTCCAGCCTATTGCGCACGGCGGTTGCGCCAACATCCTCGCGTAAACTATCGGTAGCCGACCTCTCCCCGGGAGCCGTAACCCTGACACATCCCATCCACGCCCTTGCGTTCTTCCTCGCCGATCAGCACGGCCTCGCTCACTATTGGAGGACGCATTACGCCGACCGCACCTTCAAGGGCGACTACCGCTGGAACACGTTCGACGTCTGCCTGCTCGTGCCCTACTTTGTCGTAATGGTGATCCTCGCCTTCTACGGCATCCACCGTTACCAGCTCGTCTGGCTCTACTACCGCAACAAACGCAAAGCCTCGAAATCACACGAGCCGCCCGCAAAGTTCGCAGACAACGACCTCCCATTCGTCACCATCCAGCTCCCCATCTATAACGAGCAGTTCGTCATCGACCGCCTCATCGACGCCTGCTGCCGCCTCGACTACCCGCGCGACCGCTTCGAGATCCAGGTCCTCGACGACTCCACCGACGAGACCGTCGTCGTCGCCGAATCCATCGTCCAGCGCTATGCCACCGGGGCAGAAGGACTTGCGCCCCAGCCCATCGTTTACCTCCACCGCACCAACCGCTACGGCTATAAAGCCGGGGCCCTCGAAGAAGGTCTCAAGGTAGCCAAAGGCGAGCTCATCGCCATCTTTGACGCCGACTTCGTCCCTCCGCCAGACTGGCTTCTCCGGGTCGTCCACCAGTTCACCGACCCCACAATCGGCATGGTGCAAACCCGCTGGACGCACCTGAATCGCAACTACAGCTTCCTCACCCAGGTCGAAGCCATCCTCCTCGACGGCCACTTCGTCCTTGAGCACGGCGGCCGTTCGCGCGCCGGCGTCTACTTCAACTTCAACGGCACCGCGGGCATGTGGCGTCGGCAGGCCATCGACGAAGCCGGCGGCTGGCAGCACGACACCCTCACCGAAGACACCGACCTCAGCTACCGTGCCCAGCTCAAGGGCTGGAAGTTCAAGTATCTGCAGGATGTCGAGTGCCCCGCCGAGCTGCCAATCGAGATGACCGCCTTCAAGACCCAGCAGGCGCGCTGGGCCAAGGGCCTCATCCAGACCAGCAAAAAAATCCTTCCCTCCGTCATCCGCTCCAAGGTGCCCTTCCACACCAAGCTGGAAGCCTGGTACCACCTCACCGCGAACATCAGCTACCCGCTGATGATTATCCTGTCCACCCTGCTCATGCCGGCGATGATCATCCGCTCCTACCAGGGCTGGCTGCAGATGATGCTGATCGACTTCCCGCTCTTCATGGCCTCGACAATGTCCATCTCCAGCTTCTATCTCGTCAGCCAGAAGGAGCTCTTCCCGCGCACCTGGTACAAGACCTTCCTCTACCTGCCGTTCCTCATGTCGCTCGGCATCGGCCTCACCATCACCAACACCAAGGCCGTCCTCGAAGCCCTCTTCGGCATCAAGTCCGCCTTTGCCCGCACACCCAAGTACCGCGTCATGAAGAAGGGCGAGAAGCATCAGGCCAGCAAGTACCGCAAACGCCTCGGCTTGATCCCGTTCATCGAAATCCTCATTGGCTGCTACTTCACCGCGACCGTCTGGTATGCCCTCTCCACCGAAAACTACTTCACCGTCCCATTCCTTTTGCTCTTCGTCATCGGCTACTGGTACACCGGCCTGCTCAGCCTCTTCCAAGGCCTCTTCGAGCGCCGCTCCCCCCGCGGCGATGCCATGCACGAAAAGCCCTACCCCGTCGGCGTCTGAGCGCACCTCGCACCCAAAGCAAAAGGCCCGCCGAAGCGGGCCTTTTCACTCACTGCAAACCGACTAGAACCGCAGTCCGAACTTCACCGGAATATACGGCGTCCGCTGGCTGTTCTCTGGGAACAGGTTATTTCCAGTGTAGGTCGACTCATTCGCCGTCGTCAGACCCGGCTTGTACTGGTTCAGCATGTACGCATACCGAACTTCGGCGAAGAACCGCTCATTCGCAAACCGCGAAATCTTGTACGTCAACCCAAACCCCGCGTCGAACCCGGCAGCATTCGACGTGTAGTGATCGATGTTCGCATTCGCGTAATACCCTTCGCAGAACCCGTAGATCGGATCGCAGTATTCCTGCTGCTCAGGCAGCGTGAAGTTCGACACCTTGTGGTAGTAACCAACGCCACCGGTGACATACGCTCCCCAGCCTTCGCCCGCCTTCAGATTCACGATCGGCTGCAGCGAAATCGACCACACGTGAACATTCCCGCCGAATCCATTCGTATTCGTCGGATCGCCGTAAAGCGCCGCGTAGTTGTCGACCGTCGCACCCGTCATGCCGAAGTGGTCGTAGTCAAACTCCAGGTTCACGCCGACCATCTTGTTGAACATCCGGCCACCGCCGCCGCCAAATCCGTAGCCCGTGGTCGCATAGTTGAACTGCGTGCCAACCGGCATCCCGAACCCGCCGCCAACATAAAAGTCCCACTTCGGTGAGCCATCTGCGTTCGTATTGCCGCCCCGATACTTCGGCCGCCCATACCGCTGCCGGCCGCCGCCGTACTGCATCGCATCCAGGAAATGAAACGCCGGCACCGTGTTCGACGCCAACTGCGTCGATGCGCCGTCGATACCGCTCGTCTCCGCGCTGCTGCTCGAGTACAGCTCGTCGCCGGCATCCGCCGGCGCCGGCTGAAAGATCGGCTCCTGCGCTGAAACACTCTGGACTGAAGATGTTCCGCTCGTCGGCGCCGTTTGCGCGTGCAGCAAAAAGCCTCCGGTCGTCATCAGTGCCACCGTGGCCAATGCTCGGCCGCTAAACGAGATCCATCGAAACTGCGTCGTCAACATACCTCTCTACTCCTTCGACTTGGGGGAACCATCCTCTTTCAACACGGTATCAGTACACATGTTGTGAGGTGTCCCCCGACAACTTCCTATTTACATCGTAGGACGGGAAAACAAGCGTGCTGGATGCAGTCTTCCGAATTTCCGTTCAGCCCCAGGCGAAGTTCCGTGCGCCAGCCGACTCTCAGCCGCATCTACCCTCTACCCTCTATCGCCCATCCTCTACCCTCTAAGAATGTCCATCCCCGCCAACCTCGAGCGCATCCACAACGAGATCGCCGACGCCTGCGCCCGCGCCCACCGCGATCCCTCAACCGTCGCCCTCATGGCCGTCAGCAAAATGCACCCCGCCGACGCCATCCTCGAAGCCCACGCCGCCGGCCAGCGCCTCTTCGGCGAAAACCGCGTCCAGGAGTGGCAATCCAAACTCCCCACGTTGTCATCCGCTTCCCAATTCCGCACATCCGCCGTGGCGAACCTTGGCGCACCCTCCGCGCCCTTTGCGTCAGAGCTCTCCTCAATCCAACCGATCGGCCTCGAAGTGCACCTCATCGGCCCGCTCCAGAACAACAAAACCAACAAAGCCGCCGAAATCTTCCATGCCGTCGACACCATCGACTCCTTCAAGACCGCCGAGCGCCTCAACCGCGCCGCGGCCACCCTCCACAAAACCCTCCCCGTCCTCATCGAGGTCAAACTCTCCCCGGAAGAGACCAAGCACGGTCTCGCCCCCGAAGAACTCCCCACCCTCCTCGACCAACTCGCGCCGCTTAACAATCTCCACGTCCGCGGTCTCATGACCGTCCCACCCTGGTGCACCCCGGAGGACGCCGAAACCGCCCGCCCCTACTTTCAGCACCTCCGCCGCCTCCGCGACCAGATCCAGCCCACCCATCCCACCCTCACCGAGCTCTCCATGGGCATGACCAACGACTTCCGCATCGCCATCGAAGAAGGCTCAACCACCGTCCGCATCGGCACCGCCATCTTCGGCAAGCGCACCCTCCCGGCATCGATATAATCGCCGCAGTCCCACTGGTACCACAGAACGTAGCGCAGAAGCTGAAGAGTTCTATCTCTGCATCGGCCCTATGACTGATCCCCAATCCCGCTGGGTCCATCGCGTCGCCAGGCGCGTCTTCGATCTCGACCGCCGCGCCGCGGAATCCGACCTGCGCCGCCTTCGCCGCGACGTCATGCATCAGTACAGTTTTCTCTTCAAGGAACACGGCGGCCGCATCATGCCGCAACTCTCCCAGGGAGTGCCCAACCTAGATTGGGCCACCCTCGTCGTCGAAGTCAACCGCATCTATCTGCGCGCCTCCGACGACGGCGGACGCACCGAGTGGCACGTCTCCCTCAACCACATTCTCGGCCCGTGGTATCGCCTCGACCAAATCCTCAAAAAAATCTCCCGCTCCACCAACCAGCCCTGCAACTCCGACCACGACGCGCTCCGCTACCATCTCCCCGAGATCGAGCGAGTCTTGCGAACAGGCGCCTGACTCTCGCCCGACAACAAATCCGGGTGGCCCATCCTTTCGCGAAGCGAAAGGGTGGGGTATCGCGCGTTAAGACGCGCGAGAAAAGCGCTGTACGATGTCCATCGGCTACACGCGAAATGATCCGCCCCATACCCAACGGCTGCACCCTCAACGTCCGCGTCCACCCCGGCGCCAAACAAAACGCCATCACTGGCACGCACGCCGATGCCCTCAAGATCTCACTGACCACCCCGCCCAGGGACGGTCGCGCCAACGCCGCGCTCATTGCCTTCCTCGCCGAGCGCCTCAACATCCCGCGCGCGAGCATCGAGCTGATCTCCGGCCATACCAGCCGCACCAAAACTCTCCGCCTCACCGGCATCACCGCCGCCGAAGCCGAGTCACGCCTGCTCAGCGAATTGGCCTAGAAAACAGGCATCCTCTTAAGCTCTAGGTACCCCGACGCTTTAGCGTCGGGTCTCTTCGCGGCTGCAATAGAAAAGGGGCTGGTAGCTCAGGGCTTTAGCCCTGGGTCTCCTGGGGTATGCCTTATGACGATGCGGAAGAGAACCTTCCGATTCGTCGCGTGCTTCCGCACTTACGACTAACCACCTGCCTCTTCACCGCTTCCACACCACCGCAATCCCCGCCAGCACCGCCGCCAACCCACCGCCAAACAACCCCGCCATCCACGACACCAGCCGCACCTCGGCAAACGGCGCACCGGGCTTCGCCAGCTCATGCACCATCACCACATGCGACGCCGCATACCCAACGACGGCGAAAACCGCCAGCACCACCGCTGCTCGCCACACCACGCCCATGCTGCCTTCTCGATCCGCGGCTTATGCCCCGACTAACCACTAGCTACTTGCCTTACTTGCCCGTCACCTTCGCGCTCGGAGCCACCTCGATCGCCTGCCCCTCCGCCGCCTTCACCGTCACGTGATCGAACGTCACATTCGCATACGCAATCCGCATCCCGGTCTGCGCCTCGAGATCGACATTCTTCAGCACAATATCCTTCACCGGAGCCTCCGGCAGCCCCACAATCACTCCCGCCATCTTGGACCCCGTCGCCTTCACGTCCTCAATCACAATGTTGTGAAACATGGGCGTCAGCCTCGTCACCGGAGCCGCCGCAACATCACCTTCCGGGAACACCTTGGGGTAGTACTCGCTCACCAGAATCGCCGTCTTCACATCCACCATGTCGATGTCCTTGAAGCTGATGTTCGACACATCCGCTCCACGGTCACGGTTCGCCTTGATTCGAATCCCCTGGTCCGTTCCCTTGAAGTGAATCCGCTCGGCGTGAATATTCTGCGCGCCGCCCGCAATCTCGCTCCCAATCGACAGCCCGTGCCCGTTTTCAAACGTGCAGTCCGTAATCAGGATGTTCTTCGAAGGCGCATCCGGTCCCGGCGAATTGATCGCGCCCGATTTGATCGCAATATTGTCATCGCCCACACTCGAAAACACATGATCGATCACAATATTCGAGCTCGAAAACGGATCGATCGCATCCGTATTGGGCGACTTCGGCGCCAGAATCCTGATGTTCCGAAACGTCAGGTCATCCGCGTAGTACGGCACAATCTGCCAGAACCCGGAGTTCTGCACCGTGATGTCTTCCATGTGCACGTGCTTCGAGTGGTCGAACACAATCCCCATCGGCCGCGGATGATCGTTGCCCAGCACCCCGGAATCCTTCACGCCGCGCACATACTCCCACCAGATGTGCCCGTTGCCATCAATCGTTCCGCCGCCCGTTATCGTCACATTCTCCGCGTTCGGTGCGCTCACAAACGCCTGCACTGTTGGCTTCCGCGCAAACGTCGCCTTTGGGAAGTCCTCGCGGTCCGGCGACCCCAGCAGCGTCGCGCCCTTCTCCACATCCAGCGTGATGTTCGACTTCAGCACGATCGGCCCGCTCACAAACGTGCCTCCGCTCAGCTTCACCGTTCCGCCGCCATCCGCGCACGCATCGATCGCCTTCTGGATCGCCGCCGTATTCTTCGTCGTGCCGTCTCCCTTCGCTCCATACGCACGCACATCGCACACCTTCGCGCTATGGGGAGTTTGGGCCGCCGCCACTCCCGCCAAGCCCACGCCCACCGCACACACCGCAGCCAAAAACCGCATTGCTCGCCTCCAAAAAACCTGTCTGACAGCCCCAGAAAGAATACACGACCAGCGAACGGGCTGGTTCTATGGCGATTCGGAAGGGCACGGCTCGTAGCCTTGGGCTTTAGCCCAAGGTCTCCATGCTGCAACCGAATCGCTCTCTGAAGGGGCACGGCTTAAGCCGTGCCATAAAGTTCACAAAAGAAAATGGGCTTTAGCCCCTGAGGTTCGCCGTCGGCTCTCTCGCGGTCGCACGAAAGCTACTGGCCTCTGGTGGTCACCTTGTAATCCGCCGGGATCTGAAACAGAGCCGGATCAGGCTCATTGCGGTCCAGCTGCGTTACTTCCATCGTGAGCTTTCCCATCCGCGGATCGTCCGTTATGCTCCGCATCCTGATCTTTAGGTCCGGCGACGTCCAGGTGTCTTCCACCACATGGATGTCGCGGTCATTGCCTTCGCGCCCTGCCGAAATGATCAACGTGTGCCGCCTGCCCGTCGCATAAACACCCGCGATCCTCTCTCCTTGCAAATCCTCATAGCCGGACGGCAGCGCCGGATGCTCTTTGCGATACTCCTCCGCCTTGGCCCGAAACTCCGCCGCTCGCGCCTCCTGCTCCGGAGTCGGCGGCTTCGGCTGCGGGTAATGCGTCACAATCGCCGTCTTTCCATTCAGGAACATTGTCGCGATCGTGCCGGACACCGGATCCATTACCGACACATTCTGCACCACAAACTGCCCGTCCTTGACGGTTCCGAACTCCGTGCGCGTGCGGCCCTCGGAATCCCGCATCCGATGCTGTTCCCGATGCGTTCTCATGGTCGTTCCATCCGAAAGCGTCCGAACCTGAGTCGTCTGCTCCACCAGCGAATACGGCTGCCCCTTAGCCCCGAGAAGCGGGCCGCCACCAACGACGCCCCCAATCATCCCGATGGGCGGCGGCGGAGGTGCCTCGAGCGTCATGGTCAACGTGGACTGTGCCGCACCGGACACGCACACCAGCGCCATAACCACCACGGACACAATAATTTCGCGCCATCTCATCGAAGCTTCCTCCCGCGCGGCCAATTCTCCACGACGCCAACCGTCGCAGCAAGAGAATTCCTCTTCGCCGACTCCGTCCGACTCTGAGCAATTTGCCCGACTTGACAAAGTACCCACTCAGAAGACCCCATGTACGAAATCCCCAGTGCACCCGCACCACCTCAAGGTCCAAGGCTAAATCTCTATTTCGAAGACTTTGCGCAAAAAGTACGGGAGGGGGTACCCTCCTACGGAACCACCGGCAAGCTGACGTAGCTCGCCTCTCCCGGCTCGTGCCAGATCCGCTGCGTCGCCTTCTGGTAGTCACCCGGCTTCGCGTCAAAGATGTTCGGCACGAACTTCTGGGGATTCCGGTCGTACAGCGGGAACGCCGTCGACTGCACCTGGACCATCAGCCGATGTCCCGGGAGAATCGTCCGCTCCACCAGTGGCAGCGCGAACTTGTACTCCAGCGGCTCGTTCGCCTTGATCGCCTCCGGACGCTCGAAGCTGGTCCGGTATCGTCCACGGAAGATGTCAATCCCGATCGGCAGCTCATACCCGCTCATATTCGGCGCCGTCCCGAGCACACCCGGAAACACGCCTCCCGCATCGCCCGCCGCGACCTTCGTGTCCGGATACACATCGATCAGCTTCACCACCCAGTCCGAGTCCGTCCCGCTCGTCGACGCCATCAGGTGCACAATCGGCTCACCCGACAGCTTCATCGGCTTCGTGAGCGGCTCGGACTCATACGTCAGCACATCCGGCCGGCCATCCACGAACCGCTGGTCCGTCACCAGCCACGTCCGCCACCCCGTGCCATCCGAGTTCCCCACCGGCCGCGGCCGGTACGGCACCGGCTTCGCCGGATCCGAGACGTATTCGTCAAAGCGCGAGTCGCTCTTCTTCGGCTCCTCAAAAGACAAGCCGCCACCTGCCGACAAGTACAACGGCTGAGCCTTCACCTCGCAGCCCTGCTCGCAGCTCACCGGAAACTTCTCGAGCCTGTCCCACTTATCGAGACCCGCGTCGTACATCAGGACTGGAGGCGTATCGGCTTTGGGAGATCCCGGCTTCAGATACTGGTTGAAGAACGGCACCAGCACATCGCGCCGCCAGTACTCCGAGGTATCCGATGCCCACTCGAACGGCCCCAGTCCCCGCCCCTGCCGGTTGATCTGGCTATGGAACCACGGCCCCATCACCAGGTAGTTCATCGTGTTGGTCGTGTCCTTCGGCTCCCACGCGCGATATGCATGGTTGCCGCCGTACATATCTTCCTGGTCCCACTCCCCCTGCTCCCACATCGTCGGCACCGTCAGCGGCGTTTTCGCGATCAGCTTGTCCAGCGCCTGCGACTGCCAGAAACCGTCATACGCCGGATGCTCTTCGACCGTGTGCCAATACGGCAACTGATCGAGGCCCGCCGCCCGTGCGTAATCACCCGCCGATCCCGCCTCCAGGAAGTTCGAATAGTCGTCCCAATGCGGACGGTCGATGGGATGGCCCAGCCCTCGCTTCGTCGTCTGCTCGGTAAAGTAATCGAAATTCGTCTGCCGCCACGCGCCATAGTGGAACCAGTCATCACCCATCCATCCGTCCACCATTGGGCTCTCAGGCGCCGCCACCTTCAGCGCAGGATGCGGATGCAGCAGCGCCATCACGACCGTGAAGCCCTCATAGCTTGATCCGATCATGCCCACGCGGCCGTTTGATTCCGGCACGTTCTTCACCAGCCAGTCGATCGTGTCGTACGCGTCCGTCGTATCATCCGCGCCACTCGGGTTGTAATCGGAGTTCACCGGCGGCGGGGTCATCAGGTACACACCCTCCGACCCATACTTCCCACGCACATCCTGGTATACGCGGATGTAGCCGTTCTTCACGAAATCTTCATCGCTTAGCGGAAGAAGGTCGATCATCTTCGTCGCGCCCTTGGTCCGCTCGGCGCGGGCCGCCGCGTTATATGGCGTCCGCGTCAGCACGATCGGCGCGTCATGCGCACCCTTCGGAATGACTATGACCGTGTAGAGCTTGACGCCGTCGTGCATCGGCACCATCTCGACGCGCTTGATGTAATCCGTCTGCTGCTCCGGAGCCGTGTACCCCGGATTCAAATCGTCCTTCGGCATCTGCTGCTGCGCGAAGATGGACGAGGTCATGGCCAGCACGGCGCTGGCCAGAGTACAGCGGCAGATTGTCTTCATCGTGACCTTCAATGTCTTGTCGAATCAGCGGCTCAGCCGCTTTTGCCCAGACTATCATCCGCGCCGCAAAGGGCCGACGAGCCGCTCCTGAACCGGCTGCAATTCTCAAGCACCAGCGAGATTGCATATACTTATCGTGTTCGGGCCTCATCCACGATTCCGTGGAGCGGCACTGGAGAGAATATGAGTCTGACTGCACCTCAGGACGAGGTACGTCCTGCCGCTGCGGCGAAGGTCACGCCGCAAAGTCTGCTGGCGCAGAAACAAGGCGCCGCTGCTATCACTGCACTCACAGCTTACGATTACCCAACTGCCCGCCTCGCAGATGAAGCAGGCATCGACGTCGTGCTCGTCGGCGACTCGCTGGGCATGGCCGTGCTTGGCTACGAACACACCCTGAGCGTGACCCTCGAGGACATGTTGCACCACGCGCGTGCGGTGCGGCGGGGAACGCAGCGAGCCTTGCTGGTCGTCGATATGCCGTACGGCAGCTATCACGTCTCGCCCGAAGAGACGATGCGCAATGCGCTGCGGCTGGTGAAGGAAGGCGGAGCTGAAGCTGTCAAAGTTGAGGGCGGCGCGGCGCGCGTCGATGTCGTCCGTGCCCTCACGATGGCAGAGATACCAGTGGTTGCGCACATTGGGCTGACGCCGCAATCGCTTCATCGCATGGGCGGCTATCGTGTGCAGGGCAGAGACGAAGAGACTGCAGCACAACTGCGCGACGACGCGCTCGCCCTGGAAGAGGCTGGAGCCATCGCGCTGGTGCTCGAAGGCATTCCGAGGGAACTGGCGCTGGATATCACCTCGCTCCTGAGCATTCCGACGATCGGTATCGGCGCGGGGCCAGATTGCGACGGACAGATTCTCGTGTTTCACGACGTCTTTTCGCTGTCGTTTCGCAAGCCCCCAAAGTTCGTGCGAACGTTTGGCGACGCGGCATCGCTCATCCGCAATGGTTTGAGCGCATTTCGTGAAGCGGTAGAAGCGCGAGAGTTTCCGAATAACCAGGAGAGCTACCATTTTTCTCAGCGCCTTTCGCTCACGCGACAGGACGCCGACACCGTTGACAGCGTGGAGCACACCGCGTGCGTATCCTAACCACTGTCAGCGCGATGCGTGACGCGATGAAAACGGCACAACGCGGCTCTCCGGGAAAGATCGTTGGGCTGGTACCAACGATGGGAGCTCTGCACGAAGGGCACTTGTCGCTGGTGCGCGAGGCGCGCGCAAGTTGCGATTGCGTGGTCGCCACCATCTTTGTGAACCCGCTGCAGTTTGGCCCGCGCGAAGACTTTGGAAAGTATCCGCGGACTTTGGAGCAGGACTGCGAAATGCTTTCGGCGGAAGGCGTCGACGTGGTCTTTGCACCGTCAGTGGAAGAGATGTATCCCGCGGGTGCAGCGACGGTCGTGGATGTGCCGGAGATCGGCAGCAGGCTTGATGGTGCGTCGCGGCCCGGACATTTTCGCGGTGTTGCCACTGTCGTGACGAAGCTGTTTCACATTGTGCAGCCGCACCGTGCATTTTTCGGGCAGAAAGACGCCGCGCAAGTTGCCGTGCTTCGGCCCATGGTGCGTGATTTGAACTTCGATCTCGAGCTAATCACCTGCCCGATCATTCGGGAAGCAGATGGACTTGCGATGAGCTCGCGGAACCGATATCTCAGCACAAGCGAGCGCTCGCAGGCACTTGCGCTCTACGAGGCGCTCACCGAAGTGGAGAACAGGTACGGGCGCGGAGACCGGAATGTGACGGGGCTGCGCAACGTGCTGCGGGCGAGGCTGGAGAGTGCTGCGGGAGTGCGCGTCGATTATGCGGAGATCGTCGACCAGCATACGCTGGAGCCGATCAGCGATTTCAGCGCTGGCGCTCTGGTCGCCGTGGCGGCCTGGGTGGGAAAGACACGGCTGATCGACAACATCCTGCTGCCCAGCGAGGAGACTGCGCGATGAAGATTCTCCTCGGTGTGTGCGGCGGGATTGCGGCATATAAATCCGCCGAGCTGGTACGCGAGCTTCAGCGCGGCGGTGCTGAGGTGCAGGTTGTGATGACGGCGAATGCCGAACGATTTATCACTCCGCTGACGCTTGCCGGCTTGAGCGGAAGCCAGGTGCTCACATCGCTGTGGGAGCCGTCTGCGAGTGAGACGACAACCAATGAGCCGCAACGGTTTGAGATGGAACACATTCGTCTGGCTCAGGAAGCGGACGCTATTCTCATCGCGCCGGCGACCGCGACCCTCCTGGCGAAACTTGCGCATGGGATTGCGGACGATTTGCTGACAACGATCTGCCTGGCGTCGCAGTCTCCTCTGCTGATTGCTCCCGCGATGAACGTGAACATGTGGCAACATCCGGCTACGAAGGGCAACATTGCGACACTGCGCGCACGCGGCGCCGTTGTGATCGAGCCCGCGCATGGAGCGCTGGCCTGTGGCATGGTGGGCGAAGGCAGGCTCGCTTCCGTCGAGCAAATTGTCGAATCCGTTTTGCGCGTCACGCGGCGTGCACGCGACCTCACGGGTGAGACGGTGCTGATTACTGCCGGCGGTACCCGCGAACCGATCGATCCTGTGCGATTCCTTGGCAATCGGTCGAGCGGCAAGATGGGGGTTGCGATTGCGGAAGCCGCAGTTGCGCGGGGCGCGGAGGTCATCTTGATTTCCGCAGCAAGGCCACTCGCCGAACTGCCCTGCCGGCAAATTGATGTAACGACGGCAGAGGAGATGCTGAACGCGGTGTTGGAAGAGCTGCCGCGCGCGTCGATGGTATTCATGGCCGCGGCCGTGGCCGACTATCGTGTCGCTGAACCGGCCATCTACAAGCGGAAGAAGGCCGCGACGCTCACGCTGGAGCTCGTGCAGAATGAGGACATTCTGATGCACGTTGTGCGTGAACGCAGACACGGAACTCTGGTCGTCGGGTTCGCTGCGGAAACACATAATCTGCTGGAGGAAGCGCGCCGCAAACTGCGAAGCAAGGGCGCCGATGCGATCGTGGCAAATGATGTGTCGCGGACGGATGCCGGCTTTGAAGGCGATGACAACGAGGGCTTCCTGCTCACGCGGGAACGCCAAATCCCGCTTCCGCTTTCAACGAAGCGCGCGATGGCCGATCTTCTTTTTGACGAACTTATTCCGTTTGCTGAGCGGCTCCGTTGTGAGTCAGACGCGGTTGTCGCGATGGAAGTCAACGGAGCGATTTACTCGAACGGATAGCTGCAGTCAGCCCGCGCTGAGCGCTCGCAGGGCCATCACATTGCGCATCTCGTCCCCGGGCTCATCGACAGGCGTTTCTGCGATGAATGCCGCGTGCTCGAAGCGCTTGTCACAAAGCAGGCGCCGGAACGCGGCCGACCCGATTGTGCCCTCACCGATATGTTCGTGGCGATCGAGCTTCGACCCCGCCGGCGCCTTCGCGTCATTGCAGTGCCATACGCGCACGGCGTCGGTGCCAACGGTCTGTTCGATCAACTTCGTGGTCTCAGCCCAGCCTTCGGTGGTCAGGATGTCGTATCCCTTCACATGCAGATGGCACGTGTCGAGACACACCGCGACGGGGGCGCATGCGCGCAGGCGCTCGACTAATTCCGCCACCTGCTCCAGCGTTCCGCCGAGCGAAAACTCCGCACCCGCGGTGTTCTCAATCAGTACCTTGAAGTTGTGGTCATGCCAGGGCAAACCGTCAGTGGCGCGCTCGATGCCCTGCACCGCCAGACGCAAACCTTCTTCGCGCGTGAGCCCGTTCCACGAACCTGGGTGAAGGACGAGGTACTCCGCGCCCCATGCCAATGCGCGCTCCACTTCGCCGCGAAATGCGTTCACCGAGTTCGCGCGCACGCTCTCCACCTGGCTGCACAAGTTGATCAGGTAGCTCGCATGAAAGACCATGGGGTTCACGTCGTGTTTCGCACGAGCCTCGCGCATCTTCTTCGCGTCTTCCGGTTTTACGGGTGAGGTCCGCCATGTTCGCGGGCTGGAGCTGAAGATCTGAAATGTATTTGCGCCCGCATCCACCGCACGCTGCACGGCAGTCCAGCATCCGCCCGCCGTGCCCACATGCACACCAATCCTCTTCTTCGCCATCTCCTCAGCCTATCGCAAACGAAACAGCGACATTGCTGATGGCTGCACTGTCTCGTTGCGGATGGCAGAGACTGCGACCTTATTATTGAGTTGTGGCCCTTCCCCGCTGCCGGACTGCATCACTGAACCGCTCTCTCGCGCAATCGCGGGTTCCTCTATTCTCTTTGCTCGTAGTCGCTCCGGCTCTGCTGGTGATGGCCATTTTGTTCCTCGAGCGAACCGCGCTTCCAATCATCGATGATTACCATGCGGTATTGGCGTTCGTCTCCGAGCTGCATAGCCGGCGAGGGCTCGCGCGAGTCTTAGCGGTGATCTCGTTTCAACACAACGACTATAAGTTGATCTTCGAGCACGCCATTATCGCACTGCAGTATGGCTTGAGCGGGCACGTAAATCTGGGTGTTCTGGCCGCGCTCGGGAATCTCTTCCTACTACCGATCGGGTTGTTCTACTTCCCACAATTCCTTCCCGAGCTTTCGCTGGAGCGTCGGTTACTGCTTTTCCTGCCGATCTCGCTTCTTCTCTATCAGCTCACTTATGCAGAATTATTAGATTGGACGATGTCCGTCCTCCAAAACGTCGCGGTGGTGCCATTCTCTCTTGCGTGCTTGTACTTTCTGACTCGCAATAGGTCCCGGAGTAGCTTCGCATGGGCGTGCGTCTTTGGGCTGCTGGCCTGTCTTACCTCGGTCAACGGATTTCTGGTTGCGCTGGTCGGTGGTGTCATCTTGATCACACGACGGTGGCTTCCCGCTTTGTTGATGTGGGGACTTACCTTCGCAGTGGGCGCCGTTGGTTACTTGTACCACTACACCACGCTCCCACACGCGCGGCCGTCGCTTCTCTCCGCACTGCTCTTTATCCCGACATTTGTCGGCTCGGCCTTCGAGACGATGCACAGAAGGCCGATTCCCTTCGCTGCCTTCTTCATTGGGGTCTTTCTTCTGGCCGTCGCTATCCACGCGGTGCGCAATAGTTACTACAAGCGGCGCCCGTTTGTGATGGCCGTTGTGACATGGGTCGTACTGACCGCAGTCATGGTGGCGTTCGGACGTGCAGCGATGGGAGTAAACCAAAGCCTCTCTTCCCGCTACAAAATCTACTGCGCGCTCATGCTCGCCTTTGCGTATCAGTATGGAGCGGAGTCGTGCCTCGAGCGACAGCTTCTTAGCGAGCCGGCACGACGGAGGCTATTCGCCATAATCCTGGTGGTATGCACCTGCTTCGCTCTTGCGGCAGACGCGGAGGGCTTTATCTTCCTGAAGAAGCGGCGCATGCTCGAGTATCAAGGAGTGGCCTGGTACTTGCAGTCGCCGATGAGGCACTCGCCTGATTTCCCGTCCCCTGATCCTCCCAGCTCCGCCTTCGACAGAACTTCGGAGGGCGTATTTGCCCGCACACAATTGACTTCGTCGCTCGCGGACGGTGACTACCATCTGCCGTCCAAGGAAGTCGCCAAAGCCTGTGCGATCTTCAGCTGCCATTCGGCCGCTCCCGGCGAGAACAACCGCCACTAACCTCCGCCACAAACAGAACGGCCGCCCCAGGACCGGGCGGCCGTTCTGTTTTCCTCGGATTCTTTCTAATAGACGTCGCGCTGATACCGCTTCTGCTTCTTCATGTTGGCGAGATACTCCGCGGCGTGTTCGAGAGTCCTATTTGAGCCCTTCGCGATCACGTCCAGCAGCGCGTTCTCAACGTCCTTGGCCATGCGGCTCGCATCGCCGCAGACGTAGAAGTAGGCTCCGCGTTCAAGCCAGTCGTACAGGTCCGCGACGTTCTCCTGCATGCGATCCTGCACGTAGACCTTCTTCCCCGTGTCGCGGCTGAATGCAGTGTGCAGCTTCGTCAGCACACCCTCGCGCTGCATCTGAGCAAACTGTTCCTCGTACAGGTAGTCAGAAACCCGACGCTGCTCGCCGAAGAACAACCACATCGGGCCCTTTTCGCCGAGCGCCTGACGATGTTCGAGAAATGCGCGGAAGGGCGCGATGCCGGTGCCCGGTCCGACCATGATCACCGGAGCATCCGGGTCCTGAGGCAGACGGAAGGCATTGTTCTCGTGCAGGAAGATAGGTATCGTCGCACCGACGGGAGCGCGCTCACCGAGATGGCCGGAGCAGACTCCCTGCCGCTCGGCCCCGTGCGCGTTGTAGCGCACCACGCGCACAGTCGTGTGCACCTCATTCGGATGCGCGAGTTGCGACGACGCAATCGAGTACATGCGCGGCGTCAGCCTCTGCAGAATGTTGAACAGTTCCTGCGGCTGCTTGATCGCACTGGGAAAGTCTCTCACCAGGTCCACGAACTCGCGGCCCCACGTGTACTCCTCCGCCTTCGCCTTGTTCTCGGTGCCGAGCAGCTTCTTCAGGCCCTCGGGCACATTCTCGCCGTAGAGCTTTGCGTACTGATTCACGCTTCCGCGTGCGAGCTTGCCAATGCCCAGCCGGGTCGTGAGCGCCTCGTGCAGAGAAATTTCAACCTTGTAATGATCGAGCACGCGCTCCGTGCCGTTGAAGCTGAGCGCATCGAGCACCTCGGCTACCTGGCTCTCGCGGTTCGTCGGAATAATACCGACCGCATCGCCAGGCGTGTACGACATGCCTTCTTCGAGCTCGAGCTCGATGTGGATGGTCTCTTTTTCGCTCTCAGGCCCGGTCAGGCGCCGGTTGGTAATGACGCGTGAAATGTACGGCTGATTGCGGGTGTACTTGGTGGCGTGCGGCTTGGCCGGGGCTTCAGGTTCTGCGATCGTCGTCTCGGTCATCTTCCTTTTATTGTACGAAATTTTGCGCGAAAATCGCGCGGATTTCGCTATTTCGTCGCATGCAAACGTTGCATCATCAGCGGCTCCAGCACCGGTATCGGCAGAGGACCTTCGTCCAGCGCTTCGTCGTTGAAATGCTTCAAATCAAAGGCCGTTCCGGCTGCTTGCTGATAGCGGTTGCGGAACTCAATCCACTGGTGATAGCCCACGTAACGTAATGAGCTGGTCCGCGGTGAGCTTCGCGCGCCGCAGTTTACCCTCTGCCTCCGCGTGTGTCTGAAACGCTTTGTTCTCCATTAGCGCAAGCGCCTCCATCGTCGCTCATGTCCATATCCAGTGAGACGCCATTGTGTTGGTGATATCCCGCCTCTGTCGAGCTGACCGGATGTAACGCCAGTTCGTCCAGCAACAACCGATTCTCGCGATGCAGCCGAGTGTCGTGCGGATCGGTACTGCATACGAAACCGGGTTTCGTGCCGGGCTGCGCAACGCTCGTAGCAAATCCGGCGGCGATACACGCTTTCGCCAGAGCTGGGAGCATAATCACAGTCGAAGATCTCATGCGCGCCAGCTTAGCAGCCGCCGCATCCAATCGAAAACGTACGGACGCAACTGAAGTGTTCAGCGCCAGTCTCCAATCAGAGAAGATGGACCAGCCATCAAATCCGGTGCGGTGGATCTTCGCGTCGGAGCAGGGACCGCGCACAATCATGCTCGCGCGCTGGCTCTGGTTGCGCGCTCTCGCTGCAATTTACTTCTCCGCGTTCTTCGCGCTGATGTTCCAGGTCAAAGGGCTGATCGGCGAGCATGGGATTCTGCCGGCGGGCGAGACGCTCGCGGCCATCGCCGAGACGAACCATGTATCGCGCTTCTGGCTCGCTCCCTCGCTCTTTTGGATCTCTTCGAGCACGCACTTCATCGTGTTCGTGATGTGGATCGGCCTGGTCGCCTCCATCGCAGCGTTCTTGAACTTGTGGCCTCGCGCGAGCCTGCTCGTCTGCTTTGTCTGTTTCCTGGCTTTCGTCAGCGCGGCTGCAGACTTCTCTGGATATCAATCGGACGGCATGCTGCTGGAGGCCGGCTTTATCTCGCTCTTCTTCGCGCCGCCCGGCCTGCGTCCGCGGCTCGGCGTCGACCATCCGCCCATTCGCCTCGGCCTCTGGTTGCTGCAATGGGAGTGGTTCAGGATCTATTTCGAGTCGGGCCTGGTGAAATGGCTGAGCGGCGATCCGCAGTGGCGGCACCTCACCGCAATGGACGAGTATTACCAGAACAGCCCGCTGCCCAGTTGGGTGGGTTGGTACGTGCAGCACCTGCCGCACTGGTTTCAGAAGGCGACCGCCGGCGGCACGCTCATCCTGGAGTTTTTCGTCGTTCTGCTTTTTTTCTTTCCGCGCAAGTGGCCTGGCGGCAGAGCTGTTCGTGTGGTGCTCTTTGCCATCGTCACGCTGTGGGAGATCCCGGTCATCCTTACCGGCAACTACGCATTTCTCAACTACATCGTCCTCTGCCTCGGCATCCTGCTGCTCGACGACCGCACGCTGGCAAGCTGGGCGACCGCACACTACCGCAACAGACTCGTACTGCCACCGCCCCAGGAGAATGCGCCGATACCTGAGCCCGAACACGGCGCCGTCCGCGCCTTCCACTCGCTCAAGCTGACCATCAGCACACTCCTGCTCGCACTCATCGCCTATAACACGAGCTTCGAGCTGCTCAACATCGTCATGCCTGCTCCGCCACTTCCATCAACGCCAGTGGCGCTGCTCGAACCTTTTCGCATCGCGAATCAATACGGCCTGTTCGCCGTGATGACCAGCGGCCGCTACGAGATTGAGTTCCAGGGCTCCAACGATGGCCAGAACTGGACGGCGTATCCCTTCCGCTACAAGCCGCAGGTGCTCAACGAGCGACCACGCATCTACGCACCCTACCAGCCGCGCTTCGACTGGAACCTCTGGTTCGCCTCTCTGGGCGACTGGCAACAGAACGAGATCGTTCCTCTCACCGAGGAGCGTCTGCTCGACAACGATGCCGACGTGCTGGACCTGTTCCGAGGCAATCCGTTCGCGCAGTCGCCGCCGAAATACGTGCGCGCCGTGCTGTGGCAGTACTGGTTCACCACGATGGCGGAGAAGGAGGCGACGGGCAACTGGTGGAAGCGGAATCTGCTCGGCCTGTACGCTCCAGTGCTTATAAAAGCCCAGAACGGCCACTATGCCGTGGTACAGGAGCCTGAGCCGCTTCCGTCCCACACGTGACTCCCACGATAGACTGACGATGTGGATACGCACGGCTCGTCAACCATCGTCATTCTTGACTTCGGATCTCAGTACACACAACTCATCGCGCGCCGGATTCGCGAGCTCGACGTCTTCTCTGTGGTGCTTCCATGCACCGCGCCGCTGGAGCGTGTGCTCGAGTTGAAACCCAAGGGCATCATTCTCTCCGGCGGACCGTCGAGCGTCTACGACGACACTGCGCCGAAGGCTGATCCGAAGGTGCTCGAAACCGGCCTGCCGACGCTCGGTATCTGCTACGGATTGCAGTTCATGACACACCATCTCGGGGGCCGCGTCGCTCCTGCAGCTGCGCGCGAGTACGGACACGCCGAGGTCGAGCTCATTGCCGAAACCCCACTGTTTCAGGGCCTCCCGAAGGATCTCGAGGTCTGGATGTCGCATGGCGATCACGCCGAGGCCATGGCGCCTGGCTTCCACATCGTCGCGAAAACATCGAATGCCGTCGCCGCCGTCGCGAATGAAGCCCGCAAGATGTGGGGTGTGCAGTTCCACCCCGAGGTTGCGCACACGCGCCAGGGCATCGAGCTGTTGCGGAATTTTGTAGTCGATATCTGCGGCGCAAAGCAGGACTGGACGCCGGCGCATTTCATCGAGACGACGGTGGCGAGCATTCGCGCGCAGGTCGGCGACACGGGACACGCGATCTGCGGTTTGAGCGGCGGCGTAGATTCGAGCGTCGCGGCTGTACTGGTAGCGAAGGCCATCGGCGATCGACTGACCTGCATTTTCGTCAACAACGGCGTCCTTCGCAAAGACGAGTTCGAGCAGGTGCAGCGCACAATGCGCGAGCAGCTCGGGCTCAATGTGGTCGCGGTGGATTCGAGCGAGCGCTTCCTCTCGAAGCTCGCCGGCGTCACCGACCCCGAGAAGAAGCGCAAGATCATCGGCAACGAGTTCATCGCAGTCTTCGATGATGAGGCGCGAAAGATCTTCGAGGCTGAGAAATCCGCCGGCGAGGAGATTGCGTGGCTCGTGCAGGGCACGCTCTACCCGGACGTGATTGAATCCGCGAGTGTTCATGGGCCTTCGCACGTCATCAAGAGCCACCACAACGTCGGCGGCCTTCCCGCGGACATGAAGCTCAAGCTCATTGAACCACTGCGCGATCTCTTCAAAGACGAAGTTCGGCGCATCGGCAAAGACCTCGACATGCCGGCAGAGATCCTGGAACGCCAGCCGTTTCCTGGCCCCGGCCTCGCGGTTCGAATCCTCGGCGAGGTCACGCCGGAGCGCGTTGCGCTGCTGCAGGAAGCCGACGCGATCTGCAGCGAGGAGATCAAGCGTGCGGGTCTCACGACGAAGCTGTGGCAGGCTTTCGCTGTGCTGTTGCCGGTGAAGTCCGTTGGTGTGATGGGCGACCAGCGCACGTATGCATCAACGTGTGTTATCCGTGCGGTTGAAAGCGAAGACGGCATGACGGCCGACTGGGCTGCGTTGCCCTACGAAGTGCTGCGAACCATCTCCAGCCGCATCGTCAGCGAAGTGCACGGCATCAACCGAGTCGTATACGACATCACATCGAAGCCGCCCGGAACGATCGAGTGGGAGTAGTAAGAACTAATTGAGGAACATAGTCCGGTAGAGCGTATCCCGCTGCACAGGCTTGAAACCTGCGTCGCGGATGATCCGCCGCAGTTCCTCTTCGGTCGTGCAGTTCGAGGTGCCCGCGGCCCTCACCACGTTCTCTTCGAGCATCACCGACCCGACATCATTGCCACCGAAGCGCAGCCCCATCTGCAGCACCTTCAGGCCCTGCGTGACCCAGCTCGCCTGCACGTTCTCAATGTTGTCGAGATACATGCGCGAGATCGCCAGCGTCTTCAGATACTCTACCGACGTCGCCTCGTCCCATCCGCGGCCGCCGAGCGCTGTGTTGTTCGGTTGAAAGCTCCACGGGATAAACGCTGTGAACCCGCCGGTCTCTTCCTGCAGATGGCGAACAACCTCGAAGTGGTTCACGCGCTGGTCCATCGTCTCGCCGACACCGAACATCATGGTCGCCGTCGTGCGCATGCCCAGCTCGTGTGCCGTGCGATGCACGCTCACCCAGTCCTCGGTCCGGCACTTCAGGCGTGCGATGCGATGCCGCACCTCGTCGTCCAGAATCTCCGCACCGCCGCCGGGAATTGAATCTAAACCCGCATCGCGCAGCCGCGAGATGGTCGTGCGCAGATCAAGCTCCGAGTACTCTGCGATTGCCAGCACCTCGCTCGCGCTCAAGCAGTGCAGCCAGATCTTCGGGAAACGCTGCTTGATGCCCGTAAACAGCCGCTCAAACCAGTCGATCTTCAGGTCAGGATGGATACCGCCCTGCATCAGCACCCCGGTGCCGCCCATCTCCAGCGTCTCGCGAATCTTGTCGTAGATCGTGTCGAAGTCGAGGATGTAGCCCTCGGCGGCGAGCTTGCCCTTGAGCGGCCGGTAAAACGCGCAGAAGGTGCAGTACTCCGTGCAGAAGTTCGTATAGTTGATGTTGCGGTCGATGATGTAGCTGACGACGCCGTCCGGATGCAGCTTGCGCCGTACCGCATCGGCTTCCATGCCGATGCCGATCAAGTCGTCCGAGGCGAAGCAATCTAGCGCCTGCTGGCGAGTAATGCCCATATTCTTAGTTTACGCCTTGGAGAGCCGGCCTTTCGAGTGATGAAGTCAAACGCGCTTCATGCCCCATCGCACCCTTGCTGCCTACAAAAGTTGCAGCGAATGATTCTTGCCTGCGGGTCGCGCGCTTCATACACTCTCGAACGATCTGCCAACTGTGCCGACCGGTGGGCATCGGGCCTCGATTCGTTCAATTCAAAGGAGCTTGAATGCGCAGATTTCGTTCGATTATTGCAGCCGCTTTGATCCTGCTGAGCTGTCATGTGGCCTTGGCAGGAGCGCCACTCAAAGGCATTGATGTGAAGCTGGGGAAGAACCCGGGGGGAGGATGCGCCGCTCGCACTACCGACGCCAACGGCCAAGCGGACTTCGGACTCTGGCCCAAGGGAGACTACACCCTGGAGTTCGCTAAAGCAGCCGCCGGGGAAGCCAGTTACAAAGACCCAGAGGATATGACCACCCGCTACCGGCCTGGGAACAACAAGACAACGGCGGCAGATCCCGGGCCAAAACCGCGAAACTGCACGTCGTGATTCTCGGATCGACCTCGGGCCGCATCGAGCGGGAAATCGACCTGGTACCCTCCACCGCTCGCGTCGCGCCCGTTAGCATCTCGTTGAGTGGCAAGGAAGAGCTGAAGGTGGTTATTACGGCGCAGTAACCCGGCTGCCTACGCCGTAACCAGCGAACCTAGCTTTTCGCCCTGCACAACGCGCACAATGTTTCCCATCTCGCGCATCGAGAAGATGATCATCGGCAGGTTGTTGTCCTTGCACAGCGACACCGCAGTCGTGTCCATCACGCGCAGACCCAGCTTGATGATCTCCATGTAGGTAATGGTTTCGAACTTTGTCGCGTCGGCGACCTTCTTGGGGTCTGCGGTGTAGATGCCTTCGACGCTGGTCGCCTTCAGCAGCACGTCCGCGCCAATTTCCATCGCACGCAGCGCCGCGGCGGTGTCCGTCGAGAAGTACGGATTGCCCGTACCGCCGGCGAAGATCACCACGCGCCCTTTATCCAGGTGACGAATCGCGCGCCGCCGAATGTACGGCTCCGCGACCTCATGCATCTCGATCGCGCTCATTACTCGCGCATAGAGGCCGGTCTTCTCAATCGCATCCTGCAACGCGATCGCATTGATCACGGTCGATAGCATGCCCATGTGGTCGGCCGCCACGCGATCCATATGAATCGCCTGCTCCGACACGCCACGAAAGAAATTTCCTCCGCCGACGACGATGGCTATCTGGCACCCGGTGCGCGCCACCTGCGCAATCTCCGCGGCGATCTCGTGGATAAATACAGCATCGACGCCGAACCCCCGGCCCGCGGCCAGGGCTTCGCCCGAGATCTTCAGAAGAACACGCTTATACATGGCTGCTTCAAGTGTACAAGGTGAGCGGAAGTCAGGAGCCTGAATGCTCTGGCCTCCGGCAAATACGAAGCCAGCTCATCGGCGAGAGCGCGCACCGCCAGGCGTCAGTTTCTCCGGGATCAGGCAAAAGCAGCGGATCAGGTTCTGTCGAAGCAGAACGGTAGTTCTGATCGATCGCCACGAAGTCCACCTGCCCGAGAAGCTTGTTTCGCAGCGCGCTGTCTCTTGTGAGCTGCTCACGAAGAAGCGAAGGGAACTCCAGCGTCTCGGGTGACAACTCCGTTGACGGCAATGCAGGCGTGGCCCCAAGCGGGATTATCGCAAGATCCAGCCAGGGAGTATTAGCGAGTACGGCATTGTCGTGCCGGAGCACGTCAAATGCAATTCCGGTCAGCGGGTCAAACGAAAGCCCGGAATGCACATCAGCAGGGCGAGGGTCGTTCAGCACCAGCACAAGCTGTCCGGGTTTCGCGGCGATCGGCCCACGGAACTGATCGACCGCCGCCATCATCTTTGCCGCCGGCAAGACCTTTTCGATTGCTGTGCACAGAATGACAATCTGCGCACACAGAACAAACCCAACAATGAGCAGGGGGCTTGCACGCCGTTTGAAGACGTAGGCGCTGGCTGCGAAGAGTGGAAGCAGCCAGACAATAAGGAGCAGCCGGTCTGCGAAGAAATGCGAAGCGTTCAGGTCGTGCGGAACGAGCGGTAGAACTACGATTGCGAGCACGCTCAGAATTAACGCTATGTGCGCCGCATTCCGGCGGTTCTCTCTGCGGTCTCGAAGCCATTGAAGCGTGGCCAGTGCCAACGGAACAACAATCGCCAATGCAAGAATGACCCTGTACGCCCGAGGGCCGAATCCCGGACCTAACAGAAACGCGAGGCCTTTTTCCGCAGCATATCCCTTTGCGCTTTGATAGACCTGCACCGCGAAACTGCCCGCAGGGGATGCGACAGCAGTCTGTGAAAGAGGATGGCTGTTCGTGAAGAGCTTCACATAAACGAGCGTTAACGCCGAAGGTAGAAAGGTGAATAGATCCCGCCGAAAGCCAACATTCAAGGCCCTGCCGGACCGAAAATGAGCAATGATTCGCAGGGCAAGATCAAGCCCCGCAATCCCAAGCAGAGCGAGCAGCGGAACCGGATGTGTGAACATCGCAAGGACCGCAAGCAGAACGAATCCGATTCGGCGCCAGAGGTCCGCACCTCGAAAGCGCAACCACAAGCCGATTGCCCAGAACACAAACGAGAGCGACAGGCAGAAGTTCACAAAGCCCATCGCAAGCGGCCAGTTGAGCAAAAGGAGCGTGACCAGCAATGTCATCTCGTCGGCTGAAGGCCCAAGCGCGCGTGCCAGGTAGCGGGACCCGAATACGAACGAGACCACATACCCACACAGGATCAGGCGGTCGGCGACGAGAAGCGGTACGAATTTCGAAAACCCGAGCAGCGCGTAATAGTAAAGCGCGTACGGCGGCAGAATATGTTTGATGATGTAGTAGCGCGAGTACACCGACGGCTGATGCGAGAGCAATTGCCCCAGAATGTTGGTGTAGTAAAGGTGCATCGGGCCATCCTGAGAGGGCCATGCAGGAAGACAGAGAAACCAGGCGATGTATGCGGCGACAACGAGAAGAATCGCGACCTTTTTCACATCCAGCTTTTCAGGTGCGCTTCTTCCATTCTGAGTTTCCGCGGCCATCTCGTCAACGCCCGCCTATGTTCGCTCGTGCGGCAAGGTCTGGCGCAGAAGCGTTGATCGCCACGACACCTTCCGGGAGAGTCTCTGTGAACGCTGCGAATCGGGTGCGAAGGTCCGCTGCCGGTTCCAGCGGCGTGGCATAGAACTGAATGCAGCTATCGGGCAGCATGACCGGACGGTTGATGATGCAAATCGCGCCGACGCGAGTCCAATCGTTCGGCACGGCTGGAAACCATGAACGGAAAATCATCACGGCGCCGATGTGATGCTCTTCGGTGATGGCATCCAGCCACTGCGGGCTTTTGTTGGCCTGCTTGGCGGCCTCCACAGAACCCAGTCCCATCAGATCGAGCACATACTGATTCGGGTGCCGCCCGTAACTCACGAGACCCAGGTCATTGATCGCAACATTGCCCTCATAGAACTGATCCGCAAACCGGTGCATCTGGAATTGCAATAAGTAGGTGTCCCGTGAGCCTTCAATTGTCGTGCGCCAAGCCTCAATATATGGCCCGGCAACCGCCAGCAGTCCCAGCGCGAACCATCCCAGAAGCATCCGGGGTCGCTCGTGTAGAACGTAAAGCACGATCAGCGTGCTGAACAGTACGACGTAGACTTCGTACCGGTGGAACCACCCAAATCGGCCAATTGCCAGATGAAGCCCTGCCGCCAGGGCCGATCCTGCGAGCGCGAATCGCCGCGCTCTGTCCGGCTCACCCCAGGCGAGTCCCGCGAGCGTGAGAAATAGCAGAATCAGGATCGTGTGATCCGGTACCAGAACTGCTTTCGCAGTGTCCTTGAAAGACAGAAGAAGGTGGGACAGCGCGCCGGGGCTTGTGCCCTGGGCTCCTCCCTTGATCAGCACTGAGGTCGGCAGCGCTGGAAGCCCAAGATGCATTAGAAAACCCGAGAACACGACGAGGGGAACGATGCTCGCCGCGAACACGAGCACTGCCTTCTTGACCTCTGACCTTCCGTAAAGCGCGATCGCAAGCGCCAGCGTCAGTCCGACGCTCTCGTACCGCACCGCTGGTGCGAGCACGGCCGCAACGAGAATCCATAGCCCAACCTCGCGATGCTGAATGCAGCGGATCACGCCCAGCGCCACAACCCCTGCAAGAAACACCTGCAGAGTATGTTCCATGCCAAGAAACGTAAGTCCGACCAGGTTACCTATAAATATGAGGAACAGAATCGAGACCGAGCGCCTGAGACTTTCATCGCGCGAGGCCTCTCGCGAAGGCCATCCACTCACGGCAAATCCCAGAAGCACGGCAGTAGCAATGCCTGCGATCACGTTCAAGACAAGCGCAGCGATCGGCCCCCAGCTCTTTCCCGCGAAAGGAACCAGCAAAAGCGGCCATAGAATGCTGGAGGATGGCGACGCAGCTTCGCCCGCATTGATTCCGTAGAACCCATGGCTTATGGACTTCGCCAAGGCCAGATGGATGTATGGGTCGTCGAGCGCGAAGAAGAAATGATGATCGTTCGCCGCGCGAATGCGTACGAACATGACGACCGTAAATGCCAGGTAAAGAAGAACAGATAAAGCGACGAGTAGACCTCGTCCAGGCCGCCCAGCGAGGCCATCACCCCTCGTCTTAGCGGTCATATCGGCCAGTTTACTACGGCCATTGCTGCGCAACATGAATGCTTCACTCACGCTCTGCGCGCCGAATCTCACGCTGAATGAATAGTGGGCGCTGCTTCGATTCCGTATAGATACGCCCGATGTACTCGCCCAGAATGCCTAGACAAAGCATCTGCACTCCGGCCATGAACAGAATACCGATGAAGGTCATCGCCCATCCGCGAACCCAAGAATGCGTCAGCAGCCGCACGCACAGCGTGTAGACAATACCGACGAAAGCCGCGCCGGCCGAAACAAATCCCAACGCAGTAACAAGCCGCAGCGGCACGACGGAAAAGCTGACGATTCCATCCAGTGCAAGCCCGATCATCTTCCGCAGTGGATACTTTGTCTCCCCTGCGAAGCGCGGAGCGCGTTGATACGGCACTCCAACCTGCGGGAACCCGATCCAACTCCACATTCCTCGCAGCAGGCGATGGCGCTCCGGCATGTTCAGAAAGACATCCACCACCACGCGGTCGATCAGCCGGAAGTCACCCGTGTCCAGCGGAATGTCCACGTCCGACAGCGAATTGATGAGCCAATAGAATGCCTTCGCAGTCCACAGCTTGAACGTGGTCTCGCCGTCCCGCGTCTGCCGAATCCCATACACGACCTTGTACCCGGAGCGCCACAGCGCCACCATCTCCGGAATCAGCTCCGGAGGGTCCTGCAGATCGGCGTCGATGATCACCACCGCCTCACCGAGCGACGCACTCAGCCCGGCAGTGACCGCCGGCTGGTGTCCGAAGTTTCGCGACAGCCGCACCATCACTGTGTGCGGATCACCTGCTTGAATCTGTTCCAGCAGGTGCACAGTCTCGTCACGCGAGCCGTCGTCCACGTAAACAATCTCGTAGCTCTCGTTCAGAGACCTCAGCACGTCGCTCAACCGCGCATGGCAGGCTTGAATGCTCTCCTGCTCGTTGTAGCAGGGAACGATAACACTGAGAGTAGGCGCGGGCATGAGTGTTGCCGTAAGAGTACAGCAGGAGCTTCGACCTTACCGGCTTCCTCCTCCTTCAGCAATCGACGGCGCTGTATCGCCGGGTTTCGTGAGCGTCAGACGATAAAAGTAAAAGTTCTCTGCAATGTCTTCCGCCGGATCGAAGCTCGCCATTGGCTGAACCCTGAAACCCTCCTGCTCCAGCCCGTTCTTCTCATCATCTTTCATCGGGTGTACCAGCATGAAGAGCAGCGGCTGATCGTGGTAGTAGTGCTCTGCCTGCAGAATGCGCGCCGGCGCATCTGCATCCGTGTAGTGGTCCCGCCTCGACGAAAACAGAAGGTAGGTATCCACGCACGAGCACTCGATCATATACACGGGCCGATGTAGATATTCAGCCACCGATATGGCGCTTGTATCTTCTTCCGCAACGAAAGGCATCTGCTCCAGATGGTCGCGAACGATCCACTCCGCCGCTGCCTTGTCGTATGAAAACGGCCGCTCCCAGCTCGCAATCAGCACCCATATGCTGGAAAGCGCAGAGATGACCAGCAGCAGATACACCGGCCACGGCAACAAGGCAGAGGGCTGCTCCGCACGCACAATCCATGCCGCTGCGACAAATACAAGAAACACGATGCCGAAGTGCCTTTCCGATCCCGGATAGATCAGATGGGCTAACAGCGTGCCCGCCGCGACCGTTGCCCCAATCATCAGCAGCAGGTTCCATCTGCCGCGAAACGCCCAATACAGCATCGCCAGAACCAGCAGCATCGGAATGCTGTATCGCAGCAGATTGCCATGCAGCCACGGGTTCCAGAAGAAATGGCTGCGCGGACTCTTCACCGGAAAAAACGGCAGAACCGTATAACGGAGAAATGCCTCGTATAAATGAGACATATCCTTCGCCTCTGCAAAGGGCCGTCCGGTTGTCCGCCAGCTGATGTCCTTCGCAGGCTTGGCCGACCAGACAGCAAATGCCGTGATCGCGGCATAGACCCCGAGCGCAATCTGCGCAGTTCTTCGGCTGAAGTACAGCCTGCCACTCCTGTACATCGCTGCGGCGTACTCCAGAATTAGCGCCAGCGAAAGAATGATGCCGATCGTATCCACACTGGCCATCACTCCGAGCAGCAACGCGCTCATGACCGGCGAATCCCGATGACTCGTGCGCCAGTACAGGTAGATGACGAACGCCAGCAGCATCACGCCGTACATGCGCGACAGCACCGTGTATTCAAACACGAAGAAGTAGCCGGCCAGGATCAGCGCCTTCTCCCATCGCCGGAACGGAGATCGAAGCGCGACAAACAAAATGATCGCCGTGCTGACGATGCCTTCCACAAACTTCAGCACCAGCACCGACTGCGTAAAGCGCGACGGCACCCAGAGAATCATGTACCAGAGCCACGGATGGCCCTCATGATGGATATGCCAGAACAGCGACGGGATCGTCGGGCTGGCCCATACGATTCCAAGGGCGTTCAGTTCATCGCGCCAGAGAACGTGATGCACCAGCTGAACATAAAGCAGTACAAGGAACGGCAAAGCCACCAGAAGATCGCGTGCGGAGGAGCCCACACCTTGGGGCCTCTCGGTCCGCGCATGTACGTCAACGCTCGTTGCCATTCTTCAAAATGTTAGCAGCACCGCATTCCTATCCTGCCGCACGCAGGAAGTCCGTATGCACGCGGCGGTCGCCGGCCTTTGGAAAGTGCACCAATGCCGCCGCGCCGAGCACATCGCGTATTCGCCCCATCCCGAAGCTTTTATGCCGCACGCGGTCGCCGGCCGCAAACTTCGCCTGCTGGGCCTGCGGCAGTGTCTCGGGCGCCGTGGTCCGAATCTCGCCATGCATCGACTCGATGACCGTCACTCCATTACCGTTTGCGGGATTCGGCGATTCCTCCTTGATCCGCTTCTTGCGCGATCGCCGCGGCTTGGCCTCCGTGAGGTCTGCATCCGCATTCAATCCGCGGGCGCAGTTGTCGCAGCGGCCACAAGGTTCTCCCGCATCCTCGCCAAAGTACGTTCGCAGAATCTGCGTCCGGCAGGTCACCGCCTGCGCGTATCGCATCATCTCCGCCAGCCGCTCCTTATCGCGGCTCGCGCGATCCGTGTAGTCACTGAGCAGTAATCCAATCTCTGCATCCGAGATCGGCTCGGTTCGCTTCAGCATGTAACCGCTTCGCCCGCGGCGGACCACTCCCGCCTCACGCAGCAGGTAAAGAATCACCTGCGTGCGCCGGCGGCCCGTCTGCGAAAATTCCGCGATACTTGCCAGCGACAACGGCACCGCATTTAGCGTGTTGAGCACAGCGCGAACCTCTTCTGCCTTCGGATAGCGTCCGCGCATGAAGAAGTTCTGAATGCGCTTATCTTCCAGCCGGTATAGCAGAATCGCGCGCGAGGGCAGTCCATCGCGGCCCGCGCGACCTGCCTCCTGCGCGTACGTCTCCAGCGAATCCGGAAACTCGAAGTGATACACAAAGCGAATGTCCGGCTTATCTATTCCAAGCCCGAACGCCTTCGTCGCAATCATCACGCGGTGCTCGCCGGCCATGAACTCCGCCTGGATGCGCTCCCGCTCGCGCGCCGGCATTCGTCCGTGATATCGACCGACCGCAATCCCGTGATCTTTCAGCCAATCATGCAGCTCGTTCGCAGACCGGATACTCGCCGTGTAGATGATGCCGCTGCCCTTCTCCTCTTCCAACAATGAGCCGACCCGAGCCAACTTGGCATCGAGGTTCACCGTCGGATGCACCGCCAGGAAGAGATTCGCGCGCTCCGTTCCGGTGTTCACAATCACCGGCTCGTTTGCATTGAGCCGCTCCAGGATCTCCTGCGCCACCTCTTCCGTCGCCGTCGCCGTCAACGCCAGCACCGGCGGATTCCCCAGCGCTTCGCGCGCGTAGCCCAGCCCGAGATATGCCGGACGAAAATCATGTCCCCATTGCGAAATGCAATGCGCCTCATCCACGACAAACAGCGACACGCCACCCGCCCTCAGCGAATCCAGAAACTCACGATTCTCTAGCCGCTCCGGCGTTACGTAGATGAGCTGCGCGGTGCCCTCATCAATCGCCTCGGTGGCCGCTTCGGCTTCTGTGATCGTGAGGGTCGAGTCAATCTTCTGCACTGCAATCGCGGCGTCGACAGCCTTCTCCTGCTGGTCCTGCATCAGCGCAATCAGCGGCGAAACAACAACAACCGACTTCGGAAGAAACAACGCCGGCAGTTGATAGGTGAGCGACTTCCCCGCTCCCGTCGGCAGAATACCCAGCACATCCCGGCCATTGAAAACCGCTTCGAGTATCTCGCGCTGTCCGGGCCGGAAGCCTCGAATGCCGAAGCGCTGACGAGCCTCACGTATGATCGCCGGCCACGGAATCGAGGCTGGGGACCGCTTACTCTTTGACTTGCCTGGAACCGTCGCGACTGCTGGCATTCAGGTGTTGCTCTCCAGCCACAGTTGGATGCAGAACGCCTTCCCGGGAACTTCAGAGCCCTGTTGGGCGTAGCATTAGAGCCAACTCAACTGTGACGAGTGTGCGCAAACTGGAAAGGATGACTGTATGCAGAGTCGAATCGTAGGAAGCACAATGCCGGTGCTCGAAGTGATGCTGCAACCGGGCGAGAGCGTGATCTCAGAGGCCGGCGAGTTGAGTTGGATGGGCCAGACCATCAGCATGACGACGCACACGCAGATGATGGGCGGCGGCGGTTTCTTCGGCGCAATCAAGCGCGTGGTCGGCGGGGGCAGTCTCTTCATGACCGAGTACACCGCACAGGGTTATCCGGGCGAGGTCGCCTTCGCGACCAAGATTCCTGGGCACATTCTGCCCATTGAGGTGGGTCCCGGCAGCGAGTTCATGATTCATCGCCACGGCTTTCTCTGTGCCACGCCGCAGATTCAGCTCGGTGTCGGCTTTCAGCAATCGCTCGGCGCAGGCATCTTCGGCGGCGATGGCTTCCTGCTCCAGAAAGTGTCCGGCTACGGCACCGCCTGGCTGGAACTCAGCGGCGAGCTGGTGGTGCGCGACCTGCAGCCGGGCGAGACGCTGCGCGTGCATCCGGGGCACGTCGGCGCTTTCCAGTCCAACGTCGCCTTCAACATCACGCGCATTCAGGGCATCCGCAACATGTTCTTCGGTGGTGACGGCATCTTCCTCGCAGCCCTCACCGGACCCGGCCGCGTGTGGCTGCAGACACTGCCGCTAGTCAATCTGGCACATGCGCTCGAGCCCTATCTGCCGCACAACCGCGGCGAAACGGCGCGAGATGTCGGTGCGGGAGCCGTCCTCGGCGGAATCGTCGGATCCATATTCGACAACCGCTAGACTCGTCGGGTAGTTCATCGGAGGACGATGCGAATTTCCTGATAGCTCGCCTCACACTTCTATGGTAGAAGTGCTGCACACAAGAATCGGTGAATGCAAAAGCGGCCCCGCAGTATCGGGCCGCTCTTGCGTTTGTGCCGAGAACGAGGAGGCAGCATGGACGAGCAACCTATGCAGCAGGGCCCTCCACCACCGTCAACCGGTAGCTGGGAACAGGTCCCACCACCACCGGCAGGCAGCTATGCACAACCGGCAGCGATCGCTCCGGCCGAGGGGCTGAGCGACACAGCCGCTGGCGCTTTGGCGTACGTCACAATTATTCCGGCGATCATCTTCCTTGTGATGGCTCCCTACAACACGAAACCCTTCGTACGTTTCCATGCCTTCCAATGCATCGGACTGGCGATCTGCTGGTTCTGCCTGGGGCTGCTCTTCGTCATTCCGATTCTGGGATGGATCGTAGGCGGAGTTGGCTTCCTCGTGTTGCTGGTGTGCTGGATTCTGAGCATCGTGAAGGCGTCGCAAGGCAGCGTATTCAAACTGCCAGTGATCAGCGAGTTCGCGGCCAAGCAATCCGGTTACCAACTCTGAGCGCACGCTTGGGCTAAGATGCTCGCGAAGGTGATGGGCGGTTTCGCGTGTAGTCGCAGTTTCATCACTGGTTGTGCGCGCGTGTGGCGGTCGGCGCATGCGATGAAATTTGCATCTCCGAGGGGGCAACAATGATCGACGAACCACAAACACCGGGTGCCGGGCCAGAGGGGACGGGACAAGAGACGAGCACGGGCGGGGTCAGCGACTGGAGCACAGTTCCACCAGCGCAACCACCGGTTCCACCAGCGCCACCTTCGCAATCGCTGGAACCGCTGCCCGCGCCGCCACCTCCACCGCCTGCGCCGCAGCAGCCTGCCGCGGGGGGGTACGGGCAGGTGTATGGGACCGGACCCGGATCAGGGCCGCAGTATCCGCCGCCACCGCCGCAGGGGCCGCCGCAGGGATATGCCGGTGGGCCGGGGCCGCAGTATCCGCCGGGGGCTCCGCCGCCAGCAGCTGGTCAGGGACTGAGCAGTAACGCGGCGGCGGCGATCTCGTACATCACGTTCGTGCCGGCGGTGATCTTCCTGGTGATGGCTCCTTACAACCGCGACCGGTTTGTGCGGTTCCATGCGTGGCAGTGCATTGCGCTGACGGTGGTCGCAGTGGTCATCGGGATCGTGTTCTCGATCTTCGCGTTCATAGGCTTGCACCTGATGTTCTGGATGTTCGCCCTCATTCGCAGTCTGATCGATCTTGTGCTGTTTATCTTCTGGCTGATTGCGCTGATCAAGGCGAGCCAGGGACAGTGGTACAAGATCCCGATCGTTGGGGATTTGGCGACGAGCTTCGCGGGCAGCCAAGTCTAGAAGACAGGCGATTTTGAGTGACGGGGAGGGGTACCCCCCTCCCCCCTGTTTTTTGCGCAAAATCTTCAGCCCTTTGGACTTAGGCTTGGACCTTTTGGCGCACGCCGTCATTGAGTTTGGTTGAGCAGGGGTCTCGGGCGGAGGGTGTTTGTCAAGCGGACCCGGCCGGTGTTGCCGGCAGCGCGGGCGAACGTTTTTTGTGATTTCAGTTTTCAGTTGTCAGTTTTCAGTTGTGAGTTAAAGCCGTAGACTGGCGCGCATGAGACGAGTGGCAAGTGCGGTGATTTCCGTTGCGCTGGCGGTCGCAAGCAGCGCTGTGGCGCAGGACTGGGCGAAGGCAAACCTGGCGAAGAGTTCGAGGCACGGCGAGTTTGTGACCATCCATGAGCCGGGGGGACGAGACCTGCAGGCGTGGGTGGTGTATCCGGAGGTGAAGGACAAGGCTCCGGTGGTGGTGATGGTCCATGAGATCTTCGGGCTGAGTGACTGGGCGCGCGAGATGGCGGATGAGGTCGCGGGCGCGGGGTACATTGTCGTCGAGCCGGATCTGTTGAGCGGGCTGGGGCCGGCGCAGATGGCGCAGGTACGTGATTCGGCTCATGTGACGCTTGCCGGATATCAGCCGCAACAGGCACCGCAGCAGTATCACGGCGACCATCCGATCATGCCGGATGCGCAGCAGCAGAGCGGAGCGCCGTATGCTCCGGCCCGGCCGGGCGGGACGAGTGCGTTTCCGGATCAAGGCGCGGTGACGCGGGCGGTGTCGTCGTTGCCGGATGCGCAGGTACTGGCGGATCTGGATGCAGCAGCGAACTACGGCAAGGGGCTTCCGGCTGCGAACGGAAAGCTGTTTGTTGCCGGGTTCTGCTGGGGCGGTGGGAAGGCGTTTTTGTTTGCGACGCACCGGCATGATCTGAGCGCGGCGTTTGTGTTTTATGGGCCACCTCCGGCAGCACAGCTGATGAAGAACATCACGGCGCCGGTGTACGGGTTTTATGCACAGAACGATGCGCGGATTACGGCGACGATCCCGGCAACCCAGGACGCGATGAAGGCGCTGGGCAAAACTTACGAGCCAGTGGTGTATGACGGAGCGGGGCATGGTTTCATGCGCACCGGCGAGGCTCCGGATGCGAATGCGGCGAATACTGCGGCAAGGCGAGACGGGTTTAAGAGGCTGATTGATTTGTTGGGCGGGGTGCGGTAGTGGAACGCGTCCTCAAATGGCTCTATCGGTCTCATTTTTGCCTACGAGAATGTACGGAACTAATCTAGTGAGGTTCGGTAGGCCTACACCCGATCGTTTGAGCCAATGACGCTCAGGATCTCATCAATCGATGGAAATTCCTCCTCTATCTTTTCCTCCATTCCCAGAATCGGAGTTCGAGGACGCAGCGATGGCTCAACGAACCCTCCCCCATCGAGGTATCTGTGAATCGAGGTGGACAGCTCGATGAGATTAACCCAGCGATCCAATAGGTGAAGAAGTGTCGCTAGCTTAATCGGTTCCACTTCGATGCTGCCATTTCGGAATCCCCGTTGCCTCGGGGTGTGTTCGTAAATAACCGTTAGGGTTTCTGGAGTATTCGCCTCATTGAAGCGCCGAATTTCCTCCCGTAAATTCAAGAGGGCGTTATGGATGGGCGTTTCCTCGAACGCTTTGAGGATTGGATCGAATTGTAGGAAAAACGGTGAAACGATCGCTCTATCTAAGATGATCGGGTGGAACTTCCGAGAGATCACATGGAATGCAAACCAGGCGAACTTGTCCCAGTCGCTCGCATCGATCTCGAGAAACTCATCCTTTCTGTTTTCGGTCGTGAGTGGGTACTTTGTAAGAAAGTTCTCGAGTCCTCGGCGCACCGACAACAATCCCCTTGGTGTTTTTGGGATGCAACGCCGCAAAATCTCTCGGATTTCAGATTGCAACAATCTCCTCATGGCCGCCTCTTCTATCGGCAGTCCAGAAAAGACCTGAGATTGCAACGTTGAGATCACGTCGCCAAAGTTATGGAAGACGTGGATCCAATTACCGGATGGCAGTGCCCCGCCGGCCTTGAGCGCCTTCGCAGTCTCTCGATTACGCGCGACCTCCGTGATGAATCCGGAGATGAAGTCGGCGTCCTCCGCGAATTTGCTCGGGTAGGCCTTGATCTTCGTTCTTTCGCTCTCTCCATACGGAAGCGAGCCAAGGTATGATGCCAGCTCTTTTCTCTCTTCTCGGACCTGCCAAACTTCGTCGCGAACGAATGTGACTATCTTCAGCTTGCCAGCTTTCTGCAGCTCGTAAGCCTGACGGTATTCTTGTTGGGTGATGCTGACGCGTTCCTCTGGTATGAACCAGCCTCCGACGCGCGTTCCGATGAGCAGCACGAAAAAGTCGGCTTGCTCGATCGCGTGAAGGCACGCATCGTAAGAATGTCTGTCAAGAGGCTTAAGGAAGTCGTTGAATTCTGATGCCAGGACTCTGCAACCTTGTTCCTCGAGGTAGAACTTAATCGCCGATCGTAGATCCCTGAAATCATAGATCGTGGAGGACAGAAAGAATGTCGGAGGCTTCATAACGGTATCGTAGCCCGACAACTTCCTGCGGAGGAGGTGGCTTTACTTCTGCGGTCTGCGTTAGGCGCTCACGGTGTGGAGGCGGGTGGTGCGGCGGGCGCCGTTGGTGGGCGAGTGGATGTGGCGGGGCCAAGTGATGGTGAAGGTGGCGCCGTGGCCGGGTTGGGAGTCGACGTGGATCTTGCCGCCGTGGCGATCGACGATGTGCTTCACGGTCCAGAGGCCCATGCCGTTGCCCTGTGAACCCTTCGTGGTCTGGCCGAATTGGAAGATGGTCGGAAGGACGGCGGGATCGATGCCAGAACCTTCGTCGGTGACGATGATGTCGACGTGGTCGGCCTGGCCGGAGAGTGTAAGTGTGACAGCGGAGCCGCCACGGGGGCTGGCTTCGCAGGCGTTGCGGACGAGGTTGAGGAGGACCTGACGAGCTTCGCCGGCGAGTGCGTCGATGGTGACATCGCCCGAGATGCGAACGTTGAGAGTGATCTCACGGCGGCGAAGGACGGGGTCGAGAAGGAAGCGGACGCTTTCGGCGGCGGCGCGGAGGTCGATGCGCTCGGGGTTGCTGGACTGGCGGAAGAAGGAGAGCGTGGAGCGCGAGATGGTGAGGACGCGGTCGGCTTCTTCGGAGGCCATGCGGGTGAGGCGGACGATTTCGGGTGTGGCGACGTCGGACTGGCGGATGAGATAGAGGATGTTCTGAATGGCTTCGAGAGGGTTGCCGATCTCGTGCGTGACGACGGCGGACATGCGGCTCCAGGCCTCGAGCTTCTGCGCTGCCATGAGGCTTTCCTGCATCTGGGCCTTTTCGTCTTCGGTGCGGGCGAGGCGGGCGGCGTAGTCGTTGATGCCGGAGGTGATGGTGCTGAGGCGACGGATGAGCTGGAGAGCGACGTACGCGGAGAAGATGGCGGTAAGGATGTTCGTCCAGGCATCGGCCCAGAAGATGGGCGACCAGGTGGTGACGACCTCCATGAGGTGCGTGGTGCCGCAGGCAACGATGAAGAGAGCGAAGCCGGTGAGGAAGAAGACCCAGTCGCGGGCGATGATGATGGCCGTACGGCGACGGAGGGCGAGAAGCGTGATGCAAATGGTGGTGTAGCTGAGGAAGGTGATGGCGTTGGAGGCCACCATGGTCCAGATGAGGTGCTGGTCCGCGCGCCAACAGACGGCGTGCGGCATCAGCGAGCTTGCTGACATTCGGATTCCTCCTATGGTGTCTGGGCCCTTGCGGGCAATGATAGGCGGAAAACGACTTAGTTGAAGGTGTGCGTTAGTGACTGAAGAGTGACGCGGAAGTGGCAGGGGGCAATGACTTAGCTGGTACATGGGCTCCGGCGAGCGCATATTCCAAGGGCTAAAGCCCCTTCTTCCGGGCATGCGGAGAGACCCGAGGTTAGAGTCTCGGGCTACCTAGAAGCGGGGATTATTTTGTTCGTGGAGGACGCTGGGGGGGCGAGGCGTTTGCGCATGATGCGGACGGCGTCGGGGCTGGCGTCGATGAGGAGAAAGCGGCGGTCAAGTTTGGCCGCTGCCGCGCCGGTGGTGCCGGAGCCGGCGAAGAAGTCGAGGACGAGGTCGCCGGGATTGGAGTGGACGCGGAGGATGCGCTCGAGGAGCTTGAGGGGTTTTTGGGTGGGGTAGCCGGTTTTTTCGCGGGAGTTGGTGGGGACAACGGTGATGAACCAGACGTCGGTGGGGATTTTGCCGCGGGCGGCTTTCTCGGGGCCGACGAGCTCGGGCGCCATGTAGGGGATGCGGTCGATGGCGTCGTAGTGGAAGGTGTAGCGGGTGGGCGAGCGCGTGTACCAGAGGATGTTGTCGTGCTTGGCAGGCCAGCGATCGCGCGGCTTTCCGCCGTAGTCGTAGGCCCAGATGATCTCGTTGCGGAAGTGGGCGCGGCCGAAGATTTCGTCGAGCATGACCTTGGCGTAGTGGACCTCGCGGGGGTCGAGATGGAGGAAGAGTGAGCCGGTGGGCGTGAGCAGGCGGTGGGCTTCGAGGAGGCGCGGGCGGAGGAAGGCGAGGTAATCGTCGAAGGTGTCGGCGTAATCGGGCGAGGCGACAGTGGTGGTCTCGTAGCGGGCGTTGCCGAAGCCGTTGCGCGTGCCGTTTTCGCTGCGGCGGGCGGTGATGCGGATGCGCTTCTGGGTGAGGCCGGTGTTGAAGGGCGGATCGATGTAGATGAGGTCGACGGAAGCGGAGGGGAGAGATTGGAGGATGGGAAGGTTGTCGCCGAGGTGGATCTCGCCGGCCGGAGTAGCAAATGGTTTGGGCGCAGGGGTGCGCTTCGGCATAGGGCGAGTGTAGCCGAGCGGTTTGTGGGCGTGGCGCGAGTCGGCGATGGTGTTCGGCGGGTCGGGGAACGACGTGTGCCGCTCGCTGCCTGGGAGGTTAAGTGCTTGACTTTCGAGAGATCAGGGCGCAGATTGTCACTCTCGGGAAATTGCACCAGCTTCAGGGCTGTGGTGATAGGGCCTTGTGAAACGAGCTCCGGGTGGGACCGGGCCGGGTCGGGCTGTTCGAAGACATTTTTGCCGAGGTCCTTATGAAGAGAGCGATGCTGTGCGCCGCGCTGGCGATGGTGGCTGCGCCGTGTTTCGCCGCCGCGCAGTCGTGGAGTGGGACGTGGAAGATGAACGTCGCGAAGAGCAAGTTGACGGGCGATACGTTCACGGTCGAAGACAAAGGCAATGGGAAGATGCACTATTCGAATGGCGTTGTGTCTTTTGACTTCGCCTGCGATGGACAGGCGTACACGATCATTGCGAACCGCACGAGGACTTGCACGGGGTCGCCGGCGGCGGGGTATGACATCGTGACAAAAGCTGGAGACAACGTCTTAGCAAAGCAGCACGAATCGCTTTCGGCGGACGGAAAGACTCTGACGATCCATGGGACCGAAATGAGGCCGGATGGGAGCAAGCCGGAGTACACGGATGTCTACAAGCGCCAGTCAGGGGCGAGCGGGCTGGTGGGTAAGTGGATGGACGTGCAGACGAAGGGCGGGGCCGATTCGATGGTGATCGAGCGGAAGGCTGATTGGATCAAGGTCTACTCGCCGGAGTTCAAGCAGAGTGTGGAAGGCAACATGGATGGAAGCGCGCTGCCGGTGACTGGAGCGAATGTGCCGCCGGGAGTGACGCGCTCGTTTAAGAGCGAAGGCGCGAACAAGTTGCAGTACTCCATCGCTTACAACGGCAAGGTGCTGGTAGAGGGAACGGAAACTCTCAGCGGCGATGGCAAGACGTTGGTGGAAGAAGAGTGGGCTCCGGGAAGGATGAACGAGAAGGCGACGATGGTGTACGAACGACAGTAGAGTGAGGACACATCGCGCGGGCTGAGTCGTCAGTTGGATCTCTTTGGGAGGCAAGGACTTGTCTATGCGGTCCTTGCCTTTTTTTCCTATTGGAGTGCAGTCCGGTGACACGGACTAGAAATGGTGGGATAGGCTCGCGATAACGGTGTAGTCGGCGAAGAAGGCGTCTCCGTTGGTGATGTTGTATTGGATTTCCGGCACGCTGGGCGGACGGTCACGATAAAGGGCCCACGGGCCGTTGACGGAAAGTGTCGTGCGCTTGATATCGACCATGAGGCCGGGATCAAGCGAGAAAATGAAGCCGGGGCGGCGGAAGCCGTCGCTATCGCCGAGGAGATCGCGGACGGGAACGCCTTCGCCGCGGATGCCGAGCGAGAGCGAGACGTGGCGGAGCCTGGGAACGCTCTGCGAAACGCCTGCACGGTAAAGATATTGATCGGTGACAGACATGACGCCCTGACCAGGTTGCGAGCGGAATGTCGGTACGGCGTTTGTGTCTTCGGGGTTGAAGAGGTAGCTGGCCTGGCCATAGGCGGAGGCGGTGTGCCAAAGGCGCTTGTATCCCTGGGTTCCGAGGACGAAGCCCCAGCCGCCATCGCCGGGCTGGAGAGACTGGTCGGCGGTAGCGGTGATGGTCTGGCCGCCCTGGGTCGCGAGGCCGGTGGCGTTGTCCACGCCGGTGGGAACCTTTAGCTGCCCGATGACTGCGATGTTGCCGCCGTTTTCGGTGGGCGAACGGAAGATCCACGCCTGGGCGCCGACGAGCATGTCACCGATGCCTGAGACGCGGAAGATGCCGGTGGGCGGATAGATTTGGTTGCGCGAGCCGTCATAGACCGGAACGTCCGCGATAAAGCTCCAGCGCGGCGAGAGCCGGTACTCTATGCCGACGTCGAAGATGTTCTGGTGATTGCGAACGGCGGTGGGCCGGGCGATCTCGGTGGAACCCTGGTAATACTTGTTCGAGTTGAAGACGCGGTAGCCGATGTCGACGGTGAGATTGTGGATAGAAAAGCGCGATCTGGGAGCACTCCCGTCGGCGGTGACGAGCTCGCTGATGACGCGCTGATTGGTGTGGGCGGCTACGCAGCCCTGCGCATAAGCGCCAGCGCCGGAAAGAAGGCACGTGAGGGACCCGAGAATGGCGAGAGAGATCCTGGATAGCTGCACGGGATAGCCTCCGAAAAAGAACAGATGTTTGGCGCGCTAAAGCGTCGTTCGGACGAGCGAAGCCAAGCTATGGCAAAAGGGGAGGCTTTTTCATCCATCGAAAGATGGAATTTGGTACAAAAAAATGGAAAAGAGCCCGGACTAAAGTCCGGACTCTTGATTTGTTCGGTTCGGCTATGGCACGGCTGAAGCCGTGCCCCTTCCGTTATGCGGCTGACTCGTCGGTCGTGGCAGGCTTCGCCTGAGCAATGGTGTAGTTGGGGTCGCCGATCTTGAAGCGGGCGAAGCGGCGGACCGAGATGTTCTCGCCCAGCTTGGCAACCTTCTGCGCGATGAGCTGCTGGATGGTGAGGGACTGCTCCTTGATGAAGGGCTGCTCGAGCAGGCAGACCTCCTCGTAGAACTTGCCCATCTTGCCCTCGAGCATCTTCTCGATGATGTTCGCGGGCTTGCCGGTAGCGGCGGCCTGGGCGCGGTAGATGTCCTTCTCGCGCTCGATGTCGGCGGGCGTCACCTCATCCTTCGAGATGTAGCGCGGGTCGACGGCGGCGATGTGCATGGAGATGTCCTTGAGGAGCTCCTGGAAGTCCTCAGTGCGGGCGACGAAGTCGGACTCGCAGTTGAGCTCGAGGAGGACGCCGATCTTGCCGCCGGCGTGGATGTAGGTGCCGACCGCGCCCTCGTTGGTAGAGCGCGAAGCCTTCTTGGCGGCCGAGGCCATGCCACGCTTGCGGAGGACGACGAACGCCTCCTCCATGTCACCCTTGGCCTCCTGCAGGGCCTTGAGGCAGTCGCCCATGGGGGCGCCGGACTTCTCGCGGAGTTCCTTGACGAGCTTGGCGTCGATCTTCACAGCTTCGATTGTAGACATTCTGGTTCTTGATCCTTCCCGCCTCATAAGGGATGAGGCGCGTGAAAAAGGCGTGGGCTAAAGCCCACGCCCTAGATATCAGGTAAGGGCTGTTACGGCACGGCTAAAGCCGTGCCCCTTCAATGCAATCTGCTTAGGCGGTCGCTTCGGCGGGTGCCGGCTCGGCTTCGGTCTCGGCTGCGGGTGCCTTGCGGATACCGCCGCCGAGGGCAGCGTTGAGGTCGATCTCCTCGTCCTCAGTGTCTTCAATGGAGTCGGCCGCGGCGCCGGCAGAGATCTGAATCTCGTTGCGGGCGACGTCGTCTTCATCCGCGAGGAGATGCGACTCGGTGACGGCCGGCGTCACGTCGGCATACTCCTGCGCGAAGGCCTTGTCGGAGATCATCTGCGTTCCCTCGTAGGCGGCATCGGCGATCTTCGTGGTGAAGAGGCGGATGGCGCGGAGGGCGTCGTCGTTGCCGGGGATGACGTAGTCAACGACGGTGGGATCGCAGTTGGTGTCGACGACGGCGACGACGGGGATGCCGAGCTTGCGGGCCTCGGAGACGGCGATGGCTTCGTTGTTCGAGTCGACGACGAAGATCGCGTCGGGGAGGCGGCGCATGTTCTTGATGCCGGAGAGATTGGTCGAGAGCGACTTGCGCTCGCGCTCAAGCTTGATGACTTCCTTCTTGGTCAGCAGCTCGTAGCGGCCATCGGTGGACATGTCGTCGAGCTCCTGGAGGCGCTTGACCGACTTCTGGACGGTGACCCAGTTGGTGAGCAGGCCGCCGAGCCAGCGCGAGTTGATGTAAGGCATGCCGGCGCGGTTGGCCTCCTCGGCGATGGCATCCTGCGCCTGGCGCTTGGTGCCGACGAAGAGGATGAGCTTGCCGCTGGAGGTGAGGTCGGTGACGAACTTGGACGCCTCTTTAAACATCTTGAGGGTCTTCTGGAGGTCGATGATGTAAATGCCGTTGCGCTCGCCGAAGATGTATTCCTTCATCTTGGGGTTCCAGCGCTTGGTCTGATGCCCGAAGTGAACGCCAGCTTCGAGCAGCTCTTTCATGGTGATACTTGCCATGTTAATTTTCCTATTCTGGGCATCGCTGTCTGTGAGTCCGGTCGGCTTTGTGGCGGCCTAGGCGACAGACGATTGATCCCGGTGGGCTGGGAGATTTGGTTCCTGCCGCCGGCGCGATGTCGGCGGGTGCTGCTGGATGCTTCGAGTACCGCTGCCCGGAGCGTTTGTGGCGCTCCGGGCGAAAAGCAGATCCTCTTCGGGGATGACAACCAGAAAAAGAAGTGCGACAGCTTAGCGCTTGCTGAACTGGAAGCGGGCGCGGGCACCCTTCTGGCCGTACTTCTTGCGTTCCTTGCCGCGGGCGTCACGAGTGACCATGCCGCCGGCCTTGAGCGTTTTGCGCAGTTCGGCGTTGAACTCCATGAGAGCGCGGGCGATGCCGAGCTTGACAGCATCGGCCTGGCCGTTGACGCCGCCACCCTTGACCGTGGTCAGGATGTCGAAGGTCTCGTTGATGTCGGCGATGCCGAGCGGCTGCTTGGCGGCGGCGCGCTGTGCGGGAGTGACAAAGTACTCCTCAAACTGCTTGCCGTTGATGGTGAACTTGCCCGAGCCAGGGCGGAGGAAGACGCGAGCGATTGCGCTCTTGCGCCGGCCGGTTCCGTAGTATTGGATCAGATCTGCCATAAACTTTGTCCTTTATCCCCGTTCGTCGTTAGGCGCTGAGCGCGGTGGGCTGCTGGGCCTTGTGCGGGTGGTCGGCACCCTTGTAGACCTTGAGCTTGGTGGCCATCTGGCGGCCGAGCTTGGACTTGGGGAGCATGCCCTTGATGGCCTCTTCGACGATCTTCTCGGGACGGCGGGCGAGCAGCTTGGTGAAGCCCTCCTCGCGCAAGCCGCCGGGAAAGCCGGTGTAGCGGCGATACATCTTCTGGCTCGCCTTCATGCCGGTGACGTGGATCTTCTCGGCGTTGATGACGATGACGTGGTCGCCCATATCAATGTAGGGCGTATAGAGCGGGTTGTTCTTACCCGTAAGAACGTTGGCGGCGCGGGAGGCGAGACGGCCGAGGGTCTGTCCGCTGGCGTCGAGGACGAACCACTTGCGCGGGACGTCTTTGCCGCTGGGAATCGTCGTTGTCTGATTCAGATTCACGTTGTACTCCTTACATCTGCCGTCTTCGTGGCCGGCGTGAAGCGCGAAGATATTGTGCCTGCGTTGGGCGGCCGAACCGGGCGACAGGCCACGCGCAGCACGATTGCCGCGGGGGCTGCCCGAAGAGGGGCCGGAGTTGCGTGATAGCGCACAGAGCCGGATAGAGCGATGGCCGGGGAGCGGGGCTTTGCGAATCAGTGCCGAACAGCGAGCCCGGCAAGTGCCGGAATCAGCGGGGGCGGCGGTGAGCCTCGCCTCAGTGTCCTGGGTCCAGGCGCCTCAGCATTGCCCGAAAGGGCGCACCAAGGTCACAGGCGCAGGACTGCGCGAGTCTTCAGGATAATTGGGTCGCACTCGGAAGTCAATGATTTCCGCAGCCGATTTTTGGGGGCGAGGGTAGAGCGTAGGGCAATCGTTTTCAGCGGATTACACGGATTTTTCAGCGCATCAGGAGGTGAATGATCGCAAAGATGAAGAGAGCCAGGATGCCGGCAACGGTTAGAAAGAGCGCGGAGCCGATGAAGATGGATGCGACGCGGCGGCGCGCGGGGGATGGCGGGGTGATGCCGAAGGTCATGATGAAGGCATCGGCGATGGATTCAAGGAATTTCATGAGCGCGCCGATATTCATTGTACGGATTTCCAGCGTGAGGTCCCTGCGAGGGTACAAAAGTAACGCTGCCGATGGGTAGCACAGCTGGCTCTAAGTTGGGAGTGTCTGGAGGGGTTCAGGCAACAGAGACTAACCCGGCAAGCAACGAATTGATATCGGGACTCTGGTGAGGTTAAGGATGCGTCGACTGTACGCCGCGGTTGCGGGTTTTCTTTTTCTGGCAGGGAGTGCTGCGGCGCTCGGCGCGGATGTGCAACCGAATGGACAGGCGATCGCAGAACGGCTGATAGGCAAGCAGCTTTTTCTTCGCGGATTCTGGGCGGACGACAACCTGAAATTCGATGCGCAGGGGCAGATTCAAACTTCGGCGGACACGGTTCCGTTTACGGAGTCGGGGATTGATGTGCGGTCAGTGCGGGTGAATGGGAATTCGCTGATGATTGAGGGCCAGCGGATGGCGCTGGAGTTCCTGCCGAACGATGAGATCCGGCGTGTGCCGGCGAAGACCGAGCAGGATGCGGGCGCGATCAGCATGGAGATCGCAGGCGATGGAAGCGGGAATTTCGACCGGGCTCTGGATGTGGTGTTCGCGAAGGACCTGGCGACGCTGGCGCCTTCCCTGCCCCAGTACTGGCAGGCGTACGCGATGCAGCACTTTCTACCGGTGAGTTCGGCGCCGAAGTTCCAGAAAGAGAGCTTTGTCACCGAAAGCGCGACGTCGGTGACGTTTACGCCGGAAGAGAAAAGCGCGATGCATGTGGGTGGCGAGGTGAAGCCGCCGACGCTGGTCCGGACCTACAATCCGACGTTCACCGACCTGGCGAACGCGCAGAAGTTTACGGGGAATGTGAAGCTGTATCTGTGGTTCGATTCTGATGGCAAGGTCTCGCACGTGAGCGTGGCGCAGCCTGCGGGATTGGGGTTGGATGAGGCGGCGATTGCGGCGGTCCAGCAGTATCAGTTTCAGCCGGCGACCCTGAACGGCAATGCGGTGACGGTTGACCTGTATCTGAATGTGCAGTTCAAGAGCCTGCAGTCTACTTTGTGGTAGCCGTGCGCGGTTCTCTGGTGGGCGTGGGAGTGGGCGAGAGCATCGCGTCGATGCTCTCGATGAGCAGCCAGGCGTAGCCAGCGACAAGCAGAATCTGTGTGACGAGGAAGACGATGGCCATGGGCTGTCGTTGAGCGAGCGCGTGGTGAAAGGGTTCGGCGAGGAACTGGCCGAAGACCGTGGCCCAGATGCTGTGGGTGGTGACCGCGACCACGTTGAACAGAGCGAAG